>NZ_CP123990.1:4822500-5151891 GCF_029919115.1 Variovorax paradoxus
GGTTCACCGCCACGATGTCGAAGTGAATCGGCGCGCGTGCCTTCAGCTTGAGCAGGATGTCCAGCATGGCGTAGCTGTCCTTCCCGCCCGAGACGCACACCATGACCTTGTCGCCCTCTTCGATCATGTTGTAGTCGACGATGGCGCGGCCCACCTCGCGGCACAGGCGCTTTTCGAGCTTGTGCGTTTCGCGCTCGATCTTCAGGGAATTGGTGGCGGCGCCGGCGACGGGCGCCTCGTCGATCCAGACGGCGTTCATTGGTGGACTACTTCAGGCAAATGAGGGGAAGACCCCCGATTTTGCCTTGGATCACCATTCCCCGGCTTCGATGCGGATAGCCACCTCGCAATCGTCGAAGATTTCGAGCTTGGCAATCTTCACCCGCACGCCGCGCACGCCGGGCAGTTGCAGCAGCCGCTGCGCGAGCTTGCCGATCAGGCTTTCGAGCAGGTTCACGTGCTCGGCGGTGCACTCGTCGATGATGATGCGGCGCACCTTGCGGTAGTCGAGCACATGGAAGATGTCGTCGTCCTGCGGCAGCAGCGGCTGCGGCCCCAGGTTGAGTTCGGCGTCGACCAGGATCGGCTGCGGCGCCCGCTTTTCCTGCTCCAGGATGCCCAGGTTGGCGTCGAAGCGCAGCCCCTGGAGGGTGAGTGTCTGATGGCCGTGCGGTATGGAAGACATGGTGTTGGTGGTGCTCACATGAGCGAGAAATCGCGCTCGAATCTCATCAGGTGCTGGCCGCCGTCCACCAGCAGCGTGGTGCCGGTGATCGAGTTGTTCTCCAGCGCAAATTTCACCGTGGCCACCACATCGGCCGGCGTGGAAGAGCGGCCCAGCGGCGACAGCTTGTGCAACTGCGCAAACTTTTCTTCGTCCAGCATGTGGCTCGAAAGCGTGAGGCCCGGCGCCACGCCGACCACCCGCACCCGCGGTGCGAGCGCCAGCGCCAGCATGGGCGTGGCAGCTTCCAGAGCGGCTTTGGAGAGCGTGTAGCTCAGGAAGTCGGGGTTCGGGTTCCAGAGCTTCTGGTCGAGCAGGTGCACCACCGCGCCTTGCGCATCGCGCAGCGCCAGGTGGTCGCGCAGCGCCTGCGCCAGCAGAATGGCCGCGCCGGTGTTGCTGCGCGCATGGCGCTCCATGAGGGCATAGCTGAAGCTGGCCGCGTCGTCATGCTCGAAGAGTGCCGCGCTGTGAACCACCGCGTCGACCCCGCCGAAATGCGCCGCCACGCGCGGCAGCAAGGCACGGGTGGCGCCTTCGTCGAGCAGGTCGGCTTCGAAAACCGCCGAGTTGCCCGAAAGGCCCGCGCATTCGGCGGACGTTTGCTCGGCTTCCGCGCGTGAGCTGCGGTAGTGCACCGCCACCTGCCAGCCCCCTGTGGCCAGCGCCAGCGCAATCTCGCGCCCCAGCCGGCGGCCCGCACCCGTGACGAGGACGGTGCGGGGGCCTGAAGAAAGCGGTGCTGTGCTCATGCGGGCAGAGAAGGGACAATCGGGGGGTGACGACAAAGACGACGAACAGTTTACCCATCGCCCTCGACACCCTGATCGCCCGCGCCGTGGAGCGCGCCGGTGGCTGGATCGGGTTCGACCGCTTCATGGCGCTGGCCCTGTATGCCCCGGGGTTGGGCTACTACGCCAACACCTCGGCCAAGTTCGGCCACATGCCGTCTTCGGGCAGCGACTTTGTGACCGCCCCCGAACTCACGCCCATGTTCGGCCAGGCGCTTGCCGCGCAGGTGGCCGAGGCGCTGCAGAAGACCGGCACCGACACGGTCTGGGAATTCGGCGCCGGCTCCGGCGCCCTGGCCGTGCAGTTGCTGCATGCATTGGATGAAATCGGCCGCAGCGACGTGCGATATCGCATCGTCGATCTTTCAGGCACCTTGCGGGAGCGCCAGCAGCAGGCACTGGTGCGCTACGCAGACCGCGTCGATTGGCTCGCCGAACTGCCCGAATCGATGCAAGGCGTGGTGATTGGCAATGAGGTGCTCGACGCAATGCCGGTGCAATTGCTGGCGCGCGTGGGCGGCCGATGGTTCGAGCGCGGCATCGTGCGCGATGCGCAAGGTTCCGGCTGGACCTGGGCCGACCGAGAGACCGGACTGCGGCCGCCGCTCGAGGTGCCGGGCGAGCACGACTACCTGACCGAAATCCATCATCAGGCCGAGGCGTTCGTCGCGACCTTGGCGGACCGCCTGACGAAGGGCGCGGCCTTCTTCATCGACTACGGCTTTCCGGAGCGCGAGTACTACCACCCGCAGCGCCACATGGGAACCGTGATGTGCCACCGCGCGCACCAGGCCGACGGCGATCCGCTGTCCGACGTGGGCTACAAGGACATCACCGCGCACGTCAACTTCACGGGCATTGCGCTTGCGGGGCAGGAGGCGGGGCTCGAAGTGCTGGGCTATACCAGCCAGGCTCGGTTTCTGTTGAACTGCGGGTTGCTTGCGAGGATGGAGCAGGGCTCTGCTGCGGAGAGGGGAATGGCGGCTCGGCTCATTCATGAGCATGAGATGGGGGAGCTGTTCAAGGTTGTGGGGTTTGCTGTGGGGGAGGCTTGGGAGGCGATGGGGTTTGGGGAGGGGGATCGGAGTCATACGCTCTGACTCTTTGATCTGCTGGCTTGGGTTGCTTCCCGAGGCCGGGATTCCGCCCGGCGGCGGACTCACTTTCTTTTGCTTCGCCAAAAGAAAGTAAGCAAAGAAAAGGCGACCCCACTGTCTGCGACCCCTGCGCTGCGCTACGGGGCAACCTGCGGTGCTCAGGTTTCGCGGGGTCCGCAGAACTCGCTTCGCTCAAACAGCTGCGGCCCTGATCCTTTGCTTCGCCAAAAGAAAGTAAGCAAAGAAAAGGCGACCCCACTGTCTGCGACCCTGCGCTTCGCTACGGGCAACCTGCGGTGCTCGGTTTTCGCGGGGTCCGCAGAACTCGCTGCGCTCAAACAGCTGCGGCCCTGATCCGCGAAACCCTCCGCTCCTCGGCGCATACAGAGGGGGTGCAGCCCACCCGGGCCTTTGCTTCGCTCGGCCACCAAGCCACTGCGGCGCTGCGCGCCGCAGTGACTGGCATTGAGTCGTCCGCCGGGCGGAATCCCGGCCTCGGGAAGCAAACAAACCAAAAAAGAATCAGGCCCCCAGCCAATGCACACTAAAAAGCCTCTCAGGATCCGTCCAAACCGCCAACGGCCGAAACCCCGCCTTCACAGCCAGCGCCCGCAGCCCATCCACAGTGAACTTGTGCGAGTACTCGGTATGAATCGTCTCCCCTTCCTCGAACCCGAACCGCTCACCGTGCAGTGAAACAGACTGAGCCCGACGGCTCACCAAGTGCATCTCGATCCGCTGTCTCGGCGCGTTGTAGAACGCCGAATGCGCAAAGCCATCCAGATCAAAGTCCGCATCGAGCTCGGCATTGGCGCGCCGCAGCAAATTCAGGTTGAACGCAGCCGTCACCCCTTGCGCATCGTTGTAAGCCGCGTGCAGACGAGCCGGGTCCTTCACCAGATCGACGCCGATCAGCAGCCCGCCCCCTCGCAGCATCCGCGCGGCAAGCTGCAGAAAAGCCAGCGCTTCATCAGGCTCGAAATTCCCGATCGTCGACCCCGGAAAAAACCCCACGCGCTTGCCCGCGCCGGGCATCGGCGCCGGCAGCACCAGCGGCATGGTGTAGTCCGCCGCAATTGGCTGCACCACCAGCTCGGGGTAGTCGGCCTTCAGCCGGTCGGCGGCGGCCTGCAGGTGCTCGCCAGAAATGTCGATGGGCAGATAGCGCCTGGGCGCCTCGAGCGCGTCCAGCAGCAGCCGCACCTTGGTCAGGGAGCCGGCACCGAACTCCACGATTTCGGCACCGGGGCCGATCTGCTCGGCAATCTCGCCGGCGCGTTCGCCGAGGATGCTCAGCTCGGTGCGCGTGGGGTAGTACTCGGGCAATTCACAGATGCGGTCGAACAGCTGCGAGCCGGCCGCGTCGTAGAAGAACTTGGGTGAAATGCTGCGCGGCCTGCGTGCAAGACCCGCCTGCATCGCGCGGCCGAATTCGCAGAGGGGCGGTTCGCTCGCAGCAGCGGCGGGGGCCGGCACCGCAGGCTGGCGCTGCTGTTGTGCGGCGGCAAAAGACAAAGATGACGAGGATGTTGGATTGCGCATGATTTCAGATGTCTTTCGCGAGCCGCAGCCCCGAGAACTGCCAGCGCGCCGCCGGCGGAAAAAAGTTGCGGTAGCTGGGCCGCGTGTGCCCTGCCGGCGTGGCCACGCTGCCACCGCGCAACACCAGTTGGCCCACCATGAACTTGCCGTTGTATTCGGCGGCAATGCCGGGCATGGGCCTGAAACCGGGGTAGGGGTCGTACGAGGAACGCGTCCACTGCCAGACATGGCCGGTCATCTGCGAAATGCCGGACGCGTCGAATGCGGCCTCCCACTCGAATTCGGTGGGCAGCCGCGCGCCGGCCCATTCAGCGTACGCGGCGGCCTCATAAAAACTCAGTTGCGAGACCGGCGCATCGGCCTCCATGGGCCGCACGCCGTGCAAACCGAACACATGCCAGCCGCCCTGGTGCTGCTGTGGGCCGAGCCGCGGATCGTCAGGCTCCAGCCAGTAGGCCGGATGCCGCCAGCCCTGCGCCTGCACCGCGGCCCACCCGTCGGACAGCCAGAGCTCGGGCCGCTTGTAGCCGCCATCGGCAATGAACTGGGCGTAGTCGCCGCAATTCACCAGCCGGTCGGCAATGGCATAGGGCTGAAGCAGCGCATCGTGGCGCGGCGTTTCGTTGTCGAAGGCAAAGCCTTGCCGCGCCCCCTCATGGCCCACCTGCACCACCCCGCCGGGCTGCGGCAGCCAGCGCATGGCCGGCGGCACTGCGGCCAGCCGCAGCGCGGGCCCCGCCGCCGGCTTGTAGGCGGGCAGCAGCGGGTTGCATGACAGGGCATGAAGAATGTCGGTGAGCAGCAGTTCCTGGTGCTGCTGTTCATGGTGCAGGCCCAGCGTGACGATGGGCTCGATGTCGGCCCAGTCCTGGTCGGCAATGTCGCGGTCGAGCAGCGCGAGCACCGCCTCGTCGACATGGCTGCGATAGGCATGTACCTCGCTCACCGAGGGGCGCGTAAGCAGCCCCCGCTGCGGCCGCGGATGCCGCGGGCCGAGCGCCTCGTAATACGAGTTGAAGAGGTAATGAAAGCGCACATCGAACGGCCGGTAGCCTGCGGAGTGAGGCTGCAGCAGCACGGTCTCGAAAAACCAGGTCGTGTGCGCAAGGTGCCACTTGGTCGGGCTCGCGTCGGGCATCGACTGGATGCACTGGTCTTCGGCGGAGAGCGGTGCGGCGAGCGACAGGCTGGCGGCGCGCACTTCGCGAAACTTTTCGCGCAATGCGCTCGCCGCCTGGGCGATCGGCCGGGAAAGCGTCATGGTGTCTCCAGTCGGGCAACTGCTCGTTGTAGCCGATTCGTATTGCAGCGGTACGTAGGACAAGTTCTCGCCCTCGCTCTCTTGCTGAAAGGGCGCCAAACCGTCGGGGGGAGCTACTTTGGCACAAGACGCGCCGGCTTGCAGGGCGGCTGCGTATCATCCGCTCGATGCAAACGAACAACGCCTCCACCCGCCCCCACGTCGTCATCGTCGGCTGCGGGTTCGGCGGGCTCGAAGCTGCCCGCAGGCTCGACAGCGCCGACGTGGACGTGACGGTGATCGAGAAAACCAATCACCACCTGTTCCAGCCCCTGCTCTACCAGGTGGCGACCGCCGGGCTTGCCGCACCTTCGATCGCAGCGCCAGTGCGCACCCTCTTCCGCAAGCAGCCACGCATCACCACGCTGCTGGGCGAAGTGAGCGCCATCGATGCGGCGGGCCGCGCGGTTCAGCTGACCAACGGCAGCCGGGTGAGCTATGACCACCTGATCGTTGCGGCCGGCGCCACCCACAGCTATTTCGGCCACGACGAATGGGCACCCCTCGCGCCCGGCCTCAAGACGCTGGCCGATGCATTCGAAATCCGCCGGCGCGTGCTGATGTCGTTCGAGGCGGCCGAAACCGCCACTGACCCGCAGCGCCGCCGCGCATTGCTGACATTCGTCGTGATCGGTGCCGGGCCGACGGGTGTCGAAATGGCCGGCACCCTGGCTGAAATTGCCAAGCACACGCTGTCCGGGGAGTTCCGCCACATCGACCCCAGCAGCGCGCAGGTGCTGCTGGTCGAAGGCGGCCCGCGCGTGCTGCAGGCCATGCCGGAAAGCCTGAGCCAGAAAGCGCTGGAGCAGTTGGAAAAGCTCGGCGTCGAAGTGCGGCTCAATGCGCGGGTGACGGCCATCGATGCCAACGGACTCGAAGTGCAGTCAGGCGGCGGCGCAGACGGCGCGCCGGCCACCGGCTACCGCATCGAGAGCAGTTGCGTGGTGTGGGCCGCGGGCGTTGCCGCCTCGCCGCTGGGCCGAATGCTGGGCGAAGCGACCGGCGCCGAATGCGACCGCGCGGGCCGCATCAAGGTCGAGCCCGACCAGAGCCTGGCCGGCCACCCCGAAATCAGCGTGGTCGGTGACCTTGCGGCCGCCATGAGCCACGCGCCCGGCAAGCCGCCCAAGCCCGTGCCGGGCGTGTCGCCCGGCGCCAAGCAGATGGGCCGCGCCGCCGCCTCGAACATTCTTCGCCGCATCGCCGGTACGCCGACCGTGCCTTTTCGCTATCGCGACTACGGCAACCTGGCGACCATCGGCCGCAACTCGGCGGTGGTCGACCTGGGCACGCCCTTGGGCCCGCTGCGCTTCAGCGGGCGGCTCGCATGGCTCTTCTGGCTGTTTGCGCACGCGTATTTCCTCATCGGCTTTCGCAACCGCATCGTCGTGATGATGGACTGGGCCAGCGCGTACTGGAGCTTCCAGCGCAACGCGCGCGTGGTGGCGGACGTGCAGGGCAAGAGCGAGTCTTAGCAGCAAATTTGCGGGAAGCTGCCTGACGCAAGGGGCTGTCTAACCGCTCCCGTCAAGCCGCTCAGAACAGCGAATCGTTCGCGCGGTTCTCGCGCTCGCGGCGCCGCCACTCCCACGGCGCGGTCGGCTTGGCACCGGCCCACAGGCCCAGGCGCTGCTCACGCGCGCTTTCCTGCAGCTTGAACAAGCCGCCGCCGCGCCGCGTGGCGATGCCGTTGAAGTCGTACACCCAGGCCCACCCTTCGGCCACCATCCGCGTTCCGGCGTCCTGCCCGTCGCAGTTCACGTCGGCCACCGTGCGGCCGTAGCGGTCGGTGTCGCGCTCGGTGATCACGGCCTGTTCGAAGTAGCACAGGCGGCTCAGAGCCTGCCGGCTGCGCTGTCCGTAGGGCTGGGCGCGCTCCGGTGCGTCGATGGCGGCGATGCGTACCTTCACTTCCTCGTAGGAGCCGAAGCGCCCGCAGCGGGCGGTGAGCGTGTCGCCGTCGCTGATGCCCACAACGAGGCAGGTTCGCGGCGGGGCCGCGTGCGACAACTGGGGTGAAAGCAGTGGAAGGAGCGCGAGGCAGACGGCGGCGAGAGAACGCAAACGCATGGAGCAGAGAGAGAGAGAGAAGGAACGTGGCGGAGAAAGTCACGGATTCTCGTTGCGAACTGCCCCGGCCCTCGCCCACGAACCCGCTGTTACGCGGCAGTCTCGTTCTCGTCTTCCTGCAGCAGCCGCCACATCACTTTGCCGCTGCCGCTCTTGGGCAGCGCGTCGACGAACTGCACCTTGCGCGGGATCTTGTAGACGGCCATGTTCTCGCGGCACCAGTCGATGATCTCCTGCTCGGTGGTGTTCTTGTGCGTGGCGCGCAGCACCACCACGGCCTTGACCGATTCGCCGCGGTAGTTGTCCTTGGTGGAGATGACGCAGGCCTCCTGGATGGCGGGGTGGCGGAACATCAGCAGCTCCACCTCGGCGGGCCACACCTTGAAGCCGCTCGCGTTGATCATGCGCTTGAGCCGGTCGGTGATGAAGAAATAGCCGTCCTCGTCCATGCGGCCCATGTCGCCCGAGCGGAAGAAGCGCTTGCCCTCGAATTCGACAAACGCGGCCCTCGTCGCGTCAGGCCGTTTCCAGTAGCCCTGGAACACCTCGGGGCCGTGGATGATGATCTCGCCCGATTCGCCGATGGGCATTTCGGCGAGCGTGTCGGGGTCGACCACGCGCGCGTCGGTGCTCATGAAGGGAATGCCCAGGCACTGCTGCTTGGGGTGGTCCGAGGGGTTGGTGTGCGACGGCGCCGCGGTTTCGGTAAGACCGTAGCCCTCCTGGTACTTGAGGCCGTATTGCTCGAACAGGCGCTGCGCCACCGCCTGCGGCATGGCGGCGCCCCCGCCGCCGATGTGCGTGATGCTCGACAGGTCGTAGCTCGCGAAGTTGGGGCTGGCCATGAGGTCGATCACCATGGTGGGGATATTGGTCCAGCTGGTCACCTTCCAGCGCGAGATGAGCCGGCCTGCCACCTCGCGGTCCCAGCGCGGCATGATGACCAGCGTGCCCGCCGCGAGGATGGAGGTGTGCATCATGCTCACCACGCCGGTGATGTGGAACATGGGCACCACCGCCAGCACCACCGCTTCGGACGTGGCCTGGCCCCAGAGCTGGCCGGCCACCGCGTTGTGCATGAGGCTCGAATGGTGGTGCACGCAGCCCTTGGGAAGGCCGGTGGTGCCGCTGGTGTAGGGCAGCAGTGCCATGTCGTCGGCGCCCACCACATGCTCGGGCGCCGCATGGCCGGCCGACAGCGCATCGGTCCAGGCCATCGCCTTGCCTTGTGCCAGTTCGGGCAGCGGGTGGCGGGTGGTGAGCCATTCTTTCCATGCCGGCGCGGGCGCGTCGTCGCCGCTTGCATCGGCGTCGAAGGCATCGGTGAACTGGGTCACGATGAGATGGTCGAGCTGCTGCCCGCGCGGAAGTGCATTGCTGGCCTTGGCCAGCTCGGCGGCCAGGTCGCCGGTGGTGATGGCCACCTTCGCATCGGGGTCGACGATGTAGTGCTTGAGCTCTTCGGCCCGGTTCATCGGGTTGACGGGCACCACCACGGCGTTGGCACGCAGGATCGCGAAATGCGCGATCACGAGCTGCGGGCAGTTCTGCATGTTCAGCACCACGCGGTCGCCGCGCTTCACGCCCATGGCATGCAGCGTGCCGGCCAGGCGCTCGACCTGGCCGGCGAATTCACGGTAGCTCATTACCCGGCCGAAGAACACGAGCGCAGCCTTGTCGGGGTAGCGCGCCGCCGAGGTTGCGAGGTTGTGCCACAACGAGGTGGCGGGAACGGTGATCGAATGCGGAAGGCGCTTGGGCCAGAACTTGTGATGCGGGCGTTGTTGCATGGTCAAGGCGGGCGAACGAAGAGAGAAAGAAAAAAGGCAGCCCGCAGCCTAAGCCGCCCCGGCCGCGCCTCCCATCGGGGAAGCCCCCCGGAGCGTCACCTTGGTGACGCCCATTCTTCTCACTTTGGACAGATCGCGCACGCGCCGTGCGACTACAGACACGGCGGGCTTTTCGCGCGATACCTGTCGCTCCCTCTATCCACCCACCGCAAAGAAGGAACTCCCATGGCAGCAGACAAGCACGCAAGCGTTCACTGGGAAGGCGCCGGCAAGACCGGCAAGGGCCAGATCAGCACCGAGACCGGCGCCCTCAAGGACTACCCCTACGGCTTCGCGAGCCGCTTCGAGGATGACAAGCGCGGCACCAACCCCGAGGAGATCGTCGGCGCGGCCCACGCGGCCTGCTTCACGATGGCCTTTGCCTTCGCGCTCGAGAAAGAAGGCTTCACCGCCACCAAGGTAGACACCAGGGCCGCGGTGCGGCTGGCGAAGGACGGCGAAGGCTTCAAGATCGACCGCATCGCGCTCGAGCTGGACGCCACCGTGCCGAACCTGGACGAAGCCAAGTTCCAGCAGATTGCAGCCGCCGCCAAGGCGGGCTGCCCGCTGTCGAAGGCGTTGGCCAGCGTGCCGGAGATCACGCTGAAGGCGACGCTGGCAGGCTAGCGCTGCTGCTTATGATCGTCTCCACTAAAAAGAGGAGACGATCCATGGCTCACCCCGTCCGCGCCGCCATCCTGGCGGCTTTTCCATCGCGTCGTTCGGCGCGGCCGCCCCCGCCCTGGCCGCCTATCCCGACAAGCCGATCAAGGTGGTCATCGGCTTTCCGGCCGGCGGCCCTCTGGACCAGCACGCGCGCCTCCTGACCGACAAGCTGCAGGCCGTGCTCGGCCAGCCGTTGATCGTCGACTACAAGCCCGGGGCGGGCGGCTCGGTGGGTGCCGACGCGGTGGCCAAGAGCCCGGCCGACGGCTACACGCTGATGCTGGCGAACACCGGCGTGGCGGTGATCAATGGCGCGCTCTACAGCAAGCTGCCCTACAACACGCAGCGCGACTTCGTGCCCATTGCGCGCACCGCAATGCAGCCGCTGGCCCTGCTGGTGACGCCCAAGCTGCCGGTGCAAAGCCTCAAGCAGTTCGTCGACTACGCCAAGACGCGGCCCGGACAGGTCAACTACGGCTCTGCGGGCAACGGCGGCATCAGTCACCTGGTGCCCGAGATGTTCAAGACGGCGACAGGCATCTTCATGGTGCACATCCCCTACCGCGGCAGCGCCCCGGCCTTTACGGACCTGATGGGCGGGCAGGTGCAGTTCATGGCCGAATCGATTCCGCAGGCGGCCAACTATCACAAGCAAGGCAAGGTGCGCGCCCTGGCCGTGACCAGCCGCGAACGCAACCCTGCACTGCCGGACGTACCCACTGTGATCGAATCGGGCGTGAAGGGCTTCGAGGTGGTCGGCTTCTACGGCTTCTTCGCCCCGAAGGACACTCCCAAGGACGTGGTCGCCAGACTGAGCGATGCGTTCAAGCAAGTGCTGACCAGCCCCGAGGTGCGTGACCGCATGGTGAGCCAGGGGGCGGACCCGGCCTATTTGGGCAGCGAGGATTTCGCGCGCTTTCTTGCCACCGAAACGCCGCGCTGGGACAGGGCGGTGAAGGCTTCGGGCGCGCGGATGGATTGATTTGCTGGCGGTTTTGGGGGTGTCGATTCAGGGCATGGGCACGCTCGTGGTTTACCGCTGATCAACCGCGGCTCTATGCAACGCACCCGCTGGCGGGGTGCCTTGCGCAGCGAAATAAAGGAGGAGGCCGCAGGCCGGGGGACATTCGCGGAGAAAGGTACCCCGTCGGCGGGTGCGCCGCCCTGAACAGCGGCGCCAAAACAAGCGCCACGCACCACCGGCATGCAGCGCAAACCCATTTCGGTGCACATATCTTGCATACCAGTTGGCACAAAAGCTGCTGGTATGCAGACCAATGTCTACATCCGCATCCGAAATCAGTGCACGCATCGTCGAAGCGGTGATGGCGCAGAAGCTCGCTCCAGGCTCGCGCCTGGGCGAACAGCAGTTGGCCATGCTGTTCGACTGCAGCCGCACCATCGTGCGCGAAGCCCTCACCCGGCTGGCGGCACGTGGCATCGTGACGGTGAGCGCCCGGCGCGGCTGGTTCGTTATCGAGCCTTCGCAGGAAGAAGCACGCGAAGCCTTCGAGGCGCGCCGCGTCATCGAGCTTGGCCTGATCCGCAGTACGGGCAGCGCCGGCAAGATCGACAAGACCGCGCTGCGCCAGCTGAAGGCGCACCTTCAGCGTGAAAAGGCGGCGCTGAAGGAAAGCGACGTCGGCAACCGCAGCTTTCTCTTGGGCGACTTCCATGTGTGCCTGGCCGAGTGCCTGGGCAACACGCTGCTGGCCGACACGCTGCGCGACTTCACGGCGCGCACCACGTTGATCGCCATGCTCTATCAGAGCACGCACGACGCGGTGCAGTCTTGCGAAGACCACGTGCAGATCGTTGCCGCACTCGAACGGGGCGACCACGCCGCCGCCGAAGCCCTGATGGCTGCGCACATCGGCACCGTCCAGTCAGCGCTGCGTGTGCAGGCGCCGACCGATCCGCTTGCGCAACTGCGCGACGCGCTGGCGCCGCTGCAACAGAACACCGCGGCCAGGCCCAAGCGGCGCAAGGCGGCCGCGTCTTCTCCCAATGACACCGATTCTTCGACTTACCTAGGAGCCCTGCTATGACTTTCTCTTCGTCCAAACGCCGCCTCTCGCTCGCGCTTGCTTCCGTTGCCATGCTGGCCGCAGCCGGCACCGCCCAGGCCCAGAACGCCCTGGACAACGTGCTGAAGGCCAAGACCATCAAGATCGCCGTGCCGACCGACTACCCGCCTTACGGCTCGGTGGACAAGAACATGAAGCCCCAGGGCCTCGACGTTGAAATGGCCGAGCTCATTGCCGCCAAGCTGGGCGTGAAGGTCGAACTGGTACCCGTGACCAGCGCCAACCGCATTCCCTACCTGCAGACGCGCAAGGCCGATCTCGTGATCTCCACGCTCGGCAAGAACGCCGAGCGCGAGAAGGTGATCGAGTTTTCTTCGGCCTACGCCCCGTTCTTCCAGGCCGTGTACGCGGCCAAGAGCATGAAGCTCACCAGCTTTGCCGACATGGCCGGCAAGACCGTGGCCGTGACGCGCGGCGCAATGGAAGACCAGGAGCTGAACAAGGTGGCGCCGCCGAACGTCGACTACCGCCGCTTCGAAGACAACAACGCCACCATCGCAGCCTTCGTGGCCGGCCAGACGCAAACCCTTGCAACCAGCGCCGCGGTGGCGGGCGACATGCTCGCCAAGAACCCGAAGGTGAGCGCCGAATTCAAGCTGCTGCTGAAAGACAGCCCCTGTTTCATCGGCATTGCCAAGGGCGAAACCGCATTGAAGGCCAAGGTCAACGAGATCATTGCCGCGGCCAAGAAGGACGGCACGCTGGACACGATGTCGAAGAAGTGGCTGGGCAAGGCCGCCGGCGACCTGCCGGTCTGACCGACCACCGCTGAACCCCGACGAGCAAAGAAGAAGGCGCAGCCATGGAATTCGACTTCGGTGCAGTTCTTGTCGACTGGCGGCTGCTTGCCAAAGGGGTGGCCTGGACGGTGGGGCTGACAGCCATTGCCACTCTCATCGGCATGGCCGTGGGCGTGGCCTGCGCCTGGGCGCGCGCCAGCGGGCCTGCGTGGCTTCGCTGGCTGGTCGGCAGCTACGTGGAGCTGATCCGCAATACGCCCTTCATCGTGCAGCTGTTCTTCATCTTCTTCGGGCTGCCTGCCGCGGGCGTCAAGCTCACGCCGGAGACGGCGTCGATCATTGCGATGGTGCTGAACCTTGGCGCCTACGCCACCGAAATCATCCGCGCCGGCATCGAGGCCACGCCCAAGGGGCAGATCGAAGCGGCCGTGAGCCTGGCGCTCAACAAGGTGCAGGTGTTCACCCGGGTCATCTTGCCGCCGGCACTCAAGAAGGTGTGGCCCGCCATGGTGAGCCAGATCATCATCGTGATGCTGGGCTCCGCGGTGTGCGGACAGATTTCCACCGAAGAGCTGAGCTACGCGGCCAACCTCATCCAGAGCCGCAACTTCCGCGCCTTCGAAGCCTTCATCGTCGCCACGCTGGTCTACCTGGCGCTGGCCGTTGGGCTGCGCAGGCTGCTCAACTGGGCCGGACCCAGATTCTTCTTCGGCCGCTGAAAGAAGAGGGAAAGCACATGGTCGATTTTTCTCTCTGGGACATCCTGCGCAACCTGCTCATGGCGCTGCGCTGGACGGTCGTGTTGTCGCTCATCGCATTCATCGGCGGCGGGCTGGTCGGCGGCCTGTTGCTGTTCCTGCGCTTGCGCGGCGGCAGCGCCATGAACCGCGCCGTCGGCTTTTACGTGCAGCTCTTCCAGGGCACGCCGCTGCTGATGCAGCTGTTTCTCGCCTACTTCGGCATTGCGCTGTTCGGTGTCGATGTGTCTGCATGGACCGCGGCGAGCGTGGCGCTCACGCTCTACACCAGTGCCTTTCTCACCGAAATATGGCGCGGCTGCGTGGCCTCCATTCCCAAGGGCCAGTGGGAAGCCTCGGGCAGCCTGGCGCTGAGCTTTGCCGAGCAGATGCGCCACGTCATCTTGCCGCAGGCCGTGAAGATCGCCATTGCGCCGACAGTCGGCTTTCTGGTGCAGGTGATCAAGGGCACGGCGCTTGCCTCGGTGATCGGCTTTGTCGAACTCACCAAGGCCGGCAGCATGATTTCGAACGCCACCTTCCAGCCATTCGTGGTGTTCAGCTGCGTGGCGCTGCTTTATTTTGTGCTGTGCTTCCCGGTAAGCCTGTACGCCAAGAACCTCGAGAGGAAATCCCATGGCCGCCGTGCTTGAACCCCAGACTTCCGCCGCACCCATCGTGCGCGTGACCGCGCTGCGCAAATCGTACGGTGCCAACGAGGTCCTCAAGGGCATCGACCTCGAAGTGAAGCGCGGCGAGGTCATCGCCATCATCGGCAAGAGCGGCTCGGGCAAGAGCACGCTGCTGCGCTGCATCAACGGGCTCGAGGTGTTCCAGGAAGGTTCGCTCACTGTCGACGGCAAGCCGCTGCTGCACGAGAGCGCCATGGCAATGCGCGAGCTGCGCCAGCGGGTGGGCATGATCTTCCAGAGCTTCAACCTGTTTCCGCATCTCACCGTGGGCAAGAACGTGATGCTCGCGCCCACGCTGGTAAAGAAGCGCAGCAGCATGGAAGCGGCCTCGCAAGCGCGCAAGCTGCTCGACCGCGTGGGCCTGGCCGAAAAATTCGACGCCATGCCCGACCAGCTTTCGGGCGGCCAGCAGCAGCGCGTGGCCATTGCACGGGCGCTGGCAATGGAGCCGGCGGTGCTGCTGTGCGACGAGATCACTTCGGCCCTAGACCCCGAACTGGTGGGCGACGTGCTGCGCGTGGTGGAGTCGCTGGCCGACGAAGGCATGACGCTGCTCATGGTCACGCACGAGATGAGCTTTGCACGCAAGGTGAGCGACCGTTTGATCTTCATGCACCAGGGCCGCGTGCATGAGATGGGACCGCCCGCGGAGCTTTTCGGCAATCCGCAAACGGCGGAGCTGAAGCAGTTTCTTTCGTCGCTACACGACTGAGCCGACTGAAGCGGAACGCTTTCGCTACTTGCGAGCCCGCGCCTTCGCCCGCTTGCTCACAACCATTCCGGGCGGCGGATCGAAGTTGTCGTCGGGCCCGATGCCAGTCTCCACGCCGAGCCGGGCTGCCAGGTGCGCGGCGTCGTACGGTGCATGCACCTTCACATCGTTGTCGAAGTAGCAGTACACATCGCGCCCCTTCTTTCGTGACAGCAGGCGCGAGGGTTCGGCCAGCCTTGCGTCCTTGACCTGCCGGCCGCTGCGCCAGGCGTCGATGCGCTCGGCCCAGCGGTCGAGAGCTTCTTTGCTGTAACCGCTGGCATAGAGCTCTTTGTCGCCGTGCAGCCGCATGTAGACGAAATCGGCGCAAAGGTCTTCGAGCAGGGGCCAGCGCCCCGCGGTATCTGCAACCACCAGCGCAACGCCGTGGCGGCGCAGCATTGCGACGAAGCCGGGGTTCTCGAAGCTCGCATGCCGCACCTCTAGCGCGTGACGGATCTGCAGCTTCGCGGGCACCTTCAGAAACGCGCGGTCGTCGTCCAGCTTCTCGTTGTGTTGCCGTGCCAGCGCAAGGGCAGACCGGCCGTCCCGCGGCAAAAGCGCCAGAAACTCCTCGAGCCGATCGGCGTTGTAGACGAAGGACGGCGGCAACTGCCACAGGATCGGCCCCAGCTTGGCGCGCAGCGCAAACACACCCGAGGCAAAGAAGTTGGCCAACGCAGCGCGCGGTTCCTTCAGCCGCAGGTTATGGGTGATGTAGCGAGGCCCCTTCACCGCAAAAACAAAATCGTCAGGCGTTGCGTCGTGCCACGCCTGGTACGACACGGGACGCTGCAGCGAATAGAAAGAGCCGTTGATTTCGATAGTGGGCAGCATGCGCGAGGCAAAGTCGAGCTCGAGCCGCTGCGCCAGGCCTTTCGGGTAAAAGCGCCCTCGCCACGGCGCATAGCGCCAGCCAGAAATTCCTATTCGCGTGGTGCCCTGCATCGTTCGTCTTCTGTTCCGCCGAGGTGCAAAGGTTGCGCGCCGGGCATTCCCCAGGCGTAGGAAAATTGCCTTTTCGTGTAGCAGCGCGCGGAACGGAACCATGCAGGATGTGGCAAGCTCCCAGAAGTATGCAAATTCGCACCTTGCCCCCCCACTCCCGCCGCTGGATGCTGCGTGCTCTCCTGGGTGCTGCCGCCCTGCAGTCGCCGCTCGCGGCGCTGGCCGGCTTCAACTTCTTCACCAGCGAATACACCGCAACGCGCGACGAACTGCAAACGCAGATCGCCAGGCGCTTTCCGGTGGCCGAGCGCTATGCCGAAATCTTCATGGTCGGCCTGCGCGACCCGCAACTGGGCCTGGACGCACGCGGCAACCGGGCGGCCATCACGGCCACACTGACCATCGCAAGCCCGTTGCTCGCAGCCTCGCCCGTTCAGGGTGTGGTATCGGTCAGCAGCGCGTTGCGCTACGACGCCGCCACGCGTGCGCTGCGGCTCGACCAGCCCAAGGCCGAGCGGCTGGAGCTGCAGGGTGTGGAAGGCCGCGATGCCGAGCGGCTGCAGAAGGTGGGCGCGGTGGTGGCGCAGGAACTGCTGCAGGGCCAGGTGCTGCGCAGCTTTACCGCGGATGAGCTCACTGTCGGCCGCAAGACCTACGAGATTGGCGATATCACCGTACTGGACAACGGCATCAAGGTGCAGCTGAAATGAAATATCCACTGCTTGCAGCCGCGTTGCTTGTTGCGGGCTGCGCGGCCATTCTCCCCACTGCAAAGCAGCATTTCGACCTGCAAGCCCACCGGGGCGGGCGCGGCCTTGCGCCCGAGAACACGCTTGCCGCATTTTCCAACGCCATCGACCTGGGCGTGACCACGCTCGAACTCGACATCGGGCTCACGGCCGACGGCGTGGTCGTCATCTCGCACGACACCACGCTCAATGCAGACCACACGCGCGACGCGAACGGCGCCTGGCTTGCATCGAAGGCGGGCCCGGCTATTCGCTCGCTTACGCTGGCGCAGCTGCAGGGCTACGACGTAGGCCGGCTGAATCCCGCCAGCAACTACGGCAAGCAGTTTGCGCTGCAGCAGCCGCGCGACGGCGAGCGAATTCCTACACTGGCCGCCCTGTTCGACCATGTGCGTGCGCGCGGCGCGAACGCCGCAACGGTCCGCTTCAACATCGAAACCAAGATCGACCCGACCAAGCCCGACGAAACCGCCGCGCCCGAGCCGATGGTGCGCGCCCTGCTCGCAGAAATCGACAAGGCGCAAATGGGCGGCCGGGTGACGGTGCAGAGCTTCGACTGGCGCACGCTGGCGCTGGTCGGCCAACTTGCACCGCAACTGCCGCGGGCATACCTGAGCTCTGCGCGCACGCTCAAGGACAGCCGGTGGACGACCGGGCTCAACGCAGCCGAGTTTTCTTCGACGCCGCAATTGGTGAAGGCCGCCGCCGGCAACGCGGGCGCGCAAGTGACCTGGTCGCCTGCCTACAACGACCTGACGCCAGCAGCCATCAAGGAAGCGCAAAAGCTCGGCTTCAAGGTGCTGCCCTGGACCGTGAACCAGCGCGCCGACATGCTGCGGCTCATGGACTGGGGCGTGGATGGAATCATTACCGACTACCCCGACGTGCTGCGCGACCTGATGCGCGAGCGCGGCCTCTCGCTGCCGCCGCCCGGAAAGGCCGGCGCATGAACGCCGCACCGCAACTCGACGCGATTGGCGCGCGCATCGACGCGCTGCGCAGCGGCCGCGGCGAATCGATCACCGCACTCTCGAACAAAGCACGGGCGAGTGCCGAGCTGCTCGCGGCGCTGCCGCCGCGCTATGGCGAAGTGCTGCTGAACCTGCTCGATCGGCTGGAGTCGAGCGCGCTGTTCAGCGAAGAGAGTTGTTCCTTCAGCCAGAAAGACCTGCTCGACAATCTGCAGGTCTGGGTCGACAAGGCCCGCGCGCAACTCGCGTCCTGAGGAGAATCCACATGCAAAGACGAACCCTTCTTCTGCGTGCCGCGCCAGCTCTGGCGCTCGCATCGACGACAGCATGGCCGTTGGCCGCATTGGCCGCCGCACCAATGGTCGAGATCTGGAAAGACCCGAACTGCGGTTGCTGCCAGGACTGGGTGAAGCACCTCAACGCAAACGGCTTCGCAACCCGCGTGCACGACAACGGCAACGATGCCGCACGCGCGCGGCTTGGCATTCCGGCCAAGCTGGGCTCGTGCCATACCGGCCTCGTCGGCGGCTATGCGCTCGAGGGCCACGTGCCCGCGCGCGAGGTGCACAGGCTGCTGCGCGAAAAGCCGAAAGCCGCAGGCCTTGCGGTGCCCGGCATGCCGGTGGGCTCACCCGGCATGGACGGCCCGGCCTACGGGGACAGGCGCGATCCTTACGATGTGCTGCTGGTGCTCGCCGATGGCGGCAGCCGCGTGTACCAGAGCTACCGCTGAGGCGAAAGCGCGCGGTAGCGTGCCGCTCAGCTGAAGCGGCCGGGGTCGAAAGGGGCAAGCGGCGTTTCAGGCGATGTACCGGCAAGCAGTTGCGCTGCGAGCCGGCCGGTGCGCGCAGACCCGCACAGGCCGACGTGCCCATGCCCGAAAGCCAGCACAACGTCTTTGCTGGCCTTCGAGGCTCCTATGCATGGCAGGCCATCGGGCACGCTGGGCCGGTGCCCGAGCCAGTGCTTCACTGAGACCGATTCCGCCGCCTGATCGCCGAGCGCGGGAAACATCGATTGCAGGTGCCGATGCAGGATCTCGGCGCGGCGCCAGTCGGGCGCGGCTTCGAGGCCGCCGATTTCTACCTGCCCCGCCGCGCGCAAGCCGCCGTCCATCCAGTGCGCGATGAGCTTGCCGTCGGCCACCATCGTCGGCGTGCGAGGCCCCACTGCGGCGCCTTCGACGATGACGTGGTAGCCGCGCTCCGACTCCAGAGGCACCGGGGAACCGGCCGCCGCGGCCAGCGGACCTGAGTGCGCGCCGGCGCAGATGGCGGCGGCATCGCAGGCGATTTCACCGGCTTGCGTCAGCACCGCACGCAGCCGCCCGCCCTCGATGCGAAAGCCCGTGGCGCGCGTTGCCACACGCTGCGCACCGGCTTCGCGCGCATGCCGCGCGAGCGCGGACACATAGGCACCCGGGTTGCGGCAGTGGCCGGCCTCGGGCACGAAGATGCCCAGCGTGTAGCGCGCGTCGAGGTCAGGCTCGCGCTGCCGCAACTGCGGCTCCGGCCATTCTTCCCATTGCACGCCGGTGCGTCCGCGCACGCGCCAGCCGAGCGCGTCGCCTTCGAACTCTTCGCGCGAACGGTAGGCATGCAACAGCCCTCGCTGTTCGATGAGCTGCGGCACGCCGGCCTCGGCAGCAAGCCGGGAATGCAGCGCCGGCGCATCGGCGAGCAGCGTGCGCAATGCGTCGGCGGTGCGCTGCACGCGTGACTCGGTCCACCCCGATGCGAGATAACGCAGCAGCCACGGCAACGCGCGCGGCAGGTAACGCCAACGCAGCGCCAGGGGCCCCAGCGGATCGGCCAGCCAGCCCGGCACCTTGCGCCATGCGCCCGGCAGCGCGGGCGGCACCACCGAATGCGAGGACAACCAACCCGCATTGCCATAGCTCGTGGCATGCGGGCCGCCCGGTTCGCCGGGCTCCACCACGGTCACGCGCAGGCCCGCCCGCAATGCCTCGATGGCGGTTGCGCTGCCCACGGCACCCGCTCCAATCACGACCACGTGGCGTGCAGGGCCGCCCGCGGAGAAACTTCTTGCAACTGTCATGGTGCCTATCGTAGAGGGCGCGGTCCCATAATCGGCCGCCATGCCTGCTTCGTCATCTGCATCCTCTTCTCTTTCGTCGTCTTCAGGCGCCATCACCGATGTGGCCGGCATCGAAGTCGGCCACTTTTCCGACACGCGCCGGCCCACCGGCTGCACGGTGATTCTTGCCCGCGAGGGCGCTGTTGCCGGCGTCGACGTGCGCGGCGCCGCTCCCGGCACGCGTGAGACCGACCTGCTTGCGCCCGGCAACCTGGTCCAGCAAGTGCACGGCGTCATGCTGGCGGGCGGCAGCGGCTGGGGCCTTGCCACCGCCGAGGGCGCAATGCGCTGGCTCGAGGAGCGGAACATCGGCATGGACGTGCGCTTTGGGACCTTGCCCATCGTGCCTGCGGCCGTGCTGTTCGACCTGCCCATGGGCGACGCGCGCATCCGCCCCGACGCCGCGTCCGGCTATGCGGCTTGCGATGCGGCAAGCAGCAATGCCCCGGCCGAAGGCAACGTCGGCGCCGGCAGCGGCGCGCTGGTGGGCAAGCTCTTCGGCGTGCACCGGGCGATGAAGGGCGGTATCGGCACGGCCTCGGTCACCGTGGGCGGCGTAACGGTGGGCGCGCTCGTCGCGGTCAATGCCCTGGGCGACGTGATCGATCCTGACACCGCGCAGCCGGTAGCCGGAGCGCGCACCCAAGACGGACTCGCACTGCTCGACACTCGCCGGGCCCTGCTGCGTGGCGAGCTCCCCACACCGCTGCTCGCCGGCACCAACACCACGCTCGGCGTGATCGCGACCGATGCGGTGCTGACCAAGGTGCAGGCCAACCGCCTTGCCAGCGTGGCGCACGACGGCCTCGCGCGCGCCATCAACCCGGTGCACACCATGAGCGACGGCGACACGCTGTTTGCGCTGGCCACCGGCCGCGTTCCGCTCGAAGGCCCCGGCGCCGAATCCAGGCCCGGCATGACTGTGCTCGGCACCATGGCGGCCGAAGCAGTGGCGCGCGCCACCCTGCGCGCGGTGCTGGCGGCGCGCTCCGTCACCGCCGGCGATTTGCATGTTCCGTGCGCGGCCGATCTCGCAGCTACGAAAGGTTGAACTCCTCATGGCCATGCCCAAGACGCTGAAGCTCATCCTCCTGTCGATACGCGACCTCATCGCCTCGGCAGGTCCCGTCGTGTTCCTCGTGATCGGCATGCTGATTGCCGCCTACTGGTGGCTGCAGCCGCAGCCGCCCAAGCACGTGACGCTGGCCACCGGCCCTACCGGCAGCGCATACGCGCAGTTCGGCAAGCGCTATGCCGAAGTGCTCAAGGGCAGCGGTATCGAGGTAGAGCTGAAGGCCACCACCGGATCGACCGAGAACCTGCAACTGCTGCGCAACGGCGGCGCCGACGTGGGCTTTGTGCGCGGCGGCAGCGCCGACGCAGTGGCCGACGAGGAAGCTGGGCTCACCTCTCTGGGCAGCCTGTTCTACGAACCGATCTGGCTCTTCTATCGTGCGGACACCGCACAGAAGATCGACCGCAAGACGAGCACGCTGACATCGCTCACGCAACTGCGCGGCTTGCGTGTGAACGTCGACATGCCGGGCAGCGGGCTGCCCGAGATCATGGAAAGGCTTTTCAAGGCCAACCACCTGGAGCCCGACGCGCTGCAGCTCTCCAACCTTGAACAGGCGGCCGCGGCCGAAGCCCTGCAGGCCGGCCTGCTCGACGTCATCGTGCTGGCCTCGGCCCCGCAGTCGCCGCAGGTGCAGCGCCTGCTGCGTGCGCCCGACATCAAGCTGATGGACTTCGGCCAGGCCGATGCCTATTCGCGGCGCTTTCCTTTTCTTTCAGCGGTAACGCTGCCGCGCGGCGTGGTCGACCTGTCGAAAGACCTGCCGCCTTCGGACGTGACGCTGCTCGCGGCCACCACGTCGATGCTCTCGCGCGAAGAAACGCACTCGGCGCTGCGGCAGCTTTTTGCGCAGGCCGCCCAGGGCTTGCACAGCGATGCCGGCTGGTTCAACCGCGCGCGCGACTTTCCGAACACCCGCACCAGCGAACTGCCCGTGAGCCCCGAGGGCGACCGCGCCATCAACGGCACGCCGCCGTTCTGGCAGCGTTACCTGCCCTTCTGGGCCAGCAACCTGATCGAGCGCATGTGGCTCGTGCTCGGCGGCCTCTTGGTGCTGATGCTGCCGCTGAGCCGCGTGGTGCCGCCGCTCTACCAGTTCCGCGTGCGGCGGCGCGTGTTCCGCTGGTATGCGCGGCTGCGCGACATCGAAGCCAAGATCGATGCACAGCAAGGCGGGCGCGAGGAATTGCTCAGCGAGCTCGAGGAGCTCGACCGCGTGGTGAACAAGGTGGCCGTGCCGCTTTCTTATGCCGACGAGCTCTATGCGCTGCGCAACAACATCCATACGGTGCAGCGGCGAGTGCAATTGCGCTGGCCGCAGCCCGGCGACTTCGCACCCCGGACACCACCGCCGAAAGCACCTGCTGCAGAAACCGCTTGATTTAAAACGCTTGACTTAGAGCGCGCTCCAACTTCGAGAATTCCCGCCATGGAAGACCACCTGACCATTGCGGAAGTCGCCCAGCGCACCGGCCTCACGGCTCACACGCTGCGCTACTACGAGCGCATCGGCCTGATCGCCGCGGTGCCACGTGCACCGGGCGGCCAGCGCCGCTACGCACGCGCCGACCTGGACTGGCTGGCCTTCCTGTTGCGCCTGCGCGAGACCGGCATGCCCATCCAGGGCATGCAAGCCTTCGCCAGGCTTCGAAGCCAGGGGGACGCCAGTGTCGGAGCGCGGCGCGAGATGCTCGAACAGCATCTTGCCGAAGTCCAGGCCAAGGTGGCGGCGCTGCAGCAATCGATGCAGGCGCTGTCGCTGAAGATCGCGCACTACCGTGCGATCGACAAGAAGCGTCCCTCGTCACCGGGCACAGCCCACAAAGGAAAGACGAGCGATGATGAACCCACAAGCAAGCCGCAACGGCAACGACAACCTGCGCTACGAGCGCGGGCTGGCCAAGCTCCAGCAGATCGACGGTGAAGGCGGCACCAAGGTCGTCGAAAGCCTGGCCGGCATCGCGCCCGATTTCGCGCGCCTCCTCGTCGAGTTTCCGTTCGGAGACATCTACTCGCGCCCCGGCCTCGACCTGCGTTCGCGCGAGATCGCGGTGGTGGCCGCGCTCACGGCCATGGGCAACGCCGCGCCGCAGCTCAAGGTGCATATCCAGGGCGCACTCAACGTCGGCGTCACGCGCACCGAGGTCGTCGAGACCATCATGCAGATGGCGGTGTACGCGGGCTTTCCGGCGGCGCTGAATGGGCTGACGGCCGCACGCGAGGTGTTTGCGGCCGACGATGAAAAAAGCGCGCGGCCCCTTGCGGAACCACGCGCTCCTGTCGAAGCACCCTGAGGTTACTTGAGAGCCTTGTAGCGCATGCGCTTGGGCTTGGCGCCTTCTTCGCCCAGGCGCTTCTTCTTGTCGGCTTCGTACTCCTGGTAGTTGCCGTTGAAGAAGGTCCACTGGCTGTCGCCTTCGGCCGCGAGGATGTGCGTGGCGATGCGGTCGAGGAACCAGCGGTCGTGGCTGATGACCATCACGGTGCCGGCGAACTCGAGCAGTGCATCTTCCAGGGCGCGCAGGGTTTCCACGTCCAGGTCGTTCGACGGTTCGTCAAGCAGCAGCACGTTGCCGCCCGCGATCAGCGTCTTGGCCAGGTGCAGGCGGCCGCGTTCACCGCCCGACAGCGTGCCGACCTTCTTCTGCTGGTCGGCGCCATTGAAGTTGAAGCGGCCCGCGTATGCGCGGCTCGCCATCTGGAACTTGCCAACGTTGATGATGTCCAGGCCGTTCGAGATGTCTTCCCACACGGTCTTTTCGGACGCCAGCTCGTCGCGGTGCTGGTCGACGAAGGCCATCTTCACGGTCTGGCCGATGACGACCTCGCCCGAATCCGGCTTTTCCTTGCCCGCGAGCAGCTTGAACAGCGTCGACTTGCCGGCCCCGTTCGGGCCGATGATGCCGACGATGGCGCCCGGCGGCACGGTGAAGCTCAGGTTGTCGATCAGCATGCGGTCGCCGAAGGACTTGCTGACGTTGTGAAACTCGAACACCTGCTGGCCCAGCCGCTCCGCCACAGGAATGAAGATTTCCTGCGTCTCGTTGCGCTTCTGGTATTCCATGTCGCTCAGCTCTTCGAAGCGGGCCAGGCGGGATTTGCTCTTGGCCTGGCGTGCCTTCGGGTTCTGGCGCGACCACTCGAGTTCCTTCTTCAGCGCCTTGGCGTGGGCTTCTTCGCTCTTCTGCTCCTGCGCCAGGCGTTCGCCCTTCTGCTCGAGCCAGGTGCTGTAGTTGCCCTTCCACGGAATGCCGCGGCCGCGGTCCATTTCCAGGATCCACTCGGCTGCGTTGTCGAGGAAGTAGCGATCGTGGGTAATGGCCACCACGGTGCCCGTGAAGCGCTGCAAGAACACTTCGAGCCACTCCACCGATTCGGCGTCCAAGTGGTTGGTCGGCTCGTCGAGCAGCAGCATGTCGGGCTTGGACAGCAAGAGGCGGCACAGCGCCACGCGCCGCTTTTCGCCGCCTGACAGCAGGCCGATCTTCGCGTCCCACGGCGGAAGGCGCAGCGCGTCGGCGGCAATTTCCAGCTGATGCTCGGAATCGGTGCCGGCGGTGGCAATGATGGCTTCGAGCTGGGCCTGCTCGGCCGCCAGCGCGTCGAAGTCGGCGTCTTCGGCACCATACGCGATGTACACCTCTTCGAGGCGCGCCTTGGCCGCAAACACCGCGCCCATGGACTCTTCGACCGATTCGCGCACGGTGTGCTCGGGGTTGAGCTTGGGTTCCTGCTCAAGATAGCCGATCGTCATGCCCGGCATGGGCAGCGCCTCGCCCTCGAACTCCTTGTCCACGCCCGCCATGATCTTGAGCAGCGTGGACTTGCCCGAGCCGTTCAGGCCGAGCACGCCGATCTTGGCGCCGGGGAAGAAGGAGAGCGAAATGTCTTTCAAGAGCTGCCGCTTGGGCGGCACGGTCTTGCTGACACGGTTCATCGAATAGACGTATTGGGCCATCTGTGGATAGTTACCTTGGGTAGCGGAAATTGGGCGGAAAGTGCGGGCGCCCGAAGAAGCTTTCGGACGCGGCAAACCATAGATTATCGACTCATGCGACAATAAGCACCGTTGCCGGGTCCAGTTGCCCGCAACACCGGCTCTCTGCCGGGGACGAAGAAAGACCTTTCCAACCCTTTTGCGAGGGCGGACTTTCCGGCTCCCACCCCTGACCTTCATCTGCCTTGACTGGCTCGGCGTTACCAAAAGACGCCTAGCGGGCCGATGCCACTGCGCCGTGTATGGCGCTTATTGTTTCCAATGAATTTTGACGAACTGAAGCTGGCCCCCGCCATCTTGAAGGCTGTGCACGAGCACGGTTACGACACCCCCACCCCCATCCAGGCGCAAGCCATTCCCGCGGTTCTGGAAGGCCATGACCTTCTGGGCGGCGCCCAGACCGGCACCGGCAAGACGGCCGCCTTTACCCTGCCGATGCTGCACAAGCTCAGCATGGGCGCCAGCGCCACCAACAAGTTCGGCGGCATCGGCATTCGTGCCCTGGTGCTCACCCCCACGCGCGAACTCGCGGCCCAGGTCGAAGAGTCGGTCCGCACCTACGGCAAGTACCTGGAGCTCGACTCCACCGTGATCTTCGGCGGCGTGGGCATGAACCCGCAAATCAGCAAGCTCAAGAAGGGCGTCGACATCCTCGTGGCCACCCCCGGCCGCCTGCTCGACCTGCAACAGCAAGGCATGCTCGACCTGAGCCAGGTCCAGATGCTGATCCTCGACGAAGCCGACCGCATGCTCGACATGGGCTTCATCCACGACGTGAAGAAAATTCTTGCTCTGGTGCCCCGCGAAAAGCAGAGTCTGCTGTTCTCGGCCACCTTCAGCGACGAAATCCGCGACCTGGCCGCCACGCTGCTCAAGAACCCGCAAAGCATCCAGGTCACGCCGCGCAACACCACCGTGCAGCGCATCACCCAGGTGATCCACCCCGTGGGCCGCGGCAAGAAGAAGGCGCTGCTCGCGCACATCATCAACGAGAACAAGTGGAGCCAGGTGCTCGTGTTCACGCGCACCAAGTTCGGCGCCAACAGCGTGGCCGAGTTCCTGACCAAGAACGGCATCGAAGCCATGGCGTTGCACGGCAACAAGAGCCAGAGCGCACGCACGCAGGCGCTGGCCGGCTTCAAGAGCGGCGAGATCCGCGCGCTGGTGGCCACCGACATCGCCGCCCGCGGCATCGACATCGACGAGCTGCCGCACGTCGTCAACTACGAAATCCCGAACGTCAGCGAAGACTACGTGCACCGCATCGGCCGCACCGGCCGCGCCGGTTCGAGCGGCGAGGCCGTGAGCTTTGTCTGCCTGGACGAAGAAGGCTTCATGCAGGAAATCGAACGCTTCACCAAGCAGACGATCCCGGTGCAGTTCGTCGAAGGCTTCGGCCCTGAAGACGGCGAACGCGCCGAGCCCATCGCCATGGGCCGCCAGACGATCTGGGGCGGCGCCGGCCGTCCGCCGAGCCGCGACGTCATGCAGGCGGCCGCCAAGGCTGCCCGCACCGAAATGCTGCAACGCATTCGCGAGAACAAGGCCGGCCAGGGCGGCGGCGAACGCGCCGGCGGTGGCGGCAACGGCGGCGGTCAACGCCGCGGCGGCGGCCAAGGTGGCGGCGGTCAAGGCCGCAACGCGAATGGCGGCGGCCAAGGCCAAGGCCCGCGCGGCCAGGGCGCTCGCCCGGCACAAGGCCGCGGACCGCAAGGCCCGGCGCGCGCACCGCACCACGCGCCCCAGCATCATCAGCAGAACCACCTGCCGCACGACGAGCGCCAACCGCGCCATCACGGCAACAGCCACAGCCCGACGCAAGCCAACCAGGTTGCACACCTGCGCGCCGAAGCAGTCGCGGGTGGCGACGGCCAGCCGGATCCGTTGCGCACGAGCGTCGACCACATGGGTGGCGGCCGCGGTCGCGGCGGCCGTTCGGGCGGCGGCGGTGGTGGCGGCTACGGCGGCAACCGTTCGGGCGGCGGTGGCCGCTCGGGTGGCGGCGGCTACGGCGGCGGTGGTGGTGGCAACCGCTCCGGCGGCGGCGGTGGGGGCCGTTCGTTCGGCCGCTGAGCCGAAGCGCGGGTAGACAACCTACCCTGCAATTGAACAAGGGCACCTCGGTGCCCTTTGTTTTTTTCAGGCCAAGGCATCGCGCCCGTCAGGCCAGCCCGACACAATCGGGAGCCATGCAGTACATACCGCCCAACTACGCCACCCTCTTCGTTGCGACTTGCAATCTGCTGAATCTCGCGAACCCGCACCGCGTGTACTACGAGAACCAGGACGCCTACGACGAGCGCGAATACGACCGCAAGATCGGCTGGATCGGTGAGCGCTTTCACGCGCTCAATGCCGATGTGCTGGCGGTTCAGGAGGTCTGGGACGAGAGCGCACTGAAGGCCGCCATTGCGCGCAGCGGCCTGCGCTATGACTTCGTTTCTGCACCCGGCGCCGAGAACACGCCGCCGCACAACGGTGCACAGGGCACGCCGCGCGTGGGCATTGCCACGCGGCTGCAGGTGGACCATGTGCAGTCTTTCGTCGACTTTCCGCCCGGCTTCGCCGTCGATGTGCCGGGCCTGGGCCCGCACACGCGCTTCGAGCGGCCGCCCCTCCTGGTCACGCTGCGCATGAAGCACGGGCAGCAGGTGCATGTGTTGACGGCACATCTCAAGTCCAAGCGCCCGAAGTTCCTGCAAGACGCACAAGGCAATCACCTCGAGGACCGCGAGGACCGCAAAGTGGGTGCCATGGCTTCGCTGCGCTCGCTCGTCATGCGGGGCGTTGAAGCGGCTGCCCTGCGCTGCATCGTGATCGACCTGCTGCAGGGCACGGACACGCCGCTGGTGGTGATGGGCGACTTCAACGACGAGCCGCACAGCGTGACCACGCAGCTGGTGGCCGCCACTTCCGATGTGGCCTACGACAAGGCCGCGCGCGACGTGGCGCTGTTCAACGCCTACGAGATGCAGGGCGAATCGGCGCTCAAGAAGGACGTGGCCTATTCGCACATCCACCAGGGCTTTCCGGCGGTGCTCGACCAGATCTTCGTGAGCGAGGAGTTCGTTGCGGCCAGCAAGCGCAGCCTGGGCGACGTGCGCCGGGTCGACTATTTCAACGACCACCTGCACGAAGGACGCGACCGTTCACGCTCGGACCACGGCTTTGTGCGGGCGCTGCTGAGGCTGCGCACCGACTGAGCGTCGGCCGCAACACAACAACGACACTCAAAGCTTGGAGACCCGCACCATCGCGTCGGCCCGCTTGTGCAGGTCCGGCAGCAGTTCCAGCCCGAGCCCGGGCTTGTCGTTCAGGCTGATCATGCCGTTTTCGACCTTCGGCAGCTCGGTAACGAGCTCCTTGTACCAGCCGGTGAAGAAGGCGCGCACGCTCTCCTGGATGAGCGCGTTCGGCGCATGCAGGCTCAGGTGCGTCGATGCGGCCCAGACCACCGGGCCGGTGCAGTCGTGCGGCGCCACCGGCAGTTGCCATGCGTCGGCCATCGCGGCGATCTTGCGTGCTTCGGTAAGGCCGCCACACCAGCTCAGGTCGAGCATGGCAACACCGGCCACGCCGGTTTGCAGGTAGTCCTTGAAGCCCCACTTGTAGCTGAGCGTCTCGCTCGCGCAGATGAGCGCATCGCAATCCTTCGCGTACTGCTTGAGCAGGTCGAGGCTGTCCATGCGAATGGCGTCTTCGTGCCAGAAGGTGTCGAACTCCTTCAGCGCACGGGCGATCTTTTGAGCCATCGGCACGCGCCACAGGCTGTGGAACTCGACCATGATGTCCATCTTGCTGCCCACGGCCTTGCGGATCTTGCGGAACGGCTCCAAGGCGGCGTCGAGATCGGCATTGCTGATGTACTGGCCGTGGCTCTTTTCCGCAGCGGGGTCGAAGGGCCAGATCTTCATGGCCGTGATGCCTTCGGACAGCAGCGATTCGGCCAGCTCGTCGGCATGGTGCAGAAAGCCCTGCAGGTCTTCGTAGGGCCCGTTGTTGTTGGCAAGGCCCCAGTTGGCGCTGGTCTGGTTGGTGGCGCTGCGGATGTACTGGTAGCCGGCGCAAGTGTTGTAGATGCGGATCGCATCGCGGCTCTTGCCGCCCAGGGCGGTGTGCACCGGCATGTTGGCGGCCTTGCCGAACAAGTCCCACAGCGCAATGTCGACGGCCGAGTTGCCGCGCGTTTCCACGCCCGACCCGCGCCAGCCCAGGTAGCCGGTGATGTCGCGATTGCGTGCCTCGATCTGCAGCGGATCGGTGCCGAGCAGCTTGAGCGCCGCCCATTCATGCAGATAGGCCTCGACCGCTTCGGCGCCCATGAAGGTTTCGCCAAGGCCGACCAGGCCCTCGTCGGTGTGCAGGCGCACCCACACGATGTTGGGAAACTCGCCAAGGCGAATGGTTTCCACTTGGGTGATCTTCAATTTGAAACTCCGCAAAAAAAAGGGCCGCAGCAGCTTGCGCTGCGCGGCCCCGATACCACTCTTCAGGAATCGATCAGCCGCCGCGCGCCTTCTTGAGCGCGTCGGTCACCACGCCCACGGCTTCGGCGCCGATGTTGGGCACGTTCTTGTCGTACACGGGCTTCACCTTTTCGAGCATGCGCTTCTGCTCGGCCGGCGACACGTCGTTCACCGTCATGGTCTTGCGCAGGTTGGCAAGCGCCTTCTCGTTGAGCGCGCGATTGGCTTCGCGCTGGACCTTCTGGCCTTCCTTGGCGGCTTCGCGCAGCACGGCCTGCTCTTGCGGGTTGAGCTGGTCCCACAACTTCTTGCTGTAGAGAATGAGGAAAGGTGTGTAGGCATGGCGCGTCACGCTCAGGTACTTTTGCACTTCGCTGAACTTCGAGGTCTCGATGGTCACGAAGGGGTTTTCCTGGCCGTCGATGGTGCGGGTTTCAAGCGCGGTGAACACTTCGCCGAAGGCCATGGGCACGGCGTTGGCGCCCAGCGTCTTGAACGAGTCCAGGAAGATGTTGTTCTGCATCACGCGCAGCTTCACGCCTTCGAAGTCCTCGGGCTTGGCCACCGGCTTCTTGCTGTTGGTCAGGTTGCGGAAGCCGTTCTCCCAGTAGGCCAGGTTCACCAGGCCCGCGGCTTCGAGCTTCTTGTTGAAGTATTCACCGGCTGGGCCGTCGAGCACCGCATCGGCCTCTTTCTCGTTCGCAAACAAGAACGGCAGGTCGAACGCGCCGAGTTCCTTCACGATGCCGACCAGCGGCGAGCTGGAGGTGCACACCATTTCTTGCGTACCGGCGCGAAGCGCCTGCGTAGCCGGCAGGTCACCGCCCGCAGCGCCGCCCCAGAAGGCAACGATCTTCATCTTGCCGCCGGTCTTGGCGGCCAGCACCTCCTGCATCTTCTTGACGCCCACGCCCACCGGATGGTCTTCGTTCACGCCATTGGTGAACTTGATGGTGCGGTCGGCAAATTGCGCAATGGCGCCGGTCGATGCGAGCAGGCCGCCGGCCACGAGGGCGGCGGTCATCAGGGTTCTGCGAAACAACATGCTTGTCTCCTTCGGTTGAGGTTGTTGATGAATGAACTGACAGAAAAACTCAGCGTCCCATCCACCACTGGAGCGGAATGGTGACGATTTCAGGCACGAACACCAGCGTGAAAAGCACCACCAGGTGAGCGATGAAGAAAGGCATCACGCCCTTGAAGGCATCGTCCATCGAGATGCGCGCCACGCCGCTCACCACGTTGAGCACCGTGCCCACAGGCGGCGTAATGAGGCCGATGGCATTGTTCATGATGAACAGCACGCCGAAGTACACCGGGTCGATACCGGCCTTGAGCACCACCGGCATCAGCACCGGCGTGAGGATCAGCACCGTGGGCGTGAAGTCGAGCGCGGTGCCCACGATGACGATGAGCACCATCATCACGAACATCAGCAAGACCTTGTTGCCCATGAACGGCTCCAGAAGCGCGACCACTTCGGTCGGGATGTTGGCTACCGTAATGAGCCATGCGCTCACCATGGCGGCGGCCACGAGGAACATCACCACGGCGGTCGTCTTGCCGGCGGCAAGCGTCAGGCGGTACAGGTCCTTGGCCTTCAGCTCGCCATACACGAAGAGGCCGACGATCAGCGAATACACCGCCGCCACCACGGCGGCCTCGGTCGGCGTGAAGATGCCGAACTTCATGCCGCCGATGATGATGACGGGCAGCGCCAGCGCAAGGCTGCCTTGCGCCGTGACCTTGAGCCGCTCGCCCCAGCTCACCCGCGGCGCGGACTTCACGTTCTCCTTCTTGGCGACGATCCACCAGGCGATACCTACCGCCAGCCCCATCAGGACACCGGGCACGATGCCGGCCAGGAACAGCTTGGTGATCGACACGTTGCCGGCCACGCCAAACACGATGAGGCCGATCGAGGGCGGAATGACCGGCGCGATGATGCCGCCCGCGGCAATCAGGCCGGCCGAGCGGTTCAGCTGGTAGCCGGCCGCCTTCATCATGGGAATCAGCAATGCGGCCAGCGCGGCGGTGTCTGCCACGGCCGAACCCGACAGCGACGCCATGATGATGGCCGCCACCACCGCCACATACCCCATGCCGCCGCGGTAGTGGCCCACCCACGCCATCGCCAGGTTGACGATGCGCCGGCTCAGCCCCCCGGCATTCATGAACTCCCCGGCCAAGAGGAAGAAGGGCACTGCAAGCAGCGGAAAGTTGTCTGCGCCGTCGACGAAGCGCTGCGCGATGATCTGGCTGTCGAACGCCGGCAGGCCGCCGGTTGCGGCCAGCCAGCCCATCAGCGAAACGCCGCACACCAGCAGCGAATAGGAGATTGGAATGCCAATTGCCATGGCACCCAGCAGCGACACGATGAAGATGGTGACTGTCATGGGGCCACCTTGCCGTGTGCGGACACTTCGAGCACCTGCTCTTCGGATTCCATGACCTGTATGAGCTCCTGCTCAGGCACCCTTCCGCGGAACAGGCGCCACAGCTTCTCGATATTGAAGGTGCCCATGACCACGGCAACCACGTAGCCGATGCCGTAGATCCAGATCATCGAGATGCCCACCACGGGCGATATGTTGGTGACCTGCAGCTCGTGCATTTCGTAGGTGCCCATGAGAAACAGCACGTTGCAGAACAGCATGAGCGACTGGCTCAGGAAGAAGCAGAACTTCTTGCCGCCAAGCGGCAGGCGCTTGATGAGCGTGTCCACGCCCAGGTGCGCGCCTTCGCGCATGGCCACCATGGCGCCGATGTAGGTGAGCCAGATGAAGCAGTAGCGCGACATTTCGTCGGACACCGAAATGCCGGAGTTGAAGCCATAACGCAGGATCACGTTGCCGAACACCATGACGACCATGGCCACCATGCACACCACCACCAGGAATTCCAGCACCCGGAAAAACCCGTCGATCACTCTACTCATAGTTCATCTCCTGTCGCTCTTACTGTTGTTATGGAATCTGTGGCGCGTTAAAGCGGGAACGCCTTCAGCCGGGTGGCCGGGCGGCTGATGCGCGGAAGCTTCTTGCGCGAGGCGAGCACCTGCTCGATGTCGTGCCGCGCGCCGTCGATCAGCACCAGCACGGCTTTTTCGGCCCGCGCCGAGTCGCGCGCAATCACCGCGTCGAGCACCGCGCGATGCAGCGGCAGCGAACTGGCGGGCCCGTTTTTGCGGCTGGTCGATATTTCGAAGCTCGTGCGCAGCAGCGCACCCAGCGCGCGGCTCATCTGCACCAGCATGCGGTTGTGGCTGGAACGGATGAGCCCCTGGTGAAAGCGCAGGTCGGGCGTGATGTAGTCGCCGCCGAACTCGATGGCGCGCTTCATACCCGCATAGGCTTCTTCCATGTCGGCGATGTCTTCGGCCGTGGCGCGCGCGGCGGCAAGCCCCACGGCGGCCGGCTCCACCACGCGGCGCAGGTCTTGCAGGTCGCGCAGAAACTCGGCCGACAGGCCCGCCTCGGTCTGCCAGACGATCACGTCGGCATCGAACCAGTTCCACTGGTCCGCTGGCTGCACGCGCGTGCCCACCTTGGGCCCGCTGGTCACGAGGCCCTTTGCAATCAGCGACTTGATCGACTCGCGCACCACGGTGCGGCTCACGCCGAGCTCCTCGCACAGAAGCGGTTCCGGCGGAATCGACGCGCCAGGCGCATAGCGGCCAGCGACGATGTCGCTTCCGATGCGGTCGACGGTATTGCCGTGAACGTTCTTGATCATGCGTGCCTGCGGTTTGTCTTTGTTATGTTTTCTTGCGTTTGCTTGTTGCCGTTAATGACTGGCCGCGGACACCGCCAGCCACTCGAAAACCCTGAACGCCGTGACAGCGTCTCACGCTTATCATATGATGATTGAAAACGCATTTCGGCAGGAAAAACCCTGACCTGCCGGCACACTTCCAGTTACCGGAGACAAGCGATGACCACCCCGCCGAAGAAGAAAAATCCCGAAGACCTGCGCAGCCAGCAATGGTTCGGCCGCAACGACCGCGACGGCTTCATCTACCGAAGCTGGATGAAGGGCAAAGGTGTGCCGCATGACCAGTTCGACGGGCGCCCCGTCATCGGCATTTGCAACACCTTCAGCGAACTCACGCCCTGCAATTCGCACTTCCGCACGCTTGCAGAGCAGGTGAAGATCGGCGTGTACGAGGCAGGCGGTTTTCCGGTCGAGTTTCCGGTGATGTCGCTCGGCGAAACGCTGCTGCGCCCCACGGCCATGCTGTACCGCAACCTCGCGAGCATGGACGTGGAAGAAAGCATTCGCGGCAACCCGCTCGACGGCGTGGTGCTGCTCATGGGATGCGACAAGACCACGCCCGCGCTCATGATGGGCGCGGCCAGTGTCGACCTGCCGACCATCGGCGTTTCGGGCGGCCCCATGCTCTCGGGCAAATGGCGCGGCCAGGAGCTGGGCTCGGGCACCGGCGTATGGCAAATGAGCGAGCAGGTGCGCGCCGGCACGCTCAAGCTGAAGGACTTCTTCGAGGCCGAGAGCTGCATGCACCGCAGCCACGGCCACTGCATGACGATGGGGACCGCAAGCACCATGGCCTGCATGGTCGAATCGCTCGGCATCGGCCTGCCGGGCAATGCGGCGTATCCGGCGGTCGACGGCCGCCGCAACGTGCTGGCGCGCATGGCGGGCCGCCGCATCGTCGACATGGTCCATGAAGACCTCAACATGTCGAAGATCCTCACGCGCCAGGCCATCGAGAACGCCATCAAGGTCAATGCGGCCATCGGCGGCTCGACCAACCTCGTGATTCACCTGCTGGCCATTGCGGGCCGCATTGGCGTAGACCTTTCGCTCGACGACTTCGACCGGCTGGCTTCCGAGCTGCCCTGCCTGGTCGACCTGCAGCCCTCGGGCCGCTTTCTCATGGAAGACTTCTGCTACGCGGGCGGCCTGCCGGTGGTCATCAAGGAAATTGCGGAGCACCTGCACAAGGACGCCATCACTGCCAACGGCCAGACGCTGTGGGACAACGTAAAGGACGCCGAAAACTACAACCCGCAGGTGATCCGCCCGCTGGCAGAGCCCTTCAAGGACAAGGCCGGCATTTGCGTGCTGCGCGGCAACCTCGCACCCAACGGCGCCATCATCAAGCCCAGCGCCGCCACGCCGGAGCTGCTGGTGCACAAGGGCCGTGCGGTGGTGTTCGAAAACGCCGACGACCTGCACAAGCGCATCGACGACGAGAACCTGGACATCGACGAGCACTGCGTCATGGTGCTGAAGAACTGCGGCCCGCGCGGCTACCCGGGCATGGCCGAGTCGGGCAACATGCCGCTGCCGCCGAAGGTGCTGCGCAAGGGCATCACGGACATGGTCCGCATCAGCGATGCGCGCATGAGCGGCACGGCCTACGGCACGGTGGTTCTGCACACGTCGCCCGAAGCCGCGGCGGGCGGCCCGCTCGCGCTGGTGCAAGACGGCGACATCGTCGAGCTCGATGTGCCCAACCGCAAGCTGCACCTGCATGTGAGCGACGAGGAACTGGCCAAGCGGCTCGAAAAATGGGTCGCGCCCAAGGCGCCGCTCGATTCGGGCTACTGGAAGCTCTATGTCGACACAGTGCTGCAGGCCGACCAGGGCGCCGACCTGGCCTTCTTGCGCGGCCGCCGCGGAGGGTTTGTGCCGCGCGACAATCACTAGGATGACCAGACTGGTAGCCATCGACTGGGGCACAAGCTCCCTGCGCGGCGCGTTGATCGACGCCGGCGGCAAGGTGCTTGAAGAGCGCAGCGACACGCGCGGCATTCTCAAGGTGCCGGCGGGTGGTTTTCCCGCAGTGTTCGATGAACTGTTCGGCGACTGGATGCAACCCGAGGGCACCCGCTGCCTCATATCCGGCATGGCCGGCAGCAAGCAGGGCTGGGTCGAGGCGCCGTATTGCGCCTGCCCCGCGGGCCGCGTCGAAGTCGGCCGCAAGATCATCGACATCGATGCGCGGCCGGGTTCGCGCATTGCCATCGTGCCGGGCCTCAGCGACGAGCATGACGGTGTTCCCGATGTCATGCGCGGCGAAGAGGTGCAGATCTTCGGTGCCATGGCGTTGATGGACGTCGACGAAGGCGTCTTCGTACTGCCGGGCACCCACAACAAGTGGGCCACGGTCAAGAAGGGCCGGGTCACGGGCTTTCGCACCTTCATGACTGGTGAGTTCTATGCGCTGCTGAGCCAGCATTCGATTCTTGCGCGCACGCTCGACGCAAATGCATCGCTCGACGAAGCCGCTTTTGTGCAGGGCGTTACGCTCGCCGACAACGGCCAGGGCCTGCTGCACAACGCATTCGGCGCGCGCACGCTGTCGCTTTTCGAGCGCATGCCCACGCAGGAGCTTGCGAGCTATCTCTCCGGCCTATTGATCGGCGAAGAACTGCGCACGCAGTCTTTGCATGCCTTCGGCGAAGTGGTGCTGATCGGCTCCCCCGCACTGACGCAGCGCTACACGCTTGCGCTCAGCGCAACCGGCACCGCCACCCGCACACTCGGCGCCGAAGCCACCTGGGCGGGGCTGCATGCACTGTCCGGTTTTCTCGACGCAGACAGAACTCCCTCATGACGACTCCCCTACAAAAATTCGATGCCGCCATGCGCGAGCTGCCGCTGGTCGCCATCTTGCGCGGACTCACGCCGCCGGAGGCCGCCGATGTCGGCGACGCCATCGTCGAATCGGGTTTCCGGCTGCTCGAGGTGCCGCTCAATTCCCCCAAGCCCTATGCCAGCATCACGCTGATGCGCACGCGCTTTCCGCAGGCCCTGGTGGGCGCCGGCACAGTGCTCGATGCGCAGCAGGTGCGCTATGTGCACTCCGCCGGCGGCGAGCTGATCGTGTCGCCCAACTTCAACGCCGAAGTCATCGCCGAAGCCGTGCGGCTCGGCATGGTGTGCCTGCCCGGCGTGATGACGCCGACCGAAGCCTTCGGCGCCTTGGCCGCGGGCGCGACCGGGCTCAAGCTGTTTCCGGCTGAACTGGCGTCGCCCGCGGTGGTGAAGGCACTGCTTGCGGTTCTGCCCGCCGGCACGCCGCTGATGCCTGTGGGCGGCATCACGCCGGCCAACATGGCCGAATGGCGTGCGGCCGGCGCGTCCGGCTTCGGCATCGGCTCTGCGCTGTACAAGCCAGGCAAGCAGGCGTCGGAGGTTCGCGCCGATGCGCAGAAATTCGTTGCAGCCTATACAGGCGCAATCCGCGCCTGAGCGCATCTTTTTTCAACCCACATCCATCCACATCCACGAGGCCCCGTCGATGTCCGCAGATTCAGACTACGCCAGCCCCGCCGTGCGCAAGTTGCGCGAAGACCTTGCGCTCGCCTTGCGCGCAGCCGCGCACCACGGTCTGTCCGAAGGGGTCTGCAACCATTTCAGCGTGATGCTGCCGGGCACGCAAGACCGCTACCTGATCAATCCTCGCGGCCTGCACTGGAGCGAAATCGGGCCGGACGACGTCGTGCTGATCGACGTGCACGGCGAGGTGCTCGCCGGCCGCCACAGGGTGGAGCCGACCGCACTTTTCATTCACGGCGCGGTGCACCGCATCACCGGCCACGCCGTCGTGCTGCATTGCCACATGCCCTACGCGACGGCACTCACGCTCACGGCCGACCGCGCGCTCGATCCCACGCTGAGCCAGAACGCCATGCGCTACATGAACCGCATTGCGATTGATGCGGTGTACAACGGCCTGGCGCTCGACGATGCCGAAGGCGAACGAATCGCACGCGCCATGCTCGGAAAAGACGTGGCCTTTCTCGCGAACCACGGCGTTGTCGTGGCGGGCGCCACCGTTGCGCATGCCTACGACGATCTCTACTACCTCGAGCGCGCAAGCCTGCACCAGGTCATTGCGCAATCGACCGGTCGCCCGCTGGTTCCTGTCGATCCCGAGATGGCAGCCCACGCAGCGGCGCAAATCCAGGGCGAACGCGAGCAATCAGACTTGTTTTTCGAGGCGCTCCGGCGCATGCTGCCTCCGCCACACGGCTGACGTCCGTTCGGCCGGTTCCAACCCCGGCACAGGGCGCCTAGGATGGCGGAACGGGTGCGCAGCGGCTTACAGCTCTTTATCGGATTTCGCGCGAGCCTTACACAGCGTTCACATGGGAGCACGACGATAGGGCTTCCAACCACTCCATTGGAGTTGCCATGAAAAAGCTCACATTCGCAATCGGCACCGCTGCCCTGCTCTCGCTGGCAGCCCTCAGCGCTCCGGCACAAGCCCAGACCGGCGGCCGCTTCATCCAGGCCCAGGTGTATGTCGTGCCCGCACCACCGCCGCCGCGCCCCTACTACTACGCGCCGCCGCCCCCGAGGCCCTACTACGGCCCCGGCTACCACCATGGGCATGACCGCTACGAGGAGCGCCGGCACCGCCGTTGGGAAGAGCGCCGCTACGGCCGCCGCGACGACGACGGCGACGGTGTTCCCAACCGCTACGACCGCCGGCCCGAGAATCCGTACCGCTATTGATTTTTGCGCCAGCGCCTTGGCCTGAGCGCAAGCCGGCTCAGGCTTGCGCTGCCACGCGGCGCAACAGCCCGCTGGGCGAGCGCGGCCAGCCGACGCGGCCGAACCATGCGCCGCCCGCAATCGCCGACGCGATGACGATGCCGTACACCACCAGCGCCACGCCTTGCGCAGCGAACACGCCGGTCAGCCCTCCGCTCCAGCGCAGGGCCAGCCAACCGCCGATGCCGGCCACGGCCAGGCGCGCCATGTTGCCGAGCACCGGCCACAGCAAGCGTCCTGCTCCCTGCGACGCGAAGTACAGCACCAGGCCCACGCCGAAGAACCCGTAGAGCGGCCCCACCACGCGCAGGTAGTGCGCGCCGGTTTCCAGCATGGCGGGGTCGTTGCCGAACAGCAGCAGCCAAGGCCGCGGAAACAGCGCCGCGGCAAGGCCGATGGTTTCCGTCAACGCAAAAGCCAGCGCGGCACCGGCCCATGTGGCGCGCAGCGCGCGTTCGCGCTGGCCGGCGCCCATGCAGGTGCCGACCATCGCGACCAGCGGCGCGCCAAGGCCGAACACCAGCGGCACCAGCAGGTACTCCAAGCGCGATGCAGTGCCGTAGCCCGCCAGCGCCCCCGACCCGAAATGGCCCGTCAATGCGGTCGCGATGCCGATCGACAGATTGGTTGCGACAGTGGACACCGCACCCACGAGCCCGATGCCCAGGATGTTGCGGAACAGCGGCCAGCGCAGTTTCAGCGCGGCAAGCGTCGGGCGCAGCAGGCTGCGCGGCGAGCGCAGGTAGACGATGAGCGCCACAGAGCCCAGCAGGTAATACAGCAGCAGCGCCATCGCACCGCCCGCAATGCCCATGCCCGGGAGCGGTCCCCAGCCGAAGATCAAAAGCGGCGATGCGGGAATGAGGAACACCACGCCCGCCACCGTCACGTTCGCCGGCACGGCCATGTTGCCCGTGCCTCGGATGATGGCCGACAGCGAGTTGAAGAGCCACACCAGCACCGCGCCCGCAAACACCCAGTTCGAGTATGTCAGCGCCGCCTCGAGCGCGGCGCCCGTGCCGCCCATGATTCCGTACAGCCGGCGTCCGCCAGCCAGCAGCGCGATCGAGAAGAGCAGGCCGAACCCGATGGCAATGACCACCGCGTGCCACACCAGCGCGTCGGCTTCGTCGCGGCGGCGTGCTCCCAGGGCACGCGCAATGGACGAAGCGATGCCGCCACCCATGGCGCCGCTCGACGTCATCTGCATCAGCATGACGATCGGGAACACCAGCGCCATGCCGGCGAGCGCATTGGTGCCCAGCTTGCCGACGAAATAGGTTTCGATGAGCCCGACGGAAGCCTGCGCCACCATCACGAGCACGTTGGGTGCGGCCAGGCGCAGCAGCGTGGGCACAATGGGCGCTTCGAGCAGGCGCCGGGTGCGCGGATCGAGTTCCTGGCTCATGCCGCCGCCAGCTTCGAACGCACGAGCCGCGCTTCGCGGATCGGCAGGTGCACCAGCGCGGCGCCGGCCGCAAGCGCAATGTCGATGTACCAGACGATGTCGTAGTTGCCGGTGGCCTGGAACACATAGCCGCCCAGGAATGCGCCCAGGAAGCCGCCGACCTGGTGCGCCAGCATCACGATGCCGAACAGCATTGCCATGTTGGCCGGCCCGAACATCTTGGCGACCAGCCCGGCTGTCGGTGGCACGGTCGACAGGAAGGTCACGCCCATTACCGCGGCGAACACCAGCATGACCACGGTCGTCTTCGGTGCCAGCAGGAACACCAGCACGGCGATGCCGCGCGTGGCATAGACCAGCGACAGCAGCGACTTCATGCGCCAGCGCCCCACGGCCCAGCCCATGGCAAGGCTGCCGACGATGTTGAAGAGCCCGATCATCGCGAGTGCCCAGCCGCCGACCTCGGGCGGCAGGCCGCAGGCCGCCACGACGCCGGGCATGTGCGTGGCAAGGAAGGCCACGTGGAAGCCGCACACCAGGAAGCCCAGGCTCAGGTAGCGGTAGCTGGGCGTTGCGAGCGCCTGGCCGATGGCCTCGCGCGCACTCAGCGGCTTGGTGCCCGACGCGGCCGCCGAGGCCGCCGCCATCGCGTTCGAATTGCCCTTGAGCACCCATGCGGCCGGCAGCGCCAGCAACACCAGCACACCGAGCCATTGCATGGCGCCGGCCCACCCCACCGCCGCCGTGAGGCCGACGGCGATCGGCGCCATTGCAAACTGTCCGAAGGAACCGCCGGCATTCACCATGCCGGTGGCCAGGCCGCGCTTGTTCGGCGGCACCAGGCGGGTGCTCGCGGCCATCAGCACCGAAGGGCCCGCCATGCCGGCACCGCCGGCCGCAAGCACGCCGATCGCGAAGATCAGGCCCGCCGTGCTCGTCATGAGCGGCGTGATCAGCGTGCCAATGGCCACCAGCATCACGCCGATGAACACGACGCGCCCGGTGCCGATGCGGTCGGCCACGGCGCCCGCGAAGGGCTGCGTGAGCCCCCACCAGAGCTGCCCGAACGCGAACGCAAGGCTGATGCTCCCGATGCCGAGTGCGGTCGATGTGTTGAGCGCCGAGAGAAAAAGCCCCATCGTCTGGCGCACGCCCATCGTGAGCGCAAAAGCGCCGGCAGCCGCCAGCAGCACGAGCCAGAGCGCATGGCGCCGCAGAACAGTTTCATTCATCACGGGCTCCTGTGGGTTCTTCCGGCTGTCCATCGCCCAGGCCTGCGCGCTGCAGCAATTCCAGGCTTTCATCGAGAAGGGCATGCAGCGCAAGCACCCGCTCCGTGCCGAGGATGTCGTTGAGCGCCAGCTGCGCGCCATGCCACAGGCGCTGCGCCTCGGCGCGCTTCTCGCGACCCGCGTCGGTAATCGCCAGCATCCGGCTGCGCGCATCGGGGCCTTCCGTCTGCACCAGGAAGCCGGCCGCCAACATGGGCTTGAGATTGCGCGTGAGCGTGGACGCATCCACGTTCATCTCGCGCGCCAGGTCGACCGGACGCAGCGGCCCGAAATGCAGCACGTGCGAAAGCAGCGAATACTGCGTGGTCTTGAGCCCGCTGGGCGCAACGTGCGCGTCATACAGGCGCGACGCCACCCTGGAGAGCCTGCGCAGGCGGAAATTGGTACATCCTTGGGGCTTGACCTGAGGAGGCTGAGGCTTCAGAGCGGTGTTCATGTTTTTATTGTAGCTACAATAATTGCACCTACAACTATCACGGAGTATTGCATGACCGAGCCCCACGCCATCGACACCTGGATCGCTGAAGAACGCCGGGTGGTCGAGCGTCTTGAAGCCGGCCCCGGCCCGGGGCTCGCCCGCCCCGAGCAGATTGCCGGGAAGACCGGGCTCGAAATGATGCTGGCCATGCTGAACGGCGAAATTCCGTATGCCGCCATCGCCAAGACGCTCGACTTCACGCTTCTTTCGGTGAGCCCCGGCGTGGCCGTGTTCCAGGGCAGGCCGCTGCCGCAGCATCTGAATCCGCTTGGCACCATCCATGGCGGCTGGGTCGCCACGCTGCTCGATTCGGCACTGGGCTGCTCGGTCCACACCATGATGCCGCCGGGCCGCGCCTACACGACGGCCGAACTGGGCGTGAACTACGTGAAGGGTCTCACGCCCAAGGTGCAACGGGTTCGCGCCGAAGGCAAGGTCATTCATTGCGGCCGTCAACTGGCCACCGCCGAGGCGCGGCTTTTCGGGCCGGACGGCACGCTGTATGCCCACGCCACCACCACCTGCCTCGTGTTCGAGGTTCCTCCGCCGCGCTAAGCCGTGGCCGCCACCATGCCCTCCACACCTCCAGACCCCACGCTCGCTACGGCTCTCAAGACCCTGCTTGCCGAGAGGTACAGCTGCCGGGCCTACCTTGCGGAACCGGTTGCGCGCGAGACCATCGACGCCATCCTGCAACTGGCGCAGCGCACAGCGTCCTGGTGCAACTCGCAGCCGTGGCAGGTCATCGTGACCAGCGCCGATGCCACCGGGCGGCTGCGCCGGGCCTTCGACTCGGACGAGGCCGCGGAAGACGCCGCGTTCGACATCGCGCCTCCGGCCGAATACCGCGGCGTGTACCAGGAGCGCCGACGCGAATGCGGTTTTCAGCTGTACGAAAGCGTCGGCATCGTGCGCGGCGACCGCGAGGCTTCGGCGCGGCAGGCGAAAGAGAACTTCAGGTTCTTCGGGGCGCCGCACATGGCCCTCATCACCACCGAAGCGCTGCTGGGCACCTATGGTGCGGTGGATTGCGGCGCGTATGTGAGCAACTTCATGCTCGCGGCGCGCAGTTTCGGGGTGGCCAGCATCGCACAGGCGGCCATTGCATCGCGCGCAAAGTTCCTGCACCGCTGGTTCGACATTCCGGACGACCGCCAGATCGTCTGCGGCATTTCATTCGGCTACGAAGATCCGTCGCACCCGGCCAACCGCTTTCGGACCACGCGCGCAGCGCCGGAGCAGGCCTGCCGGTGGGTCGATTGACTTGCACAAGCCGGTGCGTCCTGTAGGTGCAAAGAGGTAAAAGCCGTCTGGGGCAGTGATAATGATTCTCATCGTCAGCCACGTGGCTTGCGATGCTTTTCTCATTCACGTCTCTGCACCTGGAGGATCTTTCATGACCGACCGCCTCGGCGTTCAAGGCCGCGCCGCCCGCGCATTGCTCGGCGTCTCCGCCGCCTGGCTGGCCGCTGCCGCCCTGCCGGCCTATGCCGCCAACGACGAGCTCACGCTCTATACAACGCGTGAACCCGCGCTGATCCAGCCGCTGATCACGGCCTTCAGCACGCAGACGAACATCAAGGTCAACACCGTGTTCGTGAAGGACGGCCTGCTGGAGCGCGTCAAGGCCGAAGGCGCACGCTCGCCGGCCGACGTGCTGATGACGGTGGACATCGGCAACCTGATGGACCTGGTGGACGGCGGCGTGACGCAGCCGGTTAAATCGGCCGCGCTCGACTCGGCCATTCCCGCCAACCTGCGGGGGGCCGACGGGCAGTGGTTCGCGCTTTCGTTGCGCGCGCGCGTGCTCTACGCAGACAAGTCCCAGCCGCTCACCAGCTTCCGCTATGAAGACCTGGCCAACCCTAAGTGGAAGGGCAAGGTCTGCATCCGCGCGGGCCAGCACCCCTACAACACGGCGTTGATCGCATCGATGATCGCGCATGAAGGCGAAGCCAAGACCGAACAATGGCTGCGCGGCGTCAAGGCCAACCTGGCGCGCAAGGCCACCGGCGGCGACCGCGACGTGGCGCGCGACATCCTCGGCGGCATCTGCGACATCGGCGTGGCCAACTCGTACTACGTCGGCCAGATGAAGAGCGCTTCGGCCGGCACCGACGCGCGCAAGTGGGGCGACGCCATCAAGGTGATCCGCCCGACCTTTGCCAGCGGCAAGAGCGGCGGTACGCACGTCAACATCAGCGGCGCGGCCGTTGCCAAGAACGCGCCCCAGCGCGCCAACGCGGTCAAGCTGCTCGAGTTTCTGGTGTCGGAGCCGGCGCAGTCGCTGTACGCGCAGGCCAACTACGAATACCCGGTGCGCAAGGGTGTGGCGCTCGATCCGATCATCGGCGAGACCATCGGCGAGCTGAAGGTCGACCCGCTGCCGCTGACCGAGATTGCCAAGTACCGCAAGCAAGCCAGTGCGCTGGTCGACAAGGTCGGCTTCGATCTGTAATGTTGCTCGCCCCCAGGCTTCGCGCATGAGTTTCGGTGGCCTGCGCGCTGCAGGCCCGCTCTGGCGCAGCGCCTCGTTCGCAATTGCCGTCGGCGTGCTTGCGCCGGTTCTCACGCTGGCGTGGCTTGCGTTCGGCTCCGGCATGGCGCACTGGGGGCCGCTGTTCGCACACGTGCTACCGCAGGCGGCGCTCAACACGGCCGTGCTGCTTGCGGGTGTCGGCACACTGGTGCTGGTGATAGGCACCGGCTGCGCCTGGCTGGTCACGGCCTGCGACTTTCCGGGACGCCGCGTTCTGCATTGGGCACTGCTGCTGCCGCTCGCAATGCCCACCTACATCGTCGCCTTCGCGTATCTCGACCTGCTGCACCCGATAGGGCCCGTGCAGGGTGCGATCCGCTGGGCATTGGGCTTCGACAGCCCGCGCCAGTTCCGCCTGCCCGACCTGCGCTCGATGCCGGGCGCAATCTTCGTGCTCGGCTTCGTGCTCTACCCCTACGTCTACATGACCGCGCGCGCCATGTTCATGACGCAGCCGGCCCACTTGATGGAAGCGGCACGTACGCTGGGCGAAAGCCGGCGCGGCGCGTTCTTTCGCGTGGCGCTGCCTCTGGCACGCCCGGCGCTTGCCGTGGGGCTGAGCCTTGCGCTGCTTGAAACGCTCAATGACATCGGCGCCTCCGAATTCCTGGGCGTCAACACACTCACCGTGGCGGTCTACACCACGTGGATCACGCGCTCCGACCTGGCCGGCGCGGCGCAGATCGCCTGCGCCATGCTGTTCGTGGTGGTGGCCCTGGTCTGGCTCGAACGCAACGGACGCCAGCACCAGCGATTCGGCTCCGCGCAGCGCATGCGTCCCATGCAGCCGCGGCGCCTGCACGGCGGGGCTGCATGGCTCGCCACTGCCACTGCGGGATTGCCGGTGATGCTCGGATTCGTGGCGCCTGCTCTCTACCTCGTCTGGGAAAGTGCCAAGCGGCTGCGCCTGGGCGGCGGCGTGTCCCAAGGTCTGCTCGCAAGCCTGGGCAACACGCTTGCGCTGGCCGCGGGCGTTACCGTGGTGGCGGTTGCCGCCGGGCTGGTCGTGGCTTGGGCGGCGCGCAGCCAGGGCTCGAGCCCCAACCACGCACGCTGGCAGGCACGCGTTGCCACGCTGGGCTATGCAGTGCCGGGCACAGTGCTCGCCATCGGCCTGCTCACGCCCGCACTGGCGTTCGACGCCGCATTGGCCAATGTGCTGGGCCTGCGGGGTTTGCCGCTCATGGGTGCGGGCGTCGTGCTGGTCGTGGCGTGCGCCATTCGCTTTCTTGCCATGCCGGTGGGCGGCATCGAAGCGGGGCTTGCCCGCATTCCGCCCGCCATCGAACAGGCTTCGCGGCTGCTGGGCGAAACGACCGGCGGCACACTGCGCCGGGTGCATCTGCCGCTACTGCAGCCCGCCATTGCCACGGGCGCGCTCCTGGTTTTTGTCGATGCCATGAAAGAACTGCCGGCCACGCTGCTGCTGCGGCCCGCCAATTTCGACACCCTGGCCACATGGCTCTACGCCGAAGCCGCGCGCGGCACGTATGAAGAAGGCGCAGTTGCCGCGCTGGCCATCGTCGCGGCCGGCCTGCTGCCGGTGGTGCTGCTGGCGCGCAATCAACTGGGCACGCCATCGGCCTTGCCCGGCCCGGACAAGACATGAGCTCACCCCTTTCCATCGAGTCGATCCAGCTCGCCTACGAAACACCGCGCGGCCTGCACACCGTGGTGAACGACTTTTCTCTTTCGCTGCCCGCGGGCGAAATAGCGTGCCTGTTCGGTCCGTCGGGCTGCGGCAAGACCACCGTGCTGCGCGCCATAGCCGGCTTCGAGCCCTTGCGCGCCGGCACGGTCCGGCTGGGCGACGTGCTGCTGTCTTCAACCCGGGCGCACCTGCCGCCCGAGCAGCGGCGCGTGGGCATGATGTTTCAGGAGTACGCGCTGTTTCCGCACCTGTCGGCCAACCAGAATGTGGCTTTCGGCTTGCGCCGATCGAGCCGCGCGCAGCAGCAGTCGCGCACGGCCGAAATGCTCTCGCTCGTCGGCCTGGCCGACGCGGGCGAACGCTTTCCGCACGAACTCTCGGGCGGCCAGCAGCAACGCATTGCGCTGGCCCGCGCGCTCGCGCCCGAACCCGCCCTGCTGCTGCTTGACGAACCCTTTTCCAACCTCGACGGCGGCACGCGCGAACGCCTGACGGCAGAGGTGCGCGGCATTCTCAAGCGCGCCGGGCAGACAGCAATCCTCGTCACCCACAACGACGCCGAGGCCCACGCCATGGCCGACCGCATCGGCGTGATGCACGCCGGCCGCATCACGCACTGGCTGGACGCCGCCAAATAGCACAAGGCGCCCGTTCGGCGAATGGGCTTTTCGGGAAAAGGTTGTTCGGGATCGCAAGAATGCGGCGCTCCCACATACCTATTTTCCGGAACACCCCATGGCCAAGCCCCTTACCCTCGTCAGCCACCTGCTGTGCCCCTATGTGCAGCGCGCGGCCATTGCCCTCGCCGAGAAAAACGTGCCTTTCGAACGCGTGGTGATCGACCTTGCGAACAAGCCGGACTGGTTCATTGCAATCTCGCCGCTCGGCAAGGTTCCGCTGCTGCGCCTGGAGCGGCCAAGCGGCGGCGAAGCCGTGCTGTTCGAAAGCAACGTGATCTGCGAATACCTCGAAGAAACCCAGCACGGCCCGCGCCTGCACCCTGAAGACCCGCTCACCCGCGCCAAGCACCGCGCGTGGATGGAATTCGGCTCGGCCGTTCTGGGCGACCTGTGGGGCTACGAGACCACGCGCGACGCCGAAGTGTTCGAACAGAAGCGCCTTGCACTGGCTGCCAAGTTCGAGCGCGTCGAAGCGGCATTGGGCACAGGCCCTTACTTCGCGGGCGAAAACTTCAGCCTGGTCGACGCCGTCTTTGCGCCGGTCTTTCGCTACTTCGAGGTATTCGACGAGATCAGCAACTCGCACATCTTCGATGCCTTGCCCAAGGTGAATGCATGGCGCAAGGCCCTGGCCGCGCGGCCCAGCGTGCAAGGCGCCGTGGTGCCGGAGTATCCGCAGCACCTGCGCGAATTTCTGCAGAAGCACGAGGCGCACTTGCTCACGCTCGCGTAAAACCGACAATCGAATTCTTCCCACAACGAACAGGCACCCACGAGATGCGACTTCTCCACACCATGCTGCGCGTCGGCAATCTCCAGCGTTCGATCGACTTCTACACGAAGGTGCTGGGCATGAACCTGCTGCGCACGTCCGAGAACCCCGAGTACAAGTACAGCCTTGCCTTTGTCGGCTACGGCAATGGCAACCCCGACCAGGCGGAGATCGAACTTACCTACAACTGGGGCACCGAAAGCTACGAACTCGGCACGGCCTTCGGCCACATTGCGCTCGGCGTGCCCGATGCCTATGCAGCCTGCGAAAAAATCAAGGCGGCCGGCGGCAACGTGACGCGCGAAGCCGGCCCCGTGAAAGGCGGCAGCACCGTCATCGCGTTCGTGACCGATCCGGACGGCTACAAGGTCGAGTTGATCCAGGACAAGTCGAAGGCGAACGGCAACAAGCCGGAAGCCGCTGCAGACGCGTTGCGCGCCCCGTAGCCAAGGCGCAGGCAATAGGTTGGTTCGGTCTTTGGGCCGGGTCAATCTCCGCGAGGTTGCAAGCAACCGTAAGAAACGCGATGCGTGGAATGCGCGGGCAAATTAACGAGACAAAATAGCCGCCTTCGCAGGGGCGACCGGCATATTCTTTGCTGCAGTTCCTTGGCAGGGAGCGTTAATGCTAAACGCTTCAGACGCCCGAATTTGCAACAAGAACTTTCATGCTCGAACGCGAATAGCAGTTCAAAAGTATTGAAATGCCCCGTTGATTTTTGCCCCGTCTTCCAAATGAGCGCTTTCTTCTAAGCGGAACCAATTTGACCAGTTTAAGCATACGCGGCAAGGCCATCGATCCGGCAATCTCGCTCATCGTATTTCTATTTGCCGCTCTTGTCGTTGGCGCCATTCCGTTTGCGTACCACGACACGGCAGCACAGATCTTTCCGGACGAGGACACGCTGCTGAGCTTCTTCGGCGCCGATGCGTGCCAGTTGACCTCGACCACCATCGAGGAAAGAAACTCCTACGCCTGCAGCGCGTTCCTGCTCGAGTCGATTGGGTTGAGCGCCGGCACTGCGCCATTGGCCGGCGCCCTGCTGAGCGTGTCGCTTACCTTGATACCCGTCTTTCAGTTCGCCCGCATTCCGTTGGGCGTATTTCTCGCATCGCTGGCCTGGGGCGTCATCCGGGCCATCTTTCTGTCCGTTCTTTCCAAGGACATGCTGTCCGCTGCGGTGGTGCTTGTCTCGGTGATGGCCGCGCGGCAATCATGGTTTGGGCTCACCTGGCTTTTGTCCGCAACGATTTACGGCTGGGTGGTCAGAAAATACTGGCTGCTGGTCAGCGCCGTGTGGTTTGGACTGAGGCTGATAAGAAAGCAGCTCACCGTATTCAGGCTGCTTGTCATCATCGTCCTGGTTTACGTTGCACTTGCGCTGACTTTCCAGATTGCGTTGGGCGTTACGCTCGACTTTGCACGGCTGGCCGTCAACGAGAACAGAGAGGTTGGCGCCGAGGGATCGCGCACCGTGATCGAGGCTGTCATTGCTTCCGACAACGCATTGCTGCAAGCGCTCAATGCAACCATCACTTTCTTCAGGCTGGCATTTCCGCTCGAACTTCTGCGCTTCGGTTCGGTGAGCCAGCTTGCGTTCATTTCGATCATGCCCTTCACATTCATATGGATGGTGAAGGTCATCGTCAAGAGCGCCAAGTCAGACAATAAAAAAATCATCCAGGCCGGCAAGATTGCGCTGGCGCCCTTGGCCTTTCTCATCATCGAAGGCGTATTCGAGCCCGACTTCGGCTCTTTTGCGCGCCACTTCGCCATTGTGAGTCCGCTTGTTTTTTCTGCGATGGCGCTGCTGCAGAAAGCCGAGCTGGGCATCGAAAAGCGGCCGCGGAGCAGCAGCAGCTCGGCCGCCCCTTCCGGTTCGCCGGCCTTGGTTGGCGCCCTTCAGCAGGATCGCATCTCGTGAAGTCTCAATCCATTGCGGTCGACCAGCCCCAGTACGTCGAATCCATCCAGGCGGGAAGAGGCATTGCCGCCCTACTGGTCGTGGTGCACCACATCGCACAGAAATCGCATGCGCTCTCCGGCGGCGCCATTCCGTCGTTCGATTTCGGGATCGTCGGGGTTGACATCTTCTTCATGATCAGCGGCTTCATCATCTATTTCGTCACCGCCAACAAGACGATGACGCATGTGGAGTTCATGGAAAAGCGGATCGTGCGGGTGTTTCCGCTTTATTGGGGGCTCTCGTTGCTGGCATTGCTTGTTCTCATCTTCAAGCCGAACTTGATCAACAGCAATGCGCAGCAGGCGACGGATATTGCCGCCTCGTTTTTCTTGTGGCCCACCACCGCGCCGTACCTGGTGAACAACGGCTGGACGCTGACCTACGAGATCATTTTCTACGCGCTCTGGGCGCTCGTCGCGCTGCCCACCGCCAACCGCAAGACCGCCACCATTGCGTGCCTGGTACTGGCTGCGGGTTCATTCATGGGGCTGCTTTTCAACGTCGACCCCAAGGTCATCAATTTTTCGCTGTTCGTGGAATTTGCATTCGGCGTGGCCGTTGGTGTCGCGTTCAAGAAGGGGGTGTTCCAGCAGAACATTCTCTTGGGCATCGTGCTGGCCATTGCCGGGGCCTTTCTTGCCTATCTTGCAATATCCCAAGGCCTTGGCAGCGGCCAGCTGAGAGGCTTCGCGCTCGCAATCCCCTCGGCCATGATGTTCGTTGGAATCATCCTGCTCGGGTCATTCTGGAAAAGAAGACGCACGGTGCTGGCAATCGGAGACAGCTCTTATTCGCTGTACCTCTTCCATCCGTTCATCCTGGTCGGCATTCCCATCACGGTGAAGCTGCTCGGCATTTCCTCACCGGTGCCGATACTCGCCATTTCCGCAGCGGTCGGCGTTGCGGCCATTGCGGCTTCGCACATGGTCTACAAGCTGGTGGAATTTCCGCTCACGCAGATGATGCGCGGAATGATCAAGTCCGCGAAATCTCTGGGCGCAGCAAGAGCAAGGTAATTGGCCGACGAGTCTCGGCGCGATCAGCAGCCCAGCAGATCGGCCAACTGGTTGATGTCACGCGCATGCAGGTTGTTCTCTGCGTTCGGCGAAACATCCTTGGGTTGCGCGCGGCCGTACTCATGGGGCCGCTCGATGTAGGCGGTCTTCAAGCCGCACACGCGTGCCGCGGCAAGATCGTCGTGGTGCGCCGCCGCGAGCATGACTTGGCCGGGCGTTGCGTCGAACACGCCCGCCACGCCAAGGTAGGTGCGCGGATCGGGCTTGTAGGCCTTGAACACTTCGGCCGAGAGCACGCAGTCCCACGGCAGGCCGGCGCGCTTGGCCATTTCGGTGAGCAGGCCGATGTTGCCGTTCGAGAGCGTGCAGATGGTGAACTTCTTCTTCAGGCGCGTGAGGCCCTCGACCGCATCGGGCCAGGCGGGCAGCCGGTGCCAGGCGCGGCTCAGGTGGCGCTTGGCGGCGGTGTCGAGCTGCTCCGTCAGGCCGAAGTCGTGCAGCACCTGTTCGAGCATGCTCAGGTGCAACTCGTCGAGCAGCGTGAAGCCGCCCTCGCCCGCCGCAATGCGCTCCATGACCGATTTCATTGCGGGCTGGTAGCCGGCGCGCCACGCCAGCGCGAAGGTGGCGCCGTCCACACCCGGTAACGCAAGCTCGGCCTCGGCGGCAATGCCGCTGTGCCAATCGACCACGGTGCCGAAAACGTCGAACGCGATGACCTTCAGGTCGCTCGCGTCGAAATCCGCGCGCATGGTCAGCGCTGCAGTTGGCTCGCGGCGCGTGCCAGCTGCTCGATCAGCGCCCAGTTGCCTTCGCGGATCGCGTCGGTCGGCACGATCCACGAGCCGCCCACGCAAGCCACGTTCGAGAGCGCAAGAAACTCGGCCGCGTTGCCCGCATGAATGCCGCCGGTGGGGCAGAAAGTGACGTCGCCGAACGGCCCTTGCCAGGCCTTGAGCATCGGCAGCCCGCCCGCCTGCAGCGCGGGAAAGAACTTGAGCTCGGTGTAGCCGTCTTCCTGCGCCGTCATGATCTCGCTGCCGGTGGCCACGCCGGGCAGCAGCGGCAAGCCGAGATCGTGGCAGGCCTTGCCCACCGCGCGCGTGTAGCCCGGACTCACGCCGAACTTGGCCCCGGCCAGCGCCGAAGCCTGCGCATCGGCCGCGCTGCGGATGGTGCCGGCGCCGGCCACGGCTTCGGGCACGTCCTTGGCAATGGCTTCGATGCACTCGAGCGCCTGCGGCGTGCGCAGCGTCACTTCAAGCATGCGGATGCCGCCGGCCACCAGCGCGCGCGCCAGCGGAATGGCATGTTTCACGTCGTTCAGCACGATGACCGGGATGACCGGCGCATCGCGCATGACGTCGAGTGCGGTGAGTTTGTCTGTCATTTCATTGCTCCATTGTTCACAGCCACGAGCATGCGCCCTCTTCCGCGGTCAGTGCATTGCGCCGCATGCCGGCGAACAGTTCGCGGCCGAGGCCGTGGCCGTCGGCGATGCGCTTGGCTTCGGGCAGCCTGGCAAGCTCGCGTTCGGCCCACTCGTCGTCGGGCACCAGCACGGCAAGGGTACCGGCCACGGCATCCAGGCGGATGACGTCGCCGTCGCGCACCTTGGCGAGCGGGCCGCCCGCGGCGGCTTCGGGCGAGACATGAATCGCGGCCGGCACCTTGCCCGATGCGCCGCTCATGCGGCCGTCGGTGACCAGCGCCACGCGGAAGCCCTTGCCCTGCAGCACCGAGAGCGGCGGCGTGAGCTTGTGCAGTTCGGGCATGCCATTGGCCTGCGGGCCCTGCCAGCGCACCACGCACACCACGTCGCGTTCGAGTTCGCCGGCGGTAAAGGCCTGCTGCAGCGCGGCCTGCGAATCGAAAACACGCGCGGGCGCTTCGATCACGTGGCGGTCGTCGGGCACGGAAGACACCTTGATCACGCTGCGCCCCAGGTTGCCGTTGAGCAGCTTCAGGCCGCCGGTGGTGCTGAAGGGGCTCTCCACCGGCCGCGCAACCGAATCGTCCTTCGAAGGCGCGGCGGATTGCCAGACAAGGCGCTTGTCTTCGGCCATGGTGGGCACGTTCGCAAATTCGCGAATGCCGCCGGCGCGCACGGTCAGCACGTCGGCATGCATGAGGCCCGCATCGAGCAGCTCGCCGATCACGAAGCCCGGCCCGCCCGCGGCCTGGAACGCGTTCACGTCGGCACTGCCGTTGGGGTACACGCGCGTCAGCAGCGGAATGATGTCGGAGAGGCGCGAGAAGTCGTCCCAGTCGATCACGATGCCGGCCGAGCGCGCCACGGCCACCCAGTGGATCAGGTGGTTGGTGGAGCCACCCGTTGCCAGCAGCGCGACCATGGCATTGACGATGCAGCGCTCGTCCACGACCTCGCCGATGGGTGGGCAGTTGAATTTCGTTTCGCTCGCGCGGCCGAGTACCGTGCGAACGGCCTCGCGCGTGAGCGTTTCTCGCATGGCATCGCCGGGCTGGATGAACGCCGTGCCGGGTACATGCAGGCCCATGGCCTCGAGCAGCATCTGGTTGCTGTTGGCGGTGCCGTAGAAGGTGCAGGTGCCCACGGTGTGATAGGCCGCCATCTCGGCGTCGAGCAGGCCCTGGCGGCCGACCAGGCCTTGCGCGGCCTGCTCGCGCACCTTCGACTTTTCGCCGTTCGACAGGCCGGAGGGCATGGGGCCGGCGGGCACGAACACGGTCGGCAGGTGCCCGAAATGCAGCGCGCCGATCAGGAGGCCCGGCACGATCTTGTCGCACACGCCCAGCAGCAGCGCGCCGTCGAACATGTCGTGGGTGAGCGCCACCGCGGTGCCCATGGCGATCACGTCGCGGCTGAAGAGGCTCAGCTCCATGCCGGGCGTGCCCTGCGTCACGCCGTCGCACATGGCGGGCACGCCGCCGGCCACCTGCGCGGTGGCGCCAAGGCTGCGCGCCTCGTTCTTGATGATGTCGGGGTAGCCCTGGTACGGCGCATGGGCCGAGAGCATGTCGTTGTAGGCGGTGACGATGCCGATGTTGGGCGCGCGCTCTGTCACCACCCTGAACTTGTCGTTGGCCGGAATGCCGGCCACGGCGTGCGCGACGTTGGCGCAGCCCATGCGGTCGGAGCCGCGGTCGCGGTTGCGGATTTCGGTGAGGCGCTCGAGGTACGCGCTGCGCGGCCCCCGGCTGCGTTCGCGAATGCGAGCGGTAACGTCAAGGACGGTGGGATGTGTGCTCATGGGGATGTATTCGGTCGCGCTGCCGGCATCTGGCCAATGTCACTTTTGCGACCTTCGACTTGGAAGTGAATAGTACCAAGACAGCAGCAACAAGGCCGATCGAAAACGGCCTTCCGGCAATACGCATTTACATCCTGCATTTACTTCCGCGCCGATCAGGGGCGCAGGAGGCTCAATCGATGAGCTTGACTTCGACGCGGCGCGCCTCGGCGTTGTTGCCCGAACCTGCCGTAACAGGGGGCCTTTGCAGGTCGACCTTGCCCGCCGGAACGCCCAGGCCCACCAGCACGTCGCGAATCATCTCGGCGCGCTTCTTGGCAAGCTGCTCGTTGATGGCCGCGTCGCCCGTGGTGTCGTGAAAGCCCGAGACCACCGCCTTGCGGCCGCTCTCCACGCCCTTGATGACGGCAGCCAGCGCCTCGGCGGCACCCGGTGCGATATCGGCGCTGCCGGTCGCGAAATAGAAGTTGACCACGCCGTCGGCCACACGGATGCTGGCACCGTCGGGGATCACGACGGTGACCGTTTCGGTGACCTCGGCCACCGTGGTGGCTGGCTTGGCCGGTGCCGGTGCCGGTGCCGCAGCAACCACGGGGGCGGGCTTGGCCTTTGCCGCTGCGTTCTTGCCCTTGTGCCAGAACGCGATGCCCAGTACGAAGGAGATCACCAGCGCAATCAGTATCAGGAGAAATCCGAGGGCGAACTTTTGCTGGCTTTCGTCTTCATTCATGGGTCTGCGTGCTCCGTAAGGAAGAGGTCGGTAAATAATGGTGCGGTGAACCATGATCGCCAAATTGTAGGCGCCGGCCCATCAGGCCCCGCACCCGACCCCGGGCCGCCGGGGCTGGACCCGATGCCCCGGCCGTTGCGCGACCCGCAGCCGATGCTCGAAAAGGCTATTGCTGACTGGGGCGGCCGCGAGGACCTGTGGCTCTTCGGCTACGGCTCGCTCATATGGCGGCCCGAGTTCGATTTTGCCGAGCGGCGCTTTGCCTGGGTGCATGGCTGGCATCGCGCATTGAAGATGTGGAGCCGCATCAACCGCGGCAGCGTGCAGACGCCAGGCCTCGTCTTCGGCCTGCTCTCGGGCGGCAGTTGCCGGGGCATGGTGTTCCGGGTGCCGACGTCCCAAGGCCTCGAAACACTGCGCAGGCTCTGGTTGCGCGAAATGCCGACGGGCGTCTACGACCCGAAATGGCTCAAGTGCATCACGCCCGAAGGCCCGGTGCGCGCGCTGGCCTTCACGCTCTCCAGGCGCAGCCCCAATTTCACCGGCGAACTCAGCGACGAGCGCTATCGCCACATCTTCACCCACGCCGTCGGCCGCTACGGCAGTTCGCTCGACTATGCGCGCCAGACCTTGCTGGAGCTGCGCCGCCACTCGATCCACGACGCAGCGCTGGCACGGCTGGTTGCGCTGGCGCACGAGAGGCAGGAACAGCAGGAACACCAAGAACGGGAGGACCGGCAAGCCAAGCAGGCGCAATCCGGCGCGGCGTCCGATTGCGGCACGCCCCCTCCTCCGGTATACGTTCCGGGGTCTGCGGAGAAGAATTCTTCTTCGCGTTCTTTTTCTTCCCAACCATCATCCGGACAGTCCAAGGAAAAACCATGAACCATCGTCTCTCGATCGCCACCGGCACAGCCCTTCTCGCCAGCGCCCTTCTTTCGGCCTGCGGCGGCATGATGGGCGGCAAGCCGGGTGCGGCCGCCGAACTGACGCCGACTGCGGCGATCTCGCCCAACCCGACGCGCGGCACGGTGACCTTCACCGCGCTGGACCACGGTGTGCGCGTAGCGGGCGAAGTGCGGGGCCTGGTGCCGGGCAGCGAACACGGTTTTCACATCCATGAAAAAGGCGATTGCGGCGACAACGGCAACGCCTCGGGCGGCCACTTCAACCCCGCCGGCGGTACGCACGGCAAGTTCGGCGCGCCGGGCAGCCACGCCGGCGAACTCCCGAGCCTCGCGGCCGACGCCAGCGGCGTGGCACGCTTCCGCGTCGACATCCACTCGATTTCTCTGACCGAAGGCGCCGCCAACAACGTGGTGGGCCGCGCGCTCGTCGTGCACCGCGACCGGGACGATTTCACGACCCAGCCAGCCGGCAACTCCGGCCCGCGCACCGCATGCGCGGTGATCGCGCGGAGCTGATCGACCCGTCAGGCCGAACCCGCGGAGCGCTCCCGCCAAAGGGCCTCTGCGTGCGCCAGGTCCTCCGGCGTATCGATGTCGGTCACGATTCCGACATCGTCCACCACAAGGTCTGCGACGGCATCGATGGCGCGCATCGCCTTGAGGATGGGCGCCGCGCCAAAATTCCCTTGCAGCGCCGCAAGTTGCGCACGGCATCCGGCCGCAAAGCCTACCGGGTGGCCACGCTCGCCTTTGTATTGCGGCTGCGCGGCGCATGTGCGGCCGGTAAGCGCCCCCGCAACCGCACGCAGTGTTTCAGGCCGTACCAGCGGCAGGTCGCCGGGCAAGATCAGCCAGCCGGCAGCATCGGGCGTGGCCCGTACCGCGGCGGCAATCGAATCGCCCATGCCTGGATGGCCGGCATCTTCGAGCCGCCAGGGTAGTCCGCTGGCGCGAACAGCATCGAGCGTTCGCTCGAGCAGCGGCTTGCCCGCGAGCGGCGCCTGCAGCTTGGAGCCCACGCCGCCCGCCGCATTGAAACGCTCGCCCCGGCCTGAAGCCAGCACGATCACCCACGGAGAATTTGCCTTTGTTGCCATAAGCCGAGTATGTGCGCGGAATGGCTCCCGGCAAGCTTGCGCAACAATGTCGGCATGACCTCTTCCCCAACCACCGAAACGTTGGCCGCGCTGCGCAAGAGCTACGAGCGGGCCGAACTCGGCGAAGCCCACAGCGCCGACGATCCGCTGAAGCAGTTCGAGCGCTGGCTCGGCGAAGCCATCGACGCCCAGGTGCCCGAGCCCAATGCGATGACCCTGTGCACCGTGGCGAGCGACCTGCGGCCTTCGAGCCGCATCGTGCTCATCAAGGGCTACGACGCGCGCGGCATCGTCTGGTACACCAACTACGAAAGCCGCAAGGGCCGGGAGCTGTCGGGCAATCCGTACGCGGCATTGCAGTTCCACTGGGTCGAACTCGAGCGTGTGGTGCGCATCGAAGGCCGGGTCGAAAAAACCACGGCGGAAGAAAGCGATGCCTACTTTGCCAGCCGCCCTCTCGACTCGCGCATCGGCGCCTGGGCCAGCCCGCAGAGCGAAGTGATCAGCGGCCGCGACGTGCTGGTGAAGAACGCCGCGGTGGCCGCCGCCAAGCACTTGCTCTCGCCTCCCCGCCCACCGCATTGGGGCGGCTACCGGCTCGTTCCCGACCGCTGGGAGTTCTGGCAAGGCCGCAAGAGCCGCCTGCACGACAGGCTGCGCTACCGGCTCGAAGGCGAGGGCTGGGTGCGCGAACGGCTCGCGCCCTGAGCCCCTTCAGGCCTCGCAGGGCGCGACCTTGAATTCGACGCGGCGGTCGAGCGCATCGCTCGCGTCGTCAGCGCCGGTGCCCACGATGTTCTCGCGGAACCCCATGCCCGATTCGCGCAGCTTTCTCGACAGCGGCGGCGCCTCGCCCACCAGCCGGGTCTTCACGCTCACCGCGCGCTGAAGGGAGAGGCGCTCGTTGACCGCCTCCGGGCCGGTGCGGCTCGTATGGCCCGTGACCACCACGCATGAATCGATCTGCGCCGCCTGGCGCGCGATCTGCCGCAGCCACATCGGGTAGGCGGCGCTGATCTTCGGGTCGGCCAGGAAGTCTGTGGAGCCGGGCTTGAACAGGAACTTCACGCTCAGGTTGTTGGTTTCCAACCCGAGCCGCGCCAGGGTGCCGAAGGTTTTTTCTGCATCGGCCGTGCGGCCGAGGTGTGCCTGCGTGAGATACAGGCCACTGTAGATGCGCAGCTGCTGGCCGTCGTGCCGGCGCGATGCGGCTTCGTAGCGGGCGAGGGCTTCGCTCATGCGGCCGGCCTCGTAGGCGGCGGTGGCTTCCTGCAGCACCGTCGACGTGGGCAGGCGCTCCAGGTACAGCGCGTCGGCAGCCTGGCCGGGCTGCGTTTCGGCGGTGCGGATGTAGCCTTCCACGCCGCGGTCCTTGCCGTTCACCGGGCTGTCGCGAAAGAAGGCTGTCGGCCGCGTGTCGAGCGTCGGATCGCTGATGCGCGCCACCGATTGCGCAATGACCATGCCGCTCCTGATTTCAGTCAGCGCCAGGTTCAGGCGGTAGCGGCCGTCTGCCGAATCCTTGTCGCGCACCAGCGTGCCGTTCAGCACGTATTGCGCACGTTCGATCTCGGCGCTGTTGAAGGGCGTGACGGTGAACTGCTTGAACTGCGACTGCATGCGCTGGACCACGCGCTGCTCGGCCACGCGCGTCACTTCGGTCTGCTGGCCGCTGGAACCTTCGAGCAGCGGATCGATCACGATGCGGCTCTGCTTGATGGTCGACTCCACCTTGGCCAGGAAGGCCGGCAGCTTCTGCGTCTGCACGATCAGGTCGTCCACCGCCTGGTTGACGGCCTGGTCGAAAGGCATGGCATTGCCCGGTGGTGGCCGGTGCGCGCACGCAACGGAAAGCGCCGCGGCGCACAGCGCAAATACGCGCAGTGCGGTCCTGATCGGATGGGTGGTCTTCATCATCAGCATTGGCTCCTCAAGATCTTCATGTCTTCCTCCGACAGCGGCTCCCCCACCGCTGCTCGCATGTTGATTTCGCTGCAGCGCCTGGAGAGCGGCGGCTTTTTGGGAGCCGCGGGCTTCTCCGCCTCCGGCACTGGCAGCGGCTGCGCGGCCACCGCGACCGCCTGCGGCCTGGCACCGGGCCGCGTTGCCGCAGCCGGCCTGGTCTCTGCCGGCTTGGTTGCAGGCGGCGGCGCCGCTTCCCGCGGCACGCCGGCCGAAAGGCACGGCGTCCTGCAAGGCTTGGTATCTGCCGTGGCGGCAAACGCGGCGCAGCACAGCGCGACCGCCATTGCGATCGGCGCCATGGCGGAAAACGGCGAAGACCGCACCTGGTAAATCATCAGCCGGCAAATGTAGAGCGGCGGGCGCCGCCCGCCATCTCGCCAAATGGCCACCCTGCCGAACGGCATAGGCGCCCGCCGGGCTACTGAAGCTTCAGGGAAGCCACTGCGCCAGCGTCATCACCAGCGTGAGCGTGGCCAGCGCGAGCACCGTCGACACCGCCACGCTGGCCGTCACCAGGTCTTCGGCCGTGCGGTAGCGCTGCGAAAAGAGAAAGACGTTGGCGCCGATGGGCAGCGCCGCCGCCACCACCATCACGGTGAGCGGAATGCCGCGCACGCCCAGCAGCCAGCCGATGCCGGCCACGAGCAGCGGATGCAGCAGGTTCTTCACCAGGGCCTGCACCGTGGCACCGCGCCAGTGCCGGCCGATGGGCGTCAGCGCGAGCGTGATGCCCACCATCACAAGCGCCACCGGGCCGAAGGCCTGCCCGAGCAGCATGATCGGCTTGTCGAGAAAGTCGGGCATCACGAGCCCCGTCTGCGCGAACAGCAGCCCCGCGATGATCGGCATCGGCACCGGGTGGATGATGGCGTTGCGAAGAGCCCGCAGCACCGTGCGAACCATGGAACGCTTCTCCTCGCCGCTCACCACCGCATGCTCGCGCGCCACGGCCAGCTCCAGCACCACGGTGGCGCTCGTCAACAGCACCAGCGAATGCAGCGAGATCAGCGTGAGCAGCACCACCATGCCTTGGTCGCCATACGCAAGGCCGACCAGCACGATGCCGATCATCACGGTATTGCTGTAGGTGTTGGCCAGCGCCAGGACGGCTGCCGTGCGGTTGAAGCCGCGCAGCGCCAATGTGCCCGCGAACAGCAGGCCCGATGCAATGAAGTACGCCGCCACAGGCTTGAGGCTGAGTTCTTCCACGTGCACCGTGCTCATCGCACGGAACAGCAGCGCCGGCGCAAGCAGCAGGAAGATCAGGTTGGAAAGGTCCTTGACGGCGTTGCCGCCGATCCAGCGGCGCCGGCCTGCCAGGTAGCCTGCTGCGATCAGGACGACGACCGGCAGCAGCGAGGAAATGACGAACGGGTTCACCCGGTCGAGGATAGCCGAGGGTGCGCTCAGCCCGGCCTGCCCTTTCCTTTCGAGAAAGAGCAGGCCTGATGGGCGTCAGGTCAGAACGTCACGCGCAGGCCGACCTTCAGCGAACGTCCCGGCAGCGGCGCGTTCGGGTACACCGTCGTCGTCAGGATCGATGTCGGGCTGTAGGCCAGCTTGTTGGTGATGTTGTCGACACGCGCATACCAGGTGAGGTTGGCGCGCTGCACCTTCATGCGGTACGTGACGGCCGCATTCCACAGCGTGTAGGAGTCGGTCTCACGCGCGCCCACGCTCGGCACCCGGCGCTGCGCCGCGTTGTAGTCGAAGCCCAGGCGCGCACCCCACGGGCCATTGCCGTAGGCCAGCGTGGCGCCCACGCGCAGCGGCGCAATGCGCGGCAGCGGCTCGCCGGTGTCGAGGTTCTTGGCCCGCACGATGTCGCCGCGCCACTCCAGGTCGAGCGTGGAGCCGTCCGCCGAACGCGCAAAGCCGTCGGTGCCCAAGAGGCGCAGGTTGCCGTTCGCCTCGATGCCGGTGAACCGCGCGCGCACGCCGCTGTAGAGGTACTCGGCCAGCGTGTCCGTCGCCTCCGGGTCGGTCACCACCTGGCCTTCTTCATCGAGCGTGCGGCCCGATGCCGTCAGGCCGATGTAGTTGCGGAAACGCGTGACGTACGCGTTGACGCGGGCGGTGTTGGCGCCCGACTTCCATTGCGCCCCCAGGTCGAAGCCGGTCGACTTTTCCTTCTCGAGATTCGGGTTGCCGACCTCCCATGCGGCCGTTGCCACGTGCGGGCCGTTGGCAAGCAGTTCGTAGTCCTTCGGAGCCCGCTCGGTGTAGGCCAGGTTCGAGGTGAGCTGCCACTGCGGCGTCAGGTTGACCAGCGCGCCCAGGGCCGCGCTGTGCGGGTTGAAGGTGCGCTCGCCGACCGCAAAACGCGTCACGCTCGGGTCGTCCGGATAGCCGAGCGAGGTGATGCGGACCTTCTCGGTGCGCGCGCCAAAGCTCAGCCGGCCCCATGAGGTGCCGAGCTCTTCGTACATGAACAGCGCGTTGGAGCGCGTGCGGCTGTGCGGCGCAAAGGCTTCCGCGCCGTCCGCGGCAAAGCGGTTGGTCTCGCTGCTGAAACCCACCAGGCCTTCGAGGTTGCCGATCTTCTGGTGGCGCGCCTCGATGCGCAGGTCATTGCTCATGTTCGAGAAGGTGGTGCCGGCCTCGCCGCCTTCGAACTCGGTGTGGCGGTAGTCGGTGTGGCTGAGCTTGGCGTGAACGCTGCTGATGATGCCGCCCGGGCGCCATTCGCCTTCGATGGCATAGCGGTCGGACTTCATGCCGATGGTCACGTCGTCTTCGGCCACCGTGCCGTAGTTGCTGCGGTAGGTGCTCGCCGAAGCGCCGATCCATCCCTGGTCGAAGAACAGCGTGCCGCCCACGGCGCCGCCGTGCGCCTCGTTGGCCGAATTGCAGATCTTGCGCGCCAGCGTGGGACGGCCAGGCTTGGTGCATTCCAGTTCGATGGGCACCGAGACGTCCTTGGAGTCGCGGTTGAACGCATCGACGTGCAGCGCCAGGCGGCCGTTGCCGCCCTCGAAGACCACACCGCCGTTCTTTTCCTTGTTGCCGGTCGAAAAGCCCAGGTCGGCACGGCCGCCGAAGCCGTCGATCGGCTCGGTCGGAATGCGGTTGTCGATGACGTTGACCACGCCGCCCACCGCACTGCCGCCGTACTGCAGCGCAGACGGCCCGCGCAGCACTTCGACGCGGTCGGTCACCAGCGAATCGACCGGCACCGCGTGGTCGTAACTCAGCGCCGAAGCATCGGGCGCGCCGCCGCCGTTCTGCAGGATGCGGATGCGGTCGCCGTCCAGGCCGCGAATGATCGGGCGGCTCGCGTTGGGCCCGAAGTAGCTGCTGCTCACGCCGGGAAGGTTGTTGAGCGTTTCGCCGAGCGTCGATTCGGAGCGCATCAGCAGCTTGTCGCCCGAGAGCGTGGTGGTGGGCGCAATCAGGTCGGCCGCGCCTAGCGGATTGCCGGTGACGGCAATTTCAGGCAGGGAGGCCGCGGGCGCTTCAGCGGATTGCGGCTGGGGGGCCGGCTGGGGCTGCGGTTGCGCCTGGGCCAGGCTCGCGAAAGAGGCGAGCGAAAGAACGGCAGCGCCGATGGCGTTGCGACGGAAATTGGGAATCATGAATGGGCACTCGTTGAATCAATGGACGATCTGCCGCGACCACCAGAGGCGGTGCAGCAACCGGAACACGGAGGGATTCAGCGAGTGGAAGGCGGGCCGCGCGCGTCGAACAGCGCAACCCAGCGGGCGATGGCCTCGCCCTGGAGATACGCAAAGGTGGCCGACGGCAACAGCACCGGCAGCACCACCATGGGCACACCCAAGGCGCCCGAACCGTGCGACAGCTGGTCGTACAGCCGGCACTCGGCATCGGAATGGTCGCCGAAGAGGCTGGCAATTCCGTGGATGTGCTTGCCCGCAGCGTCGGCATGGACAGCCTGCGCGGCGGAGCTGGCCTGCCCCAGCCCGGGCACGTGCAGCGTCCGGTGGATCAGCCCCAGCGTACCCGCAAACCACAGCGCAACCACCAGCGCGACGGCGATCGCGCGGGTCGACAGAATCGACCGGTGTGGAGCTTGGCAGGCGGTGTGCACAGGGAGCGGGTGTTGAAAACGGAGCGGGCAGGAAAAAAGCGAACCCGATATTGTCGCGGCTTGACGGGCCGGATGCGGGTCACTACATTACTAACCCGCGAGTCATTAATCTCATGCCCACGCCCCGTTCCTTTGTCGACAAGATCTGCCCGGTGCGCTCCAAACGCGAGCGCCGCAAGGAGGCGCGCCCCGGCGAACTGCTGGCGGCGGCACTCGATCTGTTCGTTGAAAAAGGCTTTGCCGCCACCCGCTCCGAGGAAGTCGCGGCGCGCGCCGGGGTCTCCAAGGGCACGCTCTTTCTTTATTTTCCGAGCAAGGAAGAGCTCTTCAAGGCCGTGGTGGTCGAAAACCTCAGCGGCCGGTTCTCCGAGTGGAACGAAGAGTTCGAAACCTTCGAGGGCACCTCGGCCGACATGCTGCGCTATTGCATGCGCGTCTGGTGGGAGCGGGTCGGCATGACCAAGGCTTCGGGCCTGACCAAGCTCATGATGAGCGAAGGCGCCAATTTTCCGGACCTGGCGGAGTTCTACCGCAAGGAAGTGATCCGGCCGGGCCATTCGCTGTTGCGGCGCATCCTGCAACGTGGCATCGACAAGGGCGAATTCGCGCCGGTCGACATCGACCACGCCATTTACTCGGTGGTGGCGCCCATGGTCTTCCTGATGCTGTGGAAGCACTCGGCCATGGTGTGTGTCGACGAAGACACCTCGCTCGACCCTGAAAAGTACCTTGCCACCCAGGCGGAAACCGTGCTTTACGGCCTTACCCGCCGCCCGGGAGCCGCGGCATGAAGCGTGCATGGATGGCCGGGCTTCCGCGAGCGGGCGCTGCGCAACCTAAAATTGAAGGTTTGTCCTGAGCCCCACAAGGAAAAGCCCCCAATGAACCCGACCCCCACCCTCGAGCGCTTGCGCTTCAACATGATCGAGCAGCAGATCCGGCCCTGGGATGTGCTGGACCTCGAAATTCTCGACCTGCTGGCTGCCATCCGGCGCGAAGACTACGTGCCGCCCGCGCATCGCGGCCTGGCCTTCTTCGACATGGAAATTCCGCTCGGCGACGGCTCCGTTCCCGGCCAGGTGATGCTCTCGCCCAAGGTCGAGGCGCGCATGCTGCAGGACCTGCACGTGCAAAAGCACGAGTCGGTGCTCGAGATCGGTACCGGCTCCGGCTTCATGGCCGCCCTGCTCGCCCATCGCGCCGCCCAGGTGCTGTCGCTCGAAATCGACCCCGTGCTGGCCGCCCGCGCCGCCGAGACGCTGCGCCAGAACGGCGTTGCCAACGTGGAAGTGCGCAACGCCGACGGCGCCGTGCCGCTGCCGAGCGGCCCGAGCTTCGACGTGATCGTGCTCAGCGGTTCCGTCGCCCGCATTCCGCAGAACCTGCTCGGCTCTCTCAAGGTGGGTGGCCGCCTGGCCGCCATCGTGGGCGAAGAACCCATGATGCGCGCGCACTTCGTCACCCGCAGCAGCGAAAGCAAGTGGGACACGATCCAGCCGTGGGACACGGTGGCGCCGCGGCTGCTCAATTTCCCCGAGCCTTCGCGCTTCTCGTTCTGAACGGACGTCTTCGAATGATCGATCAAGTCCGCCCCGCCGATCTTGCAGCCTGGTTTGCCCAGAACCCCGATGCGGCGCCCGTGCTGCTCGACGTGCGCGAACCCTGGGAACTGCAGACGGCAAGCGTCGCGCCCCAGGGCTTCACGCTGGTCGCCATCCCGATGAACGAGATTCCGGGGCGGCTTTCCGAACTCGACGAAGGCCAGCGCATTGCGTGCCTGTGCCATCACGGCGCGCGCAGCCAGCGCGTGGCGGCCTTCCTGAGCCAGAACGGCTTTGCCGAGCTGGCCAACGTGGCCGGCGGCATCGACGCCTGGTCCGCACAGCACGACCCGGCCGTGCCGCGCTACTGATTCTTTCTTCAAGGACGTTCAATGCCTTCCAGGCCCAGGCTTTTGCCTCTTTCCGCAGCGCTCGCAAGTCTCTTTGCCACCCTGCTCGCACTGCCGGCCCAAGGCCAGACACTGAACGAACTCTACGAATCCGCACGCGGCTTCGACGCCACCTACCAGGGTGCGCGAGCCCAGTACGACGCGAACGTGGCGCGCGCGGCGCAGGCCAAGGCGGGCATTCTTCCCGCCGTGGGGCTCACGGCCGGCGCCACGCGCAACAATCTCGACATCGACACCCTCACCGGCCCCGGCCGCGGCACCAGCACGCCGCGCGACTTCACGACGCAGAACGTCGGCATCAACGCCACGCAGCCGATCTACCGGCCCGCCAACTGGGCCACCTACGAGCAGGGCAAGCGCCAGGCCGAGATTGCCGAGGCGGTGCTCACCGCGGCCGAGCAGGACCTGATCGTTCGCGTGAGCCAAGCGTATTTCGACGTGCTCGCCAGCCAGGACAGCCTGACGCTGGTGCGCGCGCAAAAGGTGGCCGTGGCCGAGCAGCTCGCGTCGGCCAAGCGCAACTTCGAGGTCGGCACTTCCACCATCACCGACACGCGTGAAGCACAGGCGCGCTACGACCTCGTCATTGCGCAAGAGATTGCCGCGGAGAACGACCTGCAGGTCAAGAAGATCGTCCTCGACCAGCTGGTCGGCAGGCCCGGCAGCGTGCCGGTTCCGCTGGCGCAGCCCGTGGTGCTGCCAACGGCCATGCCCGCAAGCATCGATGCATGGGTGGCGCAGGCCGAAGAAGCGCATCCCTCCATCCGCCAGGCGCGGCTCGGCCTCGACGTGGCCGGCCTCGAAATCCGCAAGGCCGAAGCCGGCCACAAGCCCACGCTGGACGCCAACCTGGGCTACAACATCACGCGCAATCCGCACGGCACCAGCACCAGCACTGTGGGCACGCGCATCGATGCCGCGTCGGTGGGCGTGGTGTTCAACATGCCGCTCTTCGCGGGCTTTGCCACCGAGAACCGCATCAAGGAAACGCTGGCACTCGAAGAGCAGTCGCGCAGCGTGCTCGAAGGCACCCGCCGCAGCGTGGCGCAGGCCACCCGCGCAGCCTACCTCGGGCTGGTATCCGGCGCGGGCCAGGTCAAGGCGCTCGAAGCCGCCGAAGCCTCGAGCCAGAGCGCGCTCGACGCCAACCGGCTCGGCTACCAGGTGGGCGTGCGCATCAACATCGATGTGCTCAATTCGCAAAGCCAGCTGTACCAGACCAAGCGCGACCTTGCGCAGGCGCGCTACAACGTGCTGCTGGGCAACCTGAAGCTGCGCCAGGCCAACGGCACGCTGACGGTGGACGACATGAACGCGATCAACGCGACGCTGGCGAAGAACGGCGGCCCGTCTTCGCAGCCGGCACAGCCTTCGACCGGCGAGCGCCCGCAGACGGCGCCTTCGACGGTGGTGCCGGTCACGCCGCCGAGCATTCCGGTGGTGCCGCCCGTGCCTGTGCCGCCGTTCAATCCGCCGGCTCCGACGATGCCTTCGGCACCGCCGCCACCGGTCATCCTGAATCCCCCCGTTCGCTGAGAATTCAGCCCACGCGGCTACTCGAGCGTGGGTTCCGCTCTCGCGTCTTCTTCCAGAGGCGCGGCGCCGGTCGGCACGGGGTCGGCAGCCTGCGCAATGGCAAGCACGGCCGCGGCGGTGCGCTCGGCCGCCCCGCGGTTGGACGATGAAAAAGCCAGCGCGGCCTGCGCCATCGCAGCGCGGCGCTCGGGGTTCTCGACCAGCTTGAGGGCCGCCGTCACCGCCTGCTCCATGTTCTCGACGCGCAGCGAGGCACCGGCCGCAAGCGAAAGCTGCGCCGCTTCGGCAAAGTTGAAGGTCGAGGGGCCCATGACCACCGGACAGCCGCAAGCGGCGGGCTCGATGAGGTTCTGGCCGCCCAGCGGTTCGAAGCTTCCGCCCAGCAGCGCAACATCGGCCAGGCCGTAGTAAAGCGCCATTTCGCCGAGCGAATCGCCAAGCCATATCTCTGCATCGGTCGGCTGGCCGGCCGCGCTTCGGCGCGCCACGGCAAAGCCTTGCGATTCGATGAGCGCGGCCACTTCGTCGAAGCGCTGCGGATGGCGCGGCACGATCATCCATTGCACGTCATGCACGCGCTTGGCAATCGAGCGGACGGCGCCCTGCTCCGGCGGCACGGGCGACGTGGCACCGAAGCGCTTGAGCACCTCGAGCAGCATGCGCTCTTCGCCGTCGCGCGAGCTCGCAAGCACCACCATCGGCTTGGGCAGCCGCTCGCGCAGCGCCACGGCCGCGGTGAGCTGGCGCGCGTCGGGCGAGGCATCGAACTTGAGGTTGCCGTAGATGCCGGCCACCTTGGCGCCAAGCGACACCAGCCGGTGCGCGTCGGCCTCCGTCTGTGCCCACACGGCGGCCAGCGCCGAATACGCGGGCCGCGCGAGCCAGCTCAGGCGCTCGGCCGCGGCCAGCGACTTTTCGTTGAGGCGTGCGTTGGCAAGCACGAGCGGAATGCGGCGCTCGGCGCAGGCGGCGGCCATCTCGGGCCAGACTTCGGTTTCCATCAGCACGCCGATGCGCGGCTGGAAGCGATCGAGAAAACGCGCCACCGCGCCCGGCATGTCCCACGGCTGCCAGACCTGCGTGTCGCCCGGCTCCAGCAGCTTGGCCCCCTCTTCGCGGCCGGTGGCGGTGCCGTGCGTGAGCAAAATGGGTATGCCGGGGTACTGCCGACGCAGCTCGGCAATCAGGATGGCGGCCGCGCGTGTTTCACCGAGCGAAACCGCATGCACCCAGCACTGCCCTTCGCCAGTGGTTGCATCGTCGTAGTAGCCGAAGCGTTCCTCCACGGCCACGCCATAGCCCGGCTCGGCCACCGCGCGGCGCCGCAGCTTGCGGCGAACCAGCGGTTGCACAACGGTGGTGAAGACGCCGTACAGGCGCAGCAGCAGCGAACGCACGGGGTTCAGTGCGACGCTTCGGCCAGCGTCGCGTCGGCCTTCACGGTTCTGAGGAGCGCGAGCATCTCGGCTTCGATGCGCTTCAGGGCCGCATCGGTCTGGCCTTCGAAGCGCAGCACCAGCACCGGCGTGGTGTTGGAAGCGCGAATGAGGCCGAAGCCGTCGGGCCAGTCGACGCGCAATCCGTCGATGGTCGAGACCACCGCGGGTGCCGCAAAGCTTGCGCTTGAAACCAGCTTTTCGACCACCGCATGCGGCTCGCCTTCGGCGCACTTCACGTTGAGCTCGGGCGTCGAGAAGCTCGTGGGCAGCGCGTTGAGCGTGTCGCTCGCGTTGGGCGTCTTGCTCAATATCTCGAGCAGGCGGCAGCCCGCATAGGTGCCGTCGTCGAAGCCGAACCAGCGCTCCTTGAAGAAGATGTGGCCGCTCATTTCGCCGCCGAGCGGTGAATCGATTTCCTTCATCTTGGCCTTGATGAGCGAATGGCCGGTCTTGAAGATCATCGGCTTGCCGCCTGCGGCCTCGATGGCCGGCCCCAGGCGCTGCGAGCACTTCACGTCGTAAACGATGGTGCCGCCCGGCACGCGCGAAAGCACGTCCTGCGCAAAGAGCTGCATCTGGCGGTCGGGGAAGATGTTCTGGCCGTCTTTCGTGACGATGCCAAGGCGGTCGCCGTCGCCGTCGAAGGCCAGGCCCAGTTCGGCGTCGCCCGTGGCCAGCGCGGCCATCAAGTCCTTCAGGTTTTCGGGACGGCTCGGGTCGGGGTGGTGGTTGGGAAAGTCGCCGTCGACCTCGCTGAACAGCTCGGTCACTTCGCAGCCGATGGCGCGGAAGATGGCGGGAGCCGAAGCGCCCGCAATGCCGTTGCCCGAATCCACCACGATCTTCAGTGGCCGCGCCAGCTTGATGTCGCCGACGATGCGCTTCACATAGGCCTCGGTCACATCGACATTGCGCACGCTGCCGCCCGGTGCCAGCTTGGCGGTGCCTTCTTCCATCCCCTTGCGCAGGCCCTGGATCTCGTCGCCGTAGATGGCGCGGCCTGCCAGCACCATCTTGAAGCCGTTGTAGTCCTTCGGATTGTGGCTGCCGGTCACCTGGATGCCGCTGCTCGACAGCGTGTGCGCCGCAAAGTACAGCATGGGCGTGGTCACGGCGCCCACGTTGATAACCTCGATGCCGGTGGCGACAAGGCCCTTGATCAGTGCTTCGGCGAGCGCAGGGCCCGACAGGCGGCCGTCGCGGCCCACGGCCACGGTTTTTTCACCGGCGGCACGGGCGGCGCTGCCAAAGGCCCGGCCGAGCGCTTCGGCGACCTCGGCATCGAGCGTGACGGGTACCACGCCGCGGATGTCGTAGGCCTTGAAAATCGACGCACTGAGTTGCATGAGAAGGCATTCCCTGTAGTTCTAAAGACCGAGCCATTGTAGGCAAGCAGCCTGGTGCCCACATGTCCGAAAACGGCCAGTTGAAACGAGTCGAAACCGTATCATTTGCCCATGCCTTCCACACATGCCTCCACCGAAGTGCTCGAGAGCGACGCCTGCTACCTGGCAATGAAGACGCACGATGCGCGCTTCGACGGCACGTTCTTCACGGCGGTGACCTCCACCGGCATCTATTGCAGGCCGGTCTGCCGCGTGAAGCTGCCCCGCCGCGAGAACTGCCGGTTCTTCCGCCATGCGGCGCAGGCCGAGGCGGAAGGCTTTCGCCCTTGCCTGCGCTGCCGGCCCGAACTGGCGCCGCGGGCGGCAAGCTGGTCCACCGAAGATGCCTCGCGCATTCTCGCGCTCCAGGCCGCGCGCCTCATCGACGAACCCGATGCCTGGACCGAGGACGGCCCCGGCGCCGCACAGATTGCAGCACGGCTCGGCGTGAGCGATCGGCACCTGAGGCGCATCTTCGAGGCGCAGTTCGGCGTCTCGCCCCTGCAATACCTGCAAACGCGGCGGCTGCTGGCCGCCAAGCAGCTGATTGCCGACACGCGCCTGCCCATGACGCAGGTGGCACTGGCCAGCGGCTTTGCGAGCGTGCGCCGCTTCAACGCCGCATTTCTGGAGCACTACGGCCTCAACCCGAGTGCGCTGCGGCGCGCGGGCGGCGCGGAGGGCGGTGAAGCAAAAGCCATCGAAGTGCGCCTGGGCTTTCGCCCGCCGTACGACGTGAACGCAATGCTCGGCTTCTTTGCGCGCCGTGCACTGCGGGGCGTCGAAGTTGCGTTCACCGCCGACGGCAAGGAGCCCGCCAAGGGCAGCACGCCAACCTTTGTGCAGCTGGCCCGCACGCTGCGCGTGCAGCAAGGCACGCAAACGCACGCCGGATGGCTGCAGTTGCGCTTCGACATGGAGCGCGAGCAGATGCTGCTCTCGGTGAGCGATTCGCTTGCCGCGGTGCTGCCGATCGTGATCAGCCGCGCGCGGGCCATGCTCGACCTCGATGCCGAGCCGATGGCCATCAACGCCGCGCTGCACGAAGCCTTTCCGCACGGCGACGGGCTGCGCGTGCCGGGCACCGTCGACGGCTTCGAACTCGCGGTGCGCGCAGTGCTGGGCCAGCAGATCACGGTGGCTGCGGCGCGCACGCTGGGCTCGCGGTTGGTGGCTGCGTTCGGCGAACCCATTGCCACCCCCATCGAGGGCCTGGACCGGTTGTTCCCCACGCCTGCAGCCGTGGCGGCCGCGAGCGGAGATGCACTTGGGCAGCTCGGCATCGTGCGCCAGCGGCAAGCCGCGCTGCAGGCCATTGCCCGCGAGGTCGCGGCCGGCAAGCTGGCGCTGCATGCGCGTGCCGACGTGCCTTCGACCATCGCCGCGCTGCAGGAGTTGCCGGGCATCGGCGCCTGGACCGCGCAGTACATCGCCATGCGCGCGCTGCGCTGGCCCGATGCGTTTCCGGCCGGAGACGTCGCGCTGCAAAAAGCATTGGGCGTGACAACCGCACGCGCGGCGAGCGAGTCATCGCAGGCATGGCGCCCCTGGCGCAGCTACGCGGTGCTGCGCGCATGGCATGCACCGTCGCCATTACCGGCAACCGCCACAACCGCGGAACCACCCGCGGCAGAACCTTCTTCCAGCAACATCACAACGGCAGGCGCCTCCGCCTGAAATGTCATGAAGTTCAAGACCAAAGTCATCTACACATCGCACATCGAAACGCCGCTGGGCGGCATCACCATGGCCGCCACCGACGAAGGCCTGGCGGGCGTCTGGTTCGACCAGCAACGCCATTGGCCCGACACCACGGGCTGGCAACCCAAGGACGATCATCCCGCGCTGGTCGAAGCCGGGGCGCAGCTGCGCGACTACTTTGCCGGCAAGCGCGACACCTTCGATGTGAAACTCGATCTGTCGCACGGCACCACGTTCCAGCAGAGCGTATGGCAGGCACTGCTTGCCATACCCGCGGGCAAGACGATGACCTACGGCGCACTGAGCGCCAACGTGGGCAACCCTGGCGCGGTGCGTGCGGTGGGTGCGGCCGTGGGACGCAACCCGATCAGCGTGATCGTGCCTTGCCACCGCGTTCTCGGTGCCAACGGCTCGCTGACCGGTTACGCTGGCGGGCTTCACCGCAAGACCGCCTTGCTGGAACTCGAATCGAAATAGGCCTGGCCCCGGCCGGGCGCGCAGATCAAGAGAATGCAAGAGAACGTATGACTACAACAACAAAAGACAACACCGCAGCCACCGACTCGCCAAAGCCCAAGGCATGGCTCATCGATCTCGTGCTGCTCGGCGCGCTCTGGGGCGCGTCTTTTCTTTTCATGCGCATCGGCGCCGCCGAGTTCGGTGCCTTGCCGGCGGCCGCGGTGCGCGTCGGCGTGGCCACGCTCTTCTTGTTGCCGCTGCTCTTCATGCGCGGCCACGGTGCGGCGCTGGCGCAGCACTGGAAAGCCTCGATGGCGATCGGCGTGCTGAACTCGGGCATTCCGTTCGCACTGTTCTGCTTTGCGCTGCTCACCATCAACAGCGGCCTGGCCGCGGTCATCAACGCCACCGTGCCGATGTTCGGCGCGCTCGTGGCCTGGGCCTGGTTTCGCGACCGGCCCGATGGCTCGCGCATCGTCGGGCTGGTCATCGGCTTTGCAGGCGTTGCCATGCTCGCAAGCCGCAGCGCGGGCCTGCATGCCGATGCCGGAGGCAATGCCGCGCTGTGGGCCGTGCTGGCCTGCCTTGGCGCCTGCGCAAGCTATGGCGTGGCAGCCAGCGCCACGCGGCGCTACCTGGGCGGCGTGCCTGCGCTGGCCACGGCCACCGGCAGCCAGATCGGCGCCACGCTGTTCCTTGCGTTGCCCGCGCTGTGGTTCTGGCCCACGCAAATGCCCAGCCTGCGCGCATGGCTCGCATTGCTGGCGCTGGGCATTGCCTGTACCGGCCTGGCCTACATCCTGTTCTTCCGGCTCATCGCCAACGCGGGTCCGGCGCGCGCCCTGACCGTGACCTTCCTGGTGCCGGTCTTCGCGGTGTTCTACGGCGCCGTGTTCCTGGGCGAAAACATCACGCAGTGGATGCTGATCTGCGCGGCGGTCATCGTGTGCGGCGTGGCGCTTTCCACGGGCCTCGTCAAGCTGTGGCCGGGCGCCGGCTCGGCAGCCGCTACATCGCCGCCGCGACCACGTTGACCGACAGCGCAAGCACCAGCATGTTGAAGCCGAAGGCGAGCACGCTGTGCATCAGCGTGATGCGCCGCATCTCGCGCGAGGTGGCCTGCACGTCGGACACCTGCGAGGTCATGCCGACCACGTAGGCGTAATACAAGAAGTCGAAGTAGTCCGGCTCGTCCTTGCCCGGAAAATCCAGGCCCCCGTCGGGCGAGCCGTCCCGCTGGTCGATGTAATAGCGATGCGCGTAGTGAAAGGCGTAGATCGTGTGCATCATGAGCCACGAGCCGACCAGCGCCACCAGCCCGAGCGCAATGTGCCCGGTGCGCGCGGGCCCGCTCAGCAGCTTGACCTGCTGAAGCAGCATTGCAATGGCCACCACGCTCGCACCAATTGCGACCAGCATCGACACCAGGATCACCATGTTGGGTTGGTCCAGCGCTTGCGCACGCTCACGGGTTCGCTGTGCATCGAAGGTGTGGGCCAGCCACCATGTGAGCACCAGGTAGACCGCAGCACTCACGCACCAGCCCGCAAGGCCGCGCGCCATTGCGTCGACCGGCCACGGGATTGCTGCGACGACCAGGCCTGCGACTCCGCCGTAGAGAAGACGCTGCGGGCCGGTGGTGGTGGACAGGTGTTTGCGCATGTTCAAAGCTTACCTTGAGTACTTTTTCAGGCGTGCAGAACATGTGCATGGGCACTGTCCTACAAGCGGAGCGGCGATCAGCGCATGGAGATTTGGCAAGCGCGCTATTAACTTGTCGGTCATCAAAAGGGAGCCCCGCCCGGAAGCACCGCGCGCATAAAAATTGCGTGTCGGGCCCGAGGCATTTTTTTTGCCTTCTGAAGGACCTTTCATGCTGCTGCCTCGCTCCCGCCCGCTCGCCAATACCGCCAGATTGACGACGCTGGGTACATTGGCCGGTGCCGGATTGCTCTTTGCCCATGCAACCGCCTGGGCGGAACCTTCGCCCGCATTGGACCGGTTCAGTTTTTCGGTGGGAGCCTTCAGCGCCGATCCCAAATTCAATGCCTCGGTAAGCTCGCCCTACGGCGCGCTGCGAACGCGTGACCTCGAGCCCGGGCGCGTAACCATGCCGCGCGTGACTGCCGACCTGCTGATCGGCGACAGCCACGGCCTGTCTTTCGACTACTACCGCTACAAGCGCGACTACTTCGGCCAGGCGGGAGGCAGCGAATCGCTCGGCGGCTTCGGCACGTTCAACGCCCTCGGCAATGCCAGCCTCAATGTGAAGCTCGACTTTGCCAAGCTCTCGTACAAGTGGTGGCTCGGCACGGGCAACACGGTGTTCGGCCTTGGCGCGGGCGCGGCCTATTACCGCATCAATGTGGGCGCCAACGCCAACGTGGCGGTCAACGGGCGCATCGGCCAGTTGAACGAAGACGCGAGCGACGATGCCGTTGCGCCCTTGCTCGAAGTTGGCGTGCGGCACGCCATCAACCCCGACCTGCGCCTGTTTGCAGACCTCTCCGGCGTGCGCAAGGGCGGCGGCCGCTTTCACGGCAACATCTACAACGCCAGCGCGGGCGTGGAGTGGTTCCCGGTGAAGAACGTCGGCCTGGTGCTCGCCTACGGTGTCACCAACATCGATCTGGCACGCGAAAGCAGCACTGCGGAAACGCGCGTCAAGGTCAAGCTGCACGGGCCGTCAGCCTTCCTCAAGGCGCGGTTCTGAAACCGCTCCGCGGCCGCCTCCTTGCCATGCATGCCATGGCCGGGGCGGCGCGCGCATAGGTGCTTGCGATCATCGGCGGCCACGCCACGGCCCCCTATGATCTTTTGATGTACACCCCCGCCCCACTCCGCTCCGACAAACTCGATGGGTACGCCGCCAGTGCGCCTCGTACCCGCAAGCTGCGCTCGTCAGGCCTCGCCGTCTCGGCGGCGGCGCTGCTGCTGGCGGCGGGCGCACCGGCGCACGCGCTGGTCATCGGCGTGACGGAAGGCGTGAGCTACCAGGTCACCGAAAGCCAGATCGCACCGCGCTTCGAGCCCATTGCCGAGGTGCTGAGCAAGGCGCTGAAACAGCCGGTGACCATCAAGGTGTTGATTTCTTACAACGGCGCACGCGAAGCGTTGAAGGAACAACAGGTCGATTTCGCCTTCGTCCACCCGGCCCACGTAGCGCTCGAAGCCGTCAAGAGCGGCCGCTACCAGGCACTGGCCTGGACGGGAGGCTTCACCGCGTACAAGGTGTCGCTGCTGTGCAAGGAGCCGCAACCCATTTCCGACTGGAAGAGCATCGCCGGAAAGGGCCTCGTGATGCCCGACCCGGATTCGATCACTTCGGTGATCACGCGCGCCATGCTGCGCGAGCACGGGCTGCAGCCCGCCGCGCTGAAGCTCACCAACACACGCTACCAGGACGCCGTGCCCTTCTACGTGAAGAACGGCTTCGCGGCCTATGGCGCCACCGCCGCATCGGGCGTGGTCAAGACCTGGACGGAGGGCGGCGGCAACGTGTGCGCCGAATCGCGCGCGGTGCCCATCAAGCAATGGCTCGCGTCGCGAAAGCTCGATGCCGCCACCGTGGCCGCCGCGCGGGAAGCCCTGCTGGGGCTCGCACAAAGCGATGCCGGCAAGCGGGCGCTTGCAACCTCGACCTACACTGGGTTTGTCGCGCCGTCGGCAGAGGTCGAGGCAGCCTTGCTCACCTGGCTGGGCATCTGAAAACCGGCGGGCGCGGCGCTCAGGCCCCGTTCCTTTTCCGCTCTTCCAGAATTGCCCCATGCACGATCTTTCCAGCTTTCCCATCACCAAGAAATGGCCCGCTCTGCAGCCTGACAGGTTGCAGCTTTATTCGCTTCCTACGCCCAATGGCGTCAAGGTTTCGATCATGCTGGAAGAAACCGGGCTGCCCTACGAGCCGCACCTGGTGAGCTTTGAAACCGGCGACCAGATGTCGCCGGAATTCCTCTCGCTCAATCCGAACAACAAGATTCCCGCCGTCCTCGATCCCGATGGCCCCGGCGGCAAGCCGCTCGCGCTGTTCGAGTCGGGCGCCATTCTTCTGTACCTGGCCGACAAGACCGGCCAGTTCATTCCGCAAGATGCCGCGGCCCGCTACGAAGCGATCCAGTGGCTCATGTTCCAGATGGGCGGCATCGGCCCCATGTTCGGCCAGCTCGGCTTCTTCAACAAGTTTGCGGGCAAGGACTACGAAGACAAACGCCCGCGCGACCGCTACGTGGCCGAATCGAAGCGGCTGCTCGGCGTGCTCGACAAGCGCCTCGAAGGGCGCGATTGGGTCATGGGCAACAGCTACACCATTGCCGACATTGCCATCTTCCCGTGGGTGCGCAACCTGATCGGCTTCTACGAAGCAGCCGACCTGGTGGGCTTCAGCGAGTTCAAGAACGTGGCCCGCGTGCTCGAAACCTTCGTTGCGCGGCCCGCCGTCGTGCGAGGCCTGGGCATTCCGAAGCGCGGCTGATCGCAGGGGGCGGCGCATCCGCCGCCCAATCCGAAAACAGAACTATTCATTTTCGGAGCAGGTGTCGCTTTCAGGCACGCACTTGGGTTTCCGAATCTTTATCGCGCGTCGTTCAGCAGCGGTTAAGGTTACACTTCAATAAGAATAATTCTTATTCAACCATCCGAGTCACCCTTCACACTGAAGCCGGTGGCCGGCCGGGAACCACCATCACTGCGAATGCTTGCGAGAAGGCAATCGGATGCGCGACCTCGTCCAGGAACTGCTGGCTCACTATGCGGACTTGCGCCGGCAGCTGACGCGCGACCTGCGGGACCCGCACTACGCGGCGGACATCGCGCAGTCCAGCTTCGAGCGGGTGTATGCGCACGCACTCAAGCTGAACAAGGACATCCGCGTTGGGGCGGCAACCGGCGGTTCGCAGGGTGCGGGCATCGAATCGCCCCGCGCCCTGCTGTTTCGCGTGGCGCGCAACCTGTGCGTGGACGACGCGCGTCACCGCAAGGTGGCGCAGGACTGGGTCAGCACGCATTTCAGCGCCGGTTCACGCCAGACGGTGCCGTCTTGCGAATACATCGCCTCCCAGCAGCAGGTGCTGGCGCGCGTGGTCGAAACGCTCGAAACACTGCCGCCGCGGCGGCGCGAAGTGTTTTTGCTGTTTCGCGCCTACGGACACACGCGGGCGGAAATCGCGCAGCAGCTCGGCATCACTGAAATGGCGGTGGCCAAGCATCTGCTGCGCGCCGCCATCGACTGCTCGCGCGTGTTTGCCGCGCTGCGTTCGGAACTGGTCGAGCAGACCACGGTCTCGAACCGAACGGGCTTCGACGCGAAGCTGGCCGAAGACTTCGCCTGAGCGCCGCAACGTGGCAAGCGCGCCGGAAGAAAAGCTCATCGAGCGTGCACTCGCGCTCATCGTCGAAAGCGAAAGCGCCCCGCAAGATGCGGCGGTTGCCGCGCGCCTGGCCTTGAGCCGCTGGCGCAGCCGATCGGCCGAACACACGGCAGCGGCGCAAGAAGCGCGGCGGCGCTGGGACGCACTCGGCGGCATTGCGGCAGAACTGCGCAATCTGCAAAAGTAGCGCCGCCGGGCTTCACTGCAGGCGCCCCTCTTCGCGCTGCGCCTCTTCCATCGACGGCTTGATCAGCGCGGCGCCGGTCAGTGCCCACAGCGTCAGCACGTCGTCCAGCGCGCAGATGTTGCCGGGGTTCACGCCAAGCCAGCGTATGAGCTCTTCGGCCCGCTCCGGCGAGGGCGAATCATGCAGCGTGCAGAAGAGCGTCCAGGCGACGTCGAAGGCCGGGTCGCCGCCGGTCGGCCGGGTCGTCTTGTCTTTCATTACCCTCCTTCACGCTGCGAGGCTTTCCTGCGATTCGCGCACCTTGTCCTCGACGATCTTTCCCGCCTGCATGGTGATGACGCGATCGGCCAGGTGAAAGTAGCGGTCGTCGTGCGAGATCACGACCAGCAGGTGTCCCTTGGCGCGCAGTTCGGGCAGCAGTTCGGTATAGAAAAGATGGCGGAAGGTCGGGTCCTGGTCGGCGGCCCATTCGTCGAACACCAGCACCGGGCGCCCTTCAAGGTAGGCGTGCACCAGCGCCAGCCGCTTGCGCTGCCCGGTCGAAAGGTCGGTGGTGCTGAATGCGCCGTTCTTCAGGCTCACCTTGTGGGCAATTTCCAGCCGCTCCAGATAGGGCAGCGCCGTTTCGGGCAACACCTCCATGCCGGCGCCGCCTTCGCTTTCTTCACCGGCCACGAGGTCTTCGAACAGATAGAAGTCGGAGAACACCGTGGTGAACAGCTGCCGGTAGTCGTCGCGGCCTTCGGGCTTGACCACCGAGCCGTCGATCAGCACGTCGCCTGCCTGCGGCGCATACAGCCCGAGCAGCAGCTTGATCAGCGTGGTCTTGCCGGAGCCGTTGTCGCCCACCACAAACACCATTTCGCCGCGGCGCAGCTTCAGGTCGATGGGCCCGAGCGCAAAGGCCTCGCCGCCTTCGGGCGCATCGAACGCATAGCGCACGCCGCGCATGCCGATTTCATTCTTCAGGATGACGCCGTTGGACGCGCGCTCCAGGTGCAGGTGCGGCTCCGGCGTGGCAAAGCGTGCCGACAGGTCGCCAATGCGCTGGAAGGCCACCTTGGCACGGCCCACCCCGGGCAACAGGAGCGCGATCTGGTCCAGCGGGCCCTTCAGGAACAGCAGCACCAGCACGAAGCCGCTGAGCACCGCGGGCTCGGTCGGCTGGAACGCAGCCCAGCCCAGGATCAGCGCAATCAGCAAAAAGAACAGTGCCGAGCCGAAGGCGGTGGCAATCACATAGGTGTTGATGGCACGCCCGTTGACGACGCGGATGGTGTCGACAATGCGCTCGATCTGGCCGGAGAACATGCGCGTGCGGCGCGTGCGGTGCATGCGCAGCTCCTTCGCGCCTTCGCTGATGGCCCGGTAGGCCTTGTGCAGCTGGTCTTCCTGCTCGCGCGCTTTCCAGAAGCCGGCTTCGCCGCGGATCTGCGCCATGAGCTGCACCGTGATGCCGATCACCAGCGCCATCAGCATCAATCCGAACAGCGGCAGCGAAAGGAACGCGAGGTAGCTCAGGCAGCCCAGCGCCACGGCAATTGCGATCAGCATTCCCGACAGCGCGAACGCCACGTCGCTGATCATGTCCACGTCCTGCGACAACACCGGCATCAGGCGGTGCGTGCGGTAGCGCTCCAGCGCATCAATGGGCGCCGCGAGAATTTTCTGCGCAAGGCTCTTTCGCACCTGGGCCACCAGGCGCTGGCCGACGAAGTTGGTCGACACGTCCGACGCCATGCGCCCGAAGAGCGCCACGCCGCACAGGCCGATGAAAGTCAGCAGCAGGCCACCCGCCAGCCCGCCCGGCTGGTTGAGCACACGGTTGATGGTGCCGAGCAGCGCGACCGTGGCGGCACCGGCGCTGATGCCCGTGACCGCGGACAGCACTATCCACGGAAGAAAGGGTTTCAGCAGGCGCCCGATCTCGGCGCCGTTGCCTGCGGTGGTAGTTGTCATGCAAAGGCTCTTTCCGCCCCGGGGGCGACAGCGTGGAAACGACCATGCCGCCCGGCACAGCCCCGGTGGCTTCGTGCCACCTACTGCCTAGACGGTTGAGCCGCGGCAATGTTCAGCGCGGTGCGCGTGAACAGTTGCCCTGCAAATCCGTCTTGATGGCATGACCTCGCCGACGGCCGATCCGTGATCCCGCTGCTGGAGCCCCTGTTCCCCGGCGAGCTGGCCGTGCATGGCGAAAAGCTGCAATGCGCCGACGCCGTGCCGCCCGGCGCGCTGCGCGTGGCCGACCTTGCGCAATCGCCCGCGCTGCTTGCCGACGTGCTGCAGAGAAATGCGCGCTACCGGGGCGTTGCCGGCACAGACCTGCGCGCCGTTGCGTCCGCATGGAGCCTCGAATACATCGCGATGCTGCTGCCGCCCGTGATGGCCGCGGCCAGCATGCTGCAGCACGTGTTTCCGGTTGCGGCGGAACACACCTGGGTGCGGCTCGACGCGCATGGCGGCCCCGCGAGCTTTCACATCCGGCACATGGGCCGGCCGCACCACGGGGCCGGCACCGCAGAGCGCTACGCGCCGCTGCTATGGCAGCACCTTGCGCCGCTTTTCGAAGCGCTCGCGGGGACGACGCGGCTTGCGCCCAAGATTCTCTGGAGCAACACCGTGCGGCTCATGGAGCCCGTATTCGACGTGGCGTTGGCCGCCACCGGCGGCGCACCGTCGATCTCGCGCGACCGGCAGCTGCTGCTGCACAGCGCCACATGGCCGAACGAGCTTCGCCCCAACCCGCTTCACGGCCGCGAACGCAGCCACCGCGTCAAGCTGCACCGGGAGTGCTGCCTCAACTACCTGTTGCCGCACGAGCACCACTGCAACGCCTGCCCGCTTGCACCGGAGCATCGCGGTTTCGGGTGAACAGATTGCGGGCCATTCCGTCTTCCATCTATCCATCCATCGCACACATATGCCCAAGGCCAAGCTCGTCTACATCCTGTCTTTGAGAAATGCCGCCGCCGACAAGGCCGGCCAGCATATTGCATACAAGGGCGAGCAGCGCTACATGGCCTCCCCGCTCGAGTACCTGGCCAAGGCGCTCGATGAGACGCCGCTGGGCGACGCCTACTCGCTCGAAGGCATCGTCATCGACGACGATCCGCGCTCGCCGAAAGACCAGGCCGCGCTGCAGGACTACGGCTTTTCATGCCAGCCCGACAAGAAATGGATCTTTCCGGCGGGTTTGAAGACGCAAGGCAAACAGCTCACGGACATCTTCCATTCGGTGCCTTCCGAATACAGGCGGCTGCCGCTCGATTCAGCCGAACGCCCCGCAGGCAAGAGCCGCTTCGAGCGCACCCTGCTCGACAAGCTGCTGACGCTGCAGGCCGACATCGTCGTGCTCGACGGCCTGCTCGTGATCCTCGACGAGCTGGTGCGGCCCGGCGCACCGTGCCGACATCGTCGTGCTCGACGGCCTGCTCGTGATCCTCGACGAGCTGGTGCGGCCCGGCGCACCGTTCCACCGCAAGATCGTCAACATCCATCCGGGCATCACCCGTATCGAATCGCCCTACGAGCGCCGCGGCGCCTATGCCACGCTCGATGCGCTGCACGGTGCGCAGGGCCGCAAGATCGTGAACTGGCAAACGATGGAAAGCGTGCCCGTGCCTCCGCTCTACAAGACAGGGGCCTCGCTGCACTACGTGGACAACGGCATCGACTCCGGCGAGGTGATCCATGACGCGTTGCGCACCACCATCGACCCGAACGACACCATCCTCGAGCTGCGCTGGAACAACTTCAACCACAGCCTCTTTGCCGCGCTGCACGAGGGCCTGGCCCTGCTCGCAGGGCAACGGCAACCGCTCACCGAAAGAACCGCATGACGCCAACTCCCCATGTCTCCTATGCGGGCGGCATGCCGCACGCCATCACGCGCGACGGCGACGCGCTCAGCGTGCGCAACACGCAGGACGAAACACGCTCGCTCTGGAAAACCAGCCAGGCTGCTTCAGGCGCCGTGCTCCAGTGGGTGGACGGCAGCAATGCGTCCACGGCCCACCTGCTGGCCGCCCTGGAAGGCGCGTTCGAACACCACCCGGCCCTCAAGACGCTGCGCGTTGCGCCGAGCCAGCCGGCGACGTCGCTCGTGCAGGCCGGCGTGCTGCTGCAAGCCGAAGGCGGCCAGGCCCTCGCCTGCCGCGACATGCTTTGGCAGCAGCCTTCGCTGTGGCTACCCGCAGTGCACGCCCCCATGGCCCTGCAATACGCACTGACCAAGGGCAAGCGCCACCCCGTGCGCCCGCCCAAGCCGCGCGGCGTGCTCTACCAGCGCTTCATTCCCTGGCTCGGCAAGACCTTTTCGTTTCGCAGCTTCGACTTCGAGGCCGACCTGCCGATGTTCAACCGCTGGATGAACGACCCCGACGTGGCCGTGATCTGGGAGGAAGAAGGCGACCTGGACAAACACCGCCAGTACCTCTCGGCCATCGACCGCGATCCGCACATGTATTCGATGATCGCCTGCCTCGACGGCGAGCCCTTCGGCTACTTCGAGATGTACTGGGCCAAGGAAAGCCGCATTGCGCCGTTCTACGACGTGGACGACTACGACCGCGGCTGGCACGTTCTGATCGGCGAGCCGGCGTTTCGCGGCAAGGCCTTCGCCACCGCCTGGCTCACCTCCATCTCTCACTACATCTTCTTGTGCGACCCACGCACCCGGCGCGCCGTGGGCGAGCCGCGCATCGACCATCTGCAGCAGATCCGCAACCTCGACAAGTCCGGCTACGCGAAGGTGAAGGAATTCGACCTGCCGCACAAGCGCGCCCTGCTGGTCGTGATGCTGCGCGAACGCTACTTCACCGACGCCCTCTGGCTGCCCCGCAGCGACGCCGCCGCCACGCCTGCCCAACATTCTGCGTAAAGGAAAAACCGCCATGGTGATTCACGACCTCATCGGTATCGGCTTCGGCCCTTCGAACATCGCACTGGCCATTGCGCTGGACGAGAAACGGCGCGACGGCCGCCGCGTCGATGCGATGTTCATCGAGAAGCAGGCCGGCTTCGCCTGGCACAAGGACATGATGCTCGACCAGGCGCACATGCAGATCTCGTTCATGAAGGACCTGGCAACGCTGCGCAACCCCACCAGCCGCTTCACCTTCATCAACTACCTGCATGAAAAGAAGCGCTTGCAGGACTTCATCAACCTGAAGACCTTCTTTCCCAGCCGGCACGAGTTCAACGACTACCTGGGCTGGGCCGCATCCCAGTTCGAAGATGCCTGCGTCTACGGAGAAGAAGTCTTCGAGGTGCTGCCCGAAAGAGAAGGCCATGGCGGCGAGGTCTCGCTGCTGCGCGTGCGCTCGCGCGACGGCACCGGCCACGTGACAGAACGCCTTGCACGCAACCTGGTCGTGAGCATTGGCGGCATGCCCAACATTCCGGACGGATTCCGCGCACTCAGGAACGACCCGCGCGTGTTCCATTCGAGCAGCTACCTGCGGGACATGGCCCGCCTGCCCGATGCCGCAAGGATTGCGATCGTGGGCGCGGGCCAGAGCGCGGCGGAGATCTTCATGGACCTGCAGGGCCGCCCGCACGCGCCGCAGGTCGACCTCATCATGCGGGCCCGCTCGATCCGCCCGTCGGACGACAGCCCCTTCGTGAACGAGGTGTTCAACGTCGAGTTCACCGACTACATCTACAGCCAGCCTGAAGACGAACGCGCCGCCCTGATCGACGAATTCGGCCACACCAACTACGCAGTGGCCGACCTCGACCTGATCCAGCAGATCTTCAAGATGTTCTACGAGCAGAAGGTTCGCGGCGAAGAGCGCATGCGCTTCCTGCGCCGGCACGAGATCCGCGGCGTGCATGCGGCGGGCGATGGCATCCACCTGACCCTGCACGACCAGAACACCGGCCACGAAAACACCCTGCTCTACGATGCCGTGGTGCTGGCCACCGGCTACGGCCGCGAGCAGCACAAGGCGCTGCTGACGCCGCTTGCCCCCTACCTTGGCGATTTTTCGGTCGACCGCCACTACCGCGTGGGCAGCACGCCGGACTTTCACCCCGCCATCTTCCTGCAGGGCGCCTGCGAGTCGTCTCACGGGCTGAGCGACACCCTGCTGTCGGTGACATCGGTGCGCACGGGTGAGATCGGCAATGCCCTGCTCAGGGCGATTCCGGCCGGCGCGGCGGTGGCCGCCACTGCCGTGAATGCCGCAAACAGCCCCCGCCATGAGCGGCAGCCAGTGCAGGCCTAGGCACGGCTACCCGGCGCCGGGCAGGCAAAAAGAAAAGGAGACAGCCTGCTGTCTCCTTTTTTTTAAGCCAAACGTCTCATGTATGGAAGCGCCAAGGTGCCGAAATCGGCCAGCCCTGGGCGTCGCAACGTGAACACGTCGTATTCAAGCACCTGGAGTATCAACTTTATGCGTCCCCTGCCCCGTCAACGTCTATTGAATGCCGCGCTCGCCGCGGCCTTTGGCACGGCCTTTTCCCTTTGCAGCGTGAGCGCCCTGGCGCAGGCGGCTGGACAGCAGCAGCGGGCCGGCGATTCGACGCTGCCCGCCATCACGGTGAACGCCGACACGGAAGAAACCGCCACCGGCCGCGTCAACGGCTATCTTGCCAAGCGCAGCACGGCCGGCAGCAAGACGGACACGCCGATCGTCGAGACGCCGCAGTCGATCTCTGTCATCACGGCCGACCGCATGGACGCCATCGGCGCCACCAACGTGAAGGACGCGCTCGGCTATACCCCGGGCGTGAGCATTGCACCCTTCGGCGCCGACTCGCGCTACGACTGGATCTCGATCCGCGGCTTCGACGGCTATGCGCCGGGCTTCTACCTGGACGGCCTGCCGCTGCGCAACAACGGCACCTGGGGCCTCTGGAAAACAGAGAACTACGGCAGCGAACGCATCGAAGTGCTGCGCGGCCCTACCTCGGTGCTCTATGGCATGGCAAGCCCGGGCGGTGTGGTCAACATTGCGAGCAAGCTGCCCACGGCAGAGCCCGTTCGCGAGATCCAGCTGCAGTACGGCAACGACGCCCGCCGCCAGGTGGCCGGCGATTTCTCGGGTGCACTCGACTCGGAAGGCAAGGTGCTCTATCGCATCACCGGGGTGCTGCGCGATGCCCAGCTGCCCGGCGGCAGCTCGCGCGACGACCGCACCTACATTGCGCCCTCGATCACCTGGAAGCCTTCCAGCGACACCACCTTCACGCTGCTGGCCCAGTACCAGAAGAACCGCGCAGGCAGCTACACCCGCATTCGCCCCGCGGCCGGCTCGCTCACGCCAACGCGCATCGGCACCTACATTCCCGACGACCTGAACGCCGGTGATCCCAACTTCGATCACTTCAACCAGGACCAGAAGATGATCGGCTACCAGCTCGAGCATCGCTTCAACGACACCTTCACCGTGCGCCAGAAGCTGCGCTACGGCAAGCTCGAGGTCGACTACCGCGCCCTGCAGGCGCCGAACTTCGTGCCCATGGACCCGGCGAACGCCCTGAGCTTCGAGAACTACCGCTACCTGAACCGCGGTGTCTTCGGCAGCCAGGAAAGCACGTCGTCCGTCACCATGGACAACCAGCTGCAGGCCGACCTGCGCTCGGGCGACTGGCGCCACAAGGTGCTCGTGGGCCTTGACTACCAGCGCACCCGCATCGACCAGTACACCTACAGCAGCGGCTTCGGCGCGCCGCTGCTCGACATCTACGCGCCCGTGTACGGCGGCACCATCGACATTCCGCAGCCCTACGTCAACGGCGTGAGCCGGCTCGCGCAGACCGGCATCTACCTGCAGGACCAGATCAAGTGGGGCGATCGCTGGTCGCTCACCATCGGCGGGCGCTACGACACCGCGCAAAGCACCAACTACAGCCGCCTGGACGGCTCCACGCAGCGCATTTCGGAGCACAAGTTCACCAAGCGCGCGGGCCTGGTCTACCTGGCCCCGAACGGCCTGGCGCCGTACCTGAGCTACTCGGAGTCGTTCGCGCCCATCGGCGCGCTCGACCCGGCGACCCGGACCCCCTTCAAGCCTGAAAGCGGCCGCCAGTACGAGGCCGGCATCCGCTACCAGCCGCCGGGCGGCAAGTCGCTGTACAGCGCGGCCATCTTCGACCTGCGCCGCAAGAACTACATCACGTATGACGCGACCTTCATGCCGAAGCAGACCGGCGAGATCTCGGTGCGGGGCCTCGAGCTCGAAGCCACCACCGAACTCATGCCGCGCCTGAACCTCACGGCCTCCTACGCCTATACGCCGCGCGCCATCGTCACGGCCAGCAGCCGCGCCGAAGAAATCGGCAAGCAGGCGATGTCCGTTCCGCGCAACCGCCTCTCGGTGTGGGCGGACTACCGCTTCAGCAACGGCCTGAAGGTGGGCGCGGGCGTGCGCTTCAACGGCTCGACCCGCGGCGACGCGGAAGTCGTCGCGCCGGCCAAGGTGCCTTCGTACACGCTGCTGGACGCCATGATCGGCTACGACATCGACCGCTGGACGCTGGCGCTGAACCTGCGCAACCTGACCAACAAGACCTACGTTGCGAACTGCGCCTACGGCTACTGCTACCTGGGCACGCAGCGCACGGCGGTGGCAACGGCCACCTATCGCTGGTAAGCCCTTCGGCCCCAAAGAGCCAAGGCCGGATGCCCTCGCGGGCATCCGGCCTTTTTTGTGCGCCGCTCGGCCTCGCCCTGCCGCTACGCGGCGTCGAGCGCCAGCAGGCGGTTCTTTACCGTGGCGCCGAACTGTGCATCGCGAATGATGTCCAGGTGCCCGGTGCGCGGCACCACCTCGGTCGAGAGCACGCGGGCGCGCTCCGGCCAGCGGCGCAGCACACCCGGCGCCTGCAGCGAGCGCTCGGCATGGAACACCTCCACGGGCAAGTCGGTTTTGGCCTGCGCGCAGCGGGCGTAGTGCGCGGACTGCACGCGGCTGTCGAGCGTGGCCCACAGAAGGTACTCATAAGCCTCGTCGCCGGCACCGTCGAGCGGCGACACCCAGGTTGGGGCCAGCAGCTGCTCGGCCACCCAGGCCTGTTCTGCATCGGTCATGCGGGCGAACAGCTCTTTCCATTGCGCCGCCATGTCTGACTTTGCAAGCCAAGCGGCCAGTACCTCGTCGGCCTGTGCGCGCTGCGCCGGCGTCAAGTTGCCTTGGGGCACCATCGGCTCCGACTCGAACACATCGACCGCGCCGAAGAACACGTTCTCGATGCGGCCCTGCAGTTGCCGCGCCACCTCGAAAGCCAGGTCGCCGCCGAGCGACCATCCCAGCAAGGCGCACCGGCCGCCGGTGGCGGTCTTGACGATGAAATCCGCATACTCGGCCGCAAGCTCGCGAATGGCAAAACCGCGCCACCGCTTGCGCGTGTAGACGTGGCTCACAAAGGCATACACCGGCCGGTCGCCCTGCACCGCGCGCGCCAGCGGCTGGAACTCGCGCGAGTTGACGATGAGGCCGGGCAGGCAGAAGAGCGGCACGCCCGCGCCGCCGGCATGCAGGCACACGGCGTCGTTCGCGCTCTCGGCCCGCTGGTTCACGCGCGCGGCCAACTCGCGCAGGCTTGCGGCCTGCATCACATCGGCCAGGCCCAGGTGGCTGCCGCCGGGCAGCTGCTTGCGAATGCGCGCGATGAGCTTGAGGCTCAGGAGCGAATCGCCGCCCAGCTCGAAGAAGTTGTCGCCGCGCCCCACCTGCGCCACGCCCAGCACCTCGCGCCAGATGGCAGCCAGCGCCTCTTCGGCATCGCCTTGCGGCGCTTCATACGCAAGCTCGCCGGCGAACACGGGCTCCGGCAGCGCCTTGCGCTCCACCTTGCCATTGACACTCAGCGGCAAGGCATCGAGCACGACGATCAGCCCCGGCACCATGTAGTCGGGCAGCACCCGGCCCAGGCGCTCCTTGAGCACCGCGGTGTCGATGGCCTGCCCCGCTTGCATGGCATGCACCGAGACATAGCCCACCAGCCGCGCCCCGCCCGGCCCCTCCCTGGCCACCACCACCGCCTCGCGCACCTCGGGCTGCGCCAGCAGTTGCGCCTCGATCTCGCCCAGCTCGATGCGCAGCCCCCGGATCTTCACCTGGTGGTCGATGCGCCCCAGGTATTCGATCTGCCCTTCGGTGTTCCAGCGCACAAGGTCGCCCGTGCGGTAGAGCCGCCCGCCCTTCGCATCGAACGGATCGGCCACGAAGCGCTCCGCGCTCAGGCCCGGCCGCTTCAAATAGCCCCGCGCCAGGCTCACGCCCCCCAGGTACAGCTCGCCGGCCACGCCGCGCGGCACCAGGTTGAGCTCTGCATCGAGCACGTAGGCCTGGGTGTCGGTGATCGGGCGGCCGATGGGCACCAGGCTCTGGCCATCGTCCCTGCAGGTCCATCGCGTGACATGGATGGTGGTCTCGGTGGGGCCGTACAGGTTCTGCAGCGTGGCGCCATGGAGGCGCTGCAGGGTCTCCCTCTGGGTCTCGGCGGGCATGGCCTCTCCGCCGCAGATGATGTGCTTCAAGCGGGTGCTGGCCTCGATGCCTTCGTGCGCCAGGAAGGCCTGCAGCATGGAGGGCACGAAGTTCAGGGTGGTGACCTGGTGGCGCTGGATGAGCGCGACCAGCCGGGCCGGGTCTCGCTGGTCGCCGGGTTGGGCCACCACGAGGCGGGCGCCCGCGGTCAGGGGCCAGAACAGCTCCCACACCGACACGTCGAAGCCGAAGGGGGCCTTGTGCAGCACGGTGTCTTCGCGGGTGAGGCCGTAGGTGCGCTGCATCCAAGCCATGCAGCTGTGCAGGGCGTGGTGGCGGATGGCGGCACCCTTGGGCTTGCCGGTGGAGCCGGAGGTGTAGATGACGTAGGCGAGGTGCTCGCCGTGCAGGGCGACCTGCGGATCCGCCTCTGGCTCGCCGCTGAAGTCGAGGCTGTCGATCTCCAGCGTGGTGAGGCTGCTGCGGTCGTCGAGACAGTCGCGCGTGGCGCGGTGCGCCAGCAGCAGCTCGATGCCGCTGTCCCGCACCATGTAGTCCAGGCGCTCGGCGGGGTAGTCGGGGTCCAGCGGCAGGTAGGCGCCGCCGGCCTTGAGCACGCCCAGGATGGCGACGACCATCTCGACGGAGCGTTCCATGGCGATGCCCACGAGCCGGTCGGGGCCGGCGCCCAGGGCGATGAGGCGGTGCGCGAGGCGGTTGGCACGGCGGTTCAGTTCAGCGAAGCTCAACGCCTCGTCAGCGAAGAGGAGCGCGGTGGCCTCGGGCTGCTGGCGGGCGTGGCGCTCGATGAGGCGGTGCACGGGCTCGGGAGCCGGCTCGCGATGGGGGTTCACGCTCCAGGCGGTGAGCTGGGCCTGCTCGGGGGCGCCGAGCAGGGCGATGTCGCCCACCGCACGCCCTTCGTCATCAGCCACCGCACCGAGCATCGCCACATAGTGCGCGGTCATGCGTTCGATGGTGCCGGGCTCGAACAGCTCCGATGCATAGATGAAGCTCGCATGCAAGCGCCCATCGGCGTCTTCGCTGGTGTTCAGCACCAGTTCGAACTGCGCCACCGGCGCGGCCAACGCATAGTCTTCGAGCGCCAGGCCGGGCAACTGCTTCAGCGTGCGGGAGTCGGTGCGGTCGTGGCTGAACATCACCTGGAACAGCGGGTTCACGCTGAGGCTGCGCTCGGGTTGCAGCGCGTCCACCAGCTGTTCGAAAGGCAAGTCCTGGTGCGCCTGCGCGCCGATGGCGGCTTCCTTTGCCTGCGCGAGCACCTTCGCCAGGCTCATGCGGCCTTCGACCGTGCTGCGCATGACCTGCGTGTTGACGAAGAGCCCGATGACGCCTTCTGTCTCCGCGCGATGGCGGTTGGCCACCGACACGCCCACGCGAATGTCCTGCTGCCCGCTGTAGCGGTGCAGCAGCGCCTGAAAAGCCGCCAGCAACACCATGAAGAGCGTCGCCCCGCCGGTGCGCGCGCGCTTGTGCAACGCCTGCACCAGCTCCGGTGCAAGATCGACGCCATGCCTGGCCGCGGTGTAGTAGCCGTTCGGCCGGCGGCTGTGGTCCGCTTGCAGCTGCAGCACCGGGTTGCCGGTGCCCAGGCGCTCGGTCCAATAGGCAAGCTGCCTGTGTTTTTCGCCGGCTTCCAGCCAGTTGCGCTGCCATGCCGCGTAGTCGATATAGCGGATCGGCAGCGGCGGCAGGTCCACCCGGTCGCCGAGCACCCGCGCACGGTACTGCGCGACGAACTCACCCACCAGCAGATGCAGCGAGCCGCCGTCGGAAACGATGTGGTGCATTGCGAGCACGAGCACATGCTCTTGCGGCGCAAGCCGGATCACGCCCACCCGCATCAGCGGACCCGTTGTGAGATCGAAAGGCGTCGCGCTCAGGCGGCGGGCTTCTTCTCGCGCACGCGCCTCCACGTCGCCGGGCCCGTGGGCCACGTCGATCACTGCGATGTCGAGATCCACACGCTCCTGCACAACCTGTTCGCACAGGCCCTGCGCATCCGGCCTGAACACCGTGCGAAGCGACGCGTGACGCCCCAGAAGTGCCGCAAAGCTGTTCTTCAGCGCATTGATGTCGAGCGCCCCGTGCAGCTTCAGCGCGCCGGAGATGTGGTACGCCGTGCTCTTCGGGTCCAGCTGCCAAAGGAACCACTGGCGCATTTGCGCGTAAGACAGCTCGGCCTTCGTTCCGGCCGGCAGGGGCACGATGGGCAGCCTGGCAAAGTCCACGCCCTGCTTTTGCAGCAAGCCGAGAAACGCCTTCTGTTTTTCGCGGGGCAGGCGCGCAAAGCGGTCCGCAATGCTGTTCTTGTCGATCTCCATCAATCCTCCAGAAGGTCGAGCATCGCGGCCATCTGCGCGAGGTCTTCCGAGCCCGCGGCCGCGGCTGTGCCGACCTCTTCCTGCACGGCGCCCGCCATTGCGGCCAACGTCGGGTTTTCGAAATAGCGCTTGAGCGGCAACTGCACCGCAAGCTGCTTCTGCACCTTGGCCTGCACGGCCAAGAGGGTCAGCGAGTGGCCTCCCAACTCGAAGAAGTTGTCGCTCCGGCCCACGCGTTCCACCTCGAGCACTTCGGCCCAGATGGCGGCGAGTGCGCTCTCCACCTCTCCCACCGGTGCTGCATAGGCTCCGCCGCCGGCAATCTCCGGATCGGGCAGCGCCTTGCGGTCGACCTTGCCGTTCGAGTTCAGCGGCACGGCGTCGAGCACCATCAGCGCCGCGGGCACCATGTAGTCCGGCAGCTTCTGCAGCAGCCGCTCGCGCAGCATTGCGGCATCCACCGCCTGGCCGGCGCGCGCGGACACATAGGCCACGAGCCGCATGCCGCCCGCGCCCTCTTTTGCCAGCACCACCGCCTCTCGCACCTCGGGCTGCGCCAGCAACTGCGCCTCGATCTCGCCGAGCTCGATGCGGAAGCCGCGGATCTTCACCTGGTGGTCGATGCGGCCGAGGTAGTCGAGCTGGCCGTCGCTGCGCCAGCGCACCAGGTCGCCGGTGCGGTAAAGCCGCCCGCCCGCAGGGCCGAAGGGCGCCGCCACGAAACGCTCCGCACTGAGACCCGCGCGGTTGAGGTAGCCGCGCGCCAGGCCCGCGCCCGAAACATGGAGCTCGCCCGCCACGCCAACGGGCAGAGGGTTGAGGTCGCCGTCGAGCACCCACATGCCAAGGTCTGGAATGCAGGCGCCCACCGGACTGCTCTGTTCGTCGAGGTCGGCGCGCACGATCGGCCGGTAGGTCACGTGCACGGTGGTCTCGGTAATGCCGTACATGTTGATGAGCTGCGGCTGCCGGTCGCCGAAGCGATCCATCCATGGCCGCAGGCTCTCCGGCTCGAGCGCCTCGCCGCCGAAGATCACGCATCGCAGCGGCAGCCGTTCGCCCGCGGCAAGCGCCGCGCTGTGAATCAATTGCCTGAAAGCAGACGGCGTCTGGTTCAGCACGGTGACTTGCTGCTCGCGCAGCAACGCAACGAAATCGTCGGGCGAGCGGCTGACCCAGAACGGCACCACCACCAGCCTGCCGCCGGTGCACAGCGCACCGAAGATTTCCCACACCGAGAAGTCGAAGGCATACGAGTGGAAGTTCGTCCACACGTCTTGCGCGCCGAACCCGAACCAGGGCTGCGTCGAACCCAGCAGCCGCGTCACGTTGCGATGGGTCAGCTGCGCGCCCTTGGGCCTGCCGGTCGAGCCCGAGGTGTAGATCACGTAGACGAGATGGTCGGCATGCACCGGCACGTCGGGCGCGTGCGCGGGTGCCGCATCCAGGCCGGCATCGTCGAGCGCCAGCACGCGCACATCGCCCGGCAGCGCAAGCCTGGGCTGCACATGGCTTTGCGTGAGCAGCAGGCGAATGCCGCTGTCCTCGATCATGTAGGCCAGGCGGTCGGCGGGGTACTCGGGGTCGAGCGGCACGTACGCGCCGCCGGCCTTCAGGATGCCGAGCAGCCCCACCACCATTTCAGTCGAGCGTTCGACCGCGATGCCCACCTTCACCTCGGGCGCCACGCCAAGACCGATGAGCCGGTGCGCGACTTTGTTGGCACGCGCGTCGAGTTCCGCGTAGCTCAGGCTTTCATCGCCGAAGACCACCGCCGTCGCGTCCGGATGCAAGGCCGCCTGCCGCTCGAACCAGCGGTGCACGGGTTGCGCGACGTCGGCGGCATGCAAGGCCTCCGCGGGTCGGGCCGGCGGCAGCGCCGCCTTGCCTTCGTCCTGCAGGCCGATGTCGCCCACAGGCGCATCGGGCGATGCAGCGAGCAAGTCGAGCAACTGCGCCATGCGGTGCGCGAGCGTTTCCACGGTCGTGGGGTCGAACTGGTCGCGCGCATGGCTGTAGCTAAGCACCAGGGTCTCGCCCTGGTTGACCGAGAGCGTCATCGGGTAGTTCGTCTCCTCGCGGTTCCAGACTTCGCCGAAGCGCAGCCTGTCGGGCGCGCCCTGCTTCAGCGCCTGGTCGAGCGGATAGTTCTCGAACACCACGATGCTGTCGAACAGGTCTTGACCGCCCTGCCCGGCCCAGCGCTGTATTTCGTAGAGCGGCGTGTGCTCATGCTCCTGCGCACCGAGGTTGCTCGCCTGCAGTTCGCGCAGCCAATCGCCCACGCGCTGTGCCGGCTCAAGCGTGGCGATGACCGGCAGCGTGTTGATGAAAAGTCCAAGCATCTGCTGGGCGCCGGGCAGCTCCACCGGCCTGCCCGCGACGGTGGCGCCAAAGCTCACTGTGCGCTGCCCCGTGTGGCGTGCCAGCAGCAGCGCCCATGCGGCCTGCACCAGCGTGTTGAGGGTCACGCGCTCGCGCTTGGTTGCTTCTGCCAGCGCGCGGGTGCGCTGCGCGTCGATCTCGCAGCGATGCATGCCATGGCCCGTGCGCGCGTCGCGCGGTTTGGGCAGGGTGTTGGCCAGCCACGTGGGCCCATCTATGCGCGCCAGCTGCTCGCGCCAATAGCGCTCGTCGGCCTTTCCGTCGCGCTTCTGCAGCCAGGCGATGTAGTCCGCATAGCGGCCGCCCGGCGCTGCGAGGGCTTCGCCGGCGTAATGCCGCAGCATTTCACCCATCAGCTGCGAGGTGCTCCAGCCATCCAGCAGCATGTGATGCATGGTCCAGACGAAATGGTGCTTGCCGCCTTGCGTTTGCACCAGCACGAAGCGCATCAGCGGGGGCTGCGCCAAGTCGAAGCCCTGCGCGAGTTGTGCCTGCGCCAGTTCGTCGAGCGCGACTGCGGCGTCGCCGCGGTCTCGCCAGTCATGCTCGGCCATCGGCAAGTCGACATGCCGTGCGACCCACTGCAAGGCCGGTTCGCCCACGAGAAAACCGGTGCGCAGCACGTCGTGCCGCTCCAGCACTGCCCGCCATGCCGCCTTGAAGCGGGCCACATCGAGCCCGTCGATATCGACGCGCAGCTGGTTGACATAGGCGCTGCCTCCGGGCGCATACAGGCTGTGGAACAGCATGCCCGCCTGCATCGGCGAGAGCGGGTACAGATCCGCCAGATTTGAAGCCGGCAGCGGCAAGGCATCGAGCTGCTGCGCGCCGATGCGGGCCAGCGGAAAGTCCGACGGCGTCACGCCCTGCGCACCGCTGGTGCAATGTGCGACCAAGGCTTCAAGCTCCTGCTGCAAGCGCTGCACCCAGCCTTCGACGGCGCCTCGGTCGTGGCGGGCCTGGCTATAGCTCACGCGCAGCGTCAGCACACCTTCGTGCACCTGGCCGTTGACCGAAAACTCGTGCGTGAGCGGTGCGCCGCCATCCACCGGCGCGCCACTCGCCTCGTGGGCCAGCAGCCAATGCGCGCGCTCATCGGAGCCGGCGTCGAACTGGCCCAGGTAGTTGAAGACCACCTGCGCACTGGGCAGCGCCCGCAGCGCCTGTTGTTGCGCAAGGTCGCCAAGGTACTTGAGCACGCCGTGGCCAATGCCCTTGTCGGGTATGGCGCGCAGGCTTTCCTTCACGCGCTTGATGGCAGCGCCGGGTTCACCCAACGGATCGAGCGCAACCGGGAACAGCGTGGTAAACCAGCCGACGGTGCGAGACAGGTCGACGTGCTCGAACAGGTCTTCGCGCCCATGGCCTTCAAGATCGACCAGCACCTTGCCGTGGCCGGCCCATGCACACAGCGCACGGCCAAGCGCTGTCAGCAGCAGGTCGTTGACCTGTGTACGGTACGCGGCGGGTGCGTCTTTCAACAGCGCCTGCGTCGTCGCTGTGTCCAGCCGCACTTCGAGGGTCTGCTGGTCGGCTGCGGTGTTCGATCCGTCGGGGCGAGCGCACGGCAGGTTGGCGTGGGCATCCGCCAGCGCCGCCCAATGGGCGATTCCGTCGGCGTGGCTTGCGGCATAGCCCTGCAATGCAGTCGTCCAGTCTTTGTAGCTGCTGCTCTTGGCGGGCAGCGCAACGGCTCGGCCCGCCAGGATCTGGCGATACGCATCCTGCAGGTCTTCGAGCAGGATGCGCCACGACACGCCGTCGACCACCATGTGGTGAATGGCGAGCAGCAGGCGCAATTCGCCGTCCGGCAACTCGACGGCGAGCGCGCGCAGCAGAGGGCCGCGCGCCAGGTCGAGGCTGCGCTGCGCTTCGTCGCAGAGCGCTTCGAGCTGCCCTGCATCGCGTGCCTTGCGCACCCACAGCAGTTCGGCGAGTTCGCTGTCGGACATTGCCGTGTAGTGCTGGTGCCATGCGCCTTCGGCGTCCTGGCTGTAGCGCAGGCCCAGGCTGTCATGGTGCCGCACCACGGCCAGCAAGGCCTGCCGGAATGCGGCCAGCTGCAAGGGCTCGCGGCACTTCAGCAGCACCGCCTGGTTCCAGTGGTTGCGCACCGGCATCTGCATCTCGAAGAACGCGTGCTGGAATGGCAGCAGGGGCGCCTCGCCTGCCGCATCACCGGCAGCCGCGCGCTTTGCATCGCCTACTGGTTCGGCCACGCCTGCAAGCTGCGCCACGGTCTGGCGTTCGAAGATCTGCTTGGGGCTCACCTTCCGGCCCGCAAGGCGCAGCCGCGCGACGATCTGCAGGCTCAGGATGGAGTCGCCGCCCAGCTCGAAGAAATTGTCGTTGCGGCCCACCCGCTCGAGACCGAGCACGCCGCACCATACTTTGGCAATCGCCTCTTCAGCCTGGCCGAGCGGCGCCTCGTAGGCCTTGTCGTCCTGCAGGAGTTCGGGTTCAGGCAGGGCTTGGCGATCGACCTTGCCGGCGGGGCCGATCGGAAGCGCATCGACCACCACGATGGCCGAAGGCACCATGTAGTCCGGCAGTGCGCGCGCGAGCTGCTCTTTCAATGCCGCTGCGCCTATGGACTGCCCGGCGTTCAGCGACACATAGGCCGCCAGCCGCGCGCCGGCCGGCCCGCTGCGCGCAACGACCACGGCCTCGCGCACTTCGGGCCGGGCCAGCAGTTGCGCCTCGACCTCGCCAAGCTCGATGCGGAAACCTCGCACCTTCACCTGGTGGTCGATGCGGCCCAGGTACTCGAGCTGGCCGTCGTCGCGCCAGCGCACCCAGTCGCCCGTGCGGTACAGGCGGCCACCGTTCGCGTCGAAGGGGTCGGCCACGAAGCGCTCCGCGGTGAGTGCGGCGCGGTGCAGGTAGCCGCGCGCAAGCCCCTCGCCGCCAAGGTACAGCTCGCCCGCCACGTTGCGCGGCACCAGGTTGAGGTCTGCATCGAGCACGCGCGCGCTGCGGTCGCCCACGGGCCGGCCGATGGGCGCGTAGCCCTCTTCGAAGCTCGCTGCGCCATCGACCTTCCACAGCATCGGCGTGACGACCGCTTCGGTAGGTCCGTAGCCGTTGGTCAGCAGCTCGGGCTTCAGGTGCCGGCGCACGGCATCGAAGCCTTCGCGCGACATGGCCTCGCCGCCGAAGGAATACAACTGCACCGGCGGGCACTGGCCTGTGTCTCGCGCCCAGTCGGCCAGCTGGCGCAGGTAGGCGGGCGGAAAGCCCGCGTTGGTAACGCCGTGGCGCTGCATCGCGTCCAGCGTCTGCTCGGCGGTCCAAAGAGATGCATCGCGCAACAGCAGCGAGGCGCCGCAGCACAGGGCCGTGAAGAGACGCTCGTGCGCGCCGTCGAACGAGAACGACAGAAAGTGCAGTTCGCGGGAGTGCGGCGTCATTTCGTACAGCACAGCCGTTTCAACGCAATGCGCGGCAAAGGGACCGTGTGAAACCATCACGCCCTTGGGCATGCCGGTCGAACCCGAGGTGTAGATGATGTAGGCGAGATTGCCAGCATGCACCGCAACGGCGGGCGAATGCACGGGCTCGGCGTCCAGGTCGAGCGTGTCGAGCTGCAGGACGCGCATATGCTCGCCGGACGGAATCCGTGCCCTCACATGGCTTTGCGTCACGAGCAGGTCGATGCCGCTGTCGGCAACCATGTAGGCCAGCCGGTCCGCGGGGTACTCCGGGTCCAGCGGAACGTAGGCACCGCCGGCTTTCAGAATGCCGAGCAGGCCGACCACCACGTCGAACGAGCGCTCCACGGCAATGCCGACGCGCGTATCGGGCTTCACGCCCAACGCGATGAGCCGGTGGGCCAGGCGATTGGCGCGGCGGTCGAGCTCGCCGTAGCTCAATGCTTCATCGCCGAACAGCAGCGCCGCGGCGTCGGGGCGCTCGTGGGCCCACCGCTCCATGAGCCGGTGCACCGGCTCGCTGCCCTGGGTTGCGGGTGCGTTGACGCCCCACTGCGCAAGCCGTTCTTTCTCGGCGGGCGCGAGCAGGTCGATGTCGCCCACCGCCTGTGCGGGGTTGGCGGCCAGCGCGCCGAGCACGGCCAGGTAGTGCCCCGCCATGTGCGCCACGGTCTGTGCATCGAACAGCTCTTGCGCGTAGTGGAAGCTGGCCTGCGCACGGCCTTGCGCGTCTTCGATGACGCTCAGCGTGAGTTCGAACTGCGCAGCCTGGCCGCCCAGTTCACGGTCTTGCAGGTTAAGCCCGGGCAGGTTTTCGAGTGCGCGAAGGTCGCGCCGCTGGTGGTTGAACATCACCTGGAACAGCGGCGCGGTGCCAAGGCTGCGCTCGGGCTGCAGGGCTTCCACCAACTGCTCGAAAGGCAGGTCCTGGTGCGACTGGGCACCGAGCGCTGCACTGCGCGTGGCTTCCAATGCCTGCAGCAGGCTCGTTCGGCTGTTCAGCACATTGCGCAGCACCTGCGTGTTGACGAAGAAGCCGATGACCTTTTCAGCCTCCACACGGTGGCGGTTGGCAATGGGCACGCCAATGCGAATGTCTTGCTGCATGGTGTAGCGGTGCAACAGCACCTGCAGCCCCGTGAGCAGCACCATGAAAAGCGTCGCGCCCTGGGCCTGCGCGCGCTTGTGCAGCGCGTCGGCCAGTGGCTGCGGCAACGCCACGTCATGGCGCGCCGCGCGGTACCGGCCGTCCGGGCGCCGCGGGTGGTCCGTCGGCAGCTGCAGCACCGGATGCTCGGTGCCGAGATGCGCCTTCCAGTAGTCGAGCTGCCGTTCCTTCTCGCCAGCCTCGAGCCAGTGCCGCTGCCACACGGCATAGTCGGCGTACTGGATGGGCAAGGGCGGCAATCGCGATGGCCGCCCATCGGCGCGTGCGCGGTAGTGGTCCACGAACTCGTCCACAAGGATCTTGAGCGACCAGCCGTCGGACACGATGTGGTGCATCACGACGACGAGCAGATGTTCCGCGTCATGAAGCCGGATCAATGCCACGCGCAGCAGCTGGTCGGCGGTCAGGTCGAACGGCGTCTCGGCAATGCGCCTCGCTTCCTCGTCCGCCCTCGCATCGCGCTCCCCTGCCGGGAACGAAGCAAGATCGATGAGCGGAATGCCCAGCCCCGCGCGCTGCTGCACCACCTGCTCGACCAGGCCTTCGGCGTTCGCGCGGAACACCGTGCGCAGCGATTCATGCCGCTCGACCAAGGCATCGAAGCTCGCCTGCAGCGCGTCCCGGTCGAGCGTGCCTTGGAGCCGCAGCGCGCCCGAGATATGGTAGGCCGAGCTGCCCGGCTCCAGTTGCCACAGAAACCACTGGCGCATCTGCGCATACGAGGGCGCGCAGGCAACGCGCGCTGCATCGTCGCGCTGGAGAATCGGAAACTGCCCGATGGTCAGCCCCTCGGCGCGGATCTTCTGGTACACCGCCCGGCGCTGCGCCGGGTTGAGGCGCGAAAAGCGCTTGCCGATCTGGTCGTGCGTGGCCGCGATGTCCATCAAGCGATCTCCAGGCTGTCCATGAAGGCGTCGATGTCCGAAAGAGACTGGGCCACGGGTTTCCTTTCGCCGGCATCGGCAATGAGCGCAGCCATGTCCATGAGAACCGGCTGCCTGAAAATATCGGAGACCGTGAGGTCCGCATGCATGGCGCCCTGCACCCGGGCGACCACCTGCACGGACATGAGCGAATGCCCGCCGAGTTCGAAGAAGTTGTCGTGGCGGCCCACGCGCTGCACGCCGAGCACCTCGGCCCATATGGCTGCGAGTTCTTCTTCCCTGGCACCCTGCGGCGGCTCGTAGGCCCGTGCGCTCGCGCGTTCGGGTTCGGGCAGCGCCTTGCGGTCGACCTTGCCGTTGGCGTTCAGCGGCAGGGTCTCCAGCACCATGAAGAGCGCCGGCACCATGTAGTCGGGCAATGCGCGGCCGAGTTGCTCGCGCAGGCGCGCCGCATCGATGGCGTGCTCCGCCTGCGCCGATACATAGGCCACGAGCCGAGCGCCGCCCGCGCCCTGGCTTGCCACGACGACGGCCTCGCGCACCTCGGGTTGCGCAAGCAGTTGCGCCTCGATCTCGCCCAGCTCGATGCGGAATCCGCGGATCTTCACCTGGTGATCGATGCGGCCCAGGTAGTCGAGCTGGCCCTCGCTGTTCCAGCGGACCAGGTCGCCGGTGCGGTAGAGCCTTGCACCGCCTTCGCGGTCGAAAGGGTCGGCCACGAAGCGCTCGGAAGTGAGCGCGGCACGGCGCACGTAGCCGCGCCCAAGCCCGGCGCCGCCCAGGTGGAGCTCGCCCGCGGCGCCCGGTGGCACCAGGTTCATTTCGGCATCGAGCACATAGGTCTGCGTGTCGTCGATCGGCCGGCCGATCGGCACCTGGGTGCGCCCGTCGTCGCGGCAGCGCCAGTGCGTCACGTCGATGGCGGCCTCGGTGGGGCCGTACAGGTTGTAGAGCGCGGCTTGCGGCAATCGCCTGAAGACTTCGTTCTGCGCTTCTGCGGCCAATGCCTCGCCGCTGCAGACGATGCGCCGCAGGCTGGTGCAAGCGTCTGCGCCCTGGTGCGCAAGAAAGGCCTGCAGCATCGATGGCACGAAGTGCAGCGTGGTCACCTCATACGCGCGAATCAGCTGCACGAGCCGCGCCGGTTCGCGGTGGTCGCCGGGGTTGGCGACGGCCAGCCTGGCGCCGAACATCAGCGGCCAGAAGAATTCCCACACCGACACGTCGAAGCTGAATGGCGTTTTCTGCAGCACGGTGTCCGCTTCGCCGAGCGCATAGGCCTGCTGCATCCACACCAGCCGGTTGTAGAGCGAGCCATGGCGGTTGGCCGCGCCCTTGGGTTTGCCGGTCGAACCCGAGGTGTAGATCACATACGCCAGGTTCTCGCTGTCGAGCGCCACCGCCGGATCGGCTTGCGGGTAGCCGCCAAGGTCCAGCGTGTCGAGCGCGAGCACCGGCATGCCGGTCGGCAATTGCAGCCGCTCTTTCAGACGCTCTTGCGTCAGTACCAGCGCGAGGCCGCTGTCCTCGGCCATGTAGGCAATGCGATCCGCGGGGTACTCCGGGTCGAGCGGCACATAGGCGCCGCCCGCCTTCAGGATGGCGAGCAGACCGACCACCAGCTCGATGCTGCGCTCCAGCGCCACTCCGACCTTCACCTCAGGGCGCACGCCCTCTTGCACCAGCCGGTGTGCCAGTTGGTTGGCCCGGCGGTTCAGTTCGCCGTAGCTCAGCACTTCATCGTTGAAAACGAGGGCAACGGCATCGGGAATTTCAGCCGCCTGCTGTTCGATGGTGCGGTGCACCGTTTGCGCTTCGCCGCGGCGGTGGGTGTTGACGCCCCACTGCGCGAGTTGGGTGCGATCTGCGTCGGAGAGCAGCTCCAGCTCGCCGAGCTTCGCTGCCGGCAGCTTTACCAGCGCTTCGAGCACGCGCTGGTAATGGCCCGCCATGCGCTCCATGGTGCTCGGCTCGAAAAGTTCGGCCGCATAGCGAAAGTTGGCCCGGATGCCGCCGTCTTCGCGCTCGATGGTTTCCAGCGTCAACTCGAAGGGGGCGGCGCGCTGCTCCAGGTCGATGCGCCGCACGCTCAGGTCGGGCCAGCCCCGCAGCGGCTGGTCCCCTTGGCCGAGGTGGTTGAACATCACCTGAAACAGCGACCCAGAGCCGTGCCCATGCTCCGCGCGCAGGGCCTGCACCAGGCGTTCGAACGGCAGGTCCTGGTGCGCCTGCGCTTCGATCGAAGTGTCGCGAACCTGCGCCAGGAGGTCCGCCAGGCTGGTGTGCGCGGCAAGGCGTGCATCGAGCACCAGTGTGTTGATGAAGACGCCGATGACGCCCGCCGTCTCCGGCCGGCCGCGGCCCGAGGCGGGCACGCCGACGCGAATTTCTTTCTGGCCCGTGTAGCGGAACAGCAGCGCATGAAAGGCCGTGAGCAGCGCCATGAACAAGGTACCGCCCTGCGCGCGCGAAAGCTGCCTGAGCCCCTCTGCAAGGCCGGCCGGTATGTCGAGCGAATACTGCGCAGCGCTGTAGCGGCCTTCGGCGGACCGCGGCCGGTCGGTGGTCAGCGCAAGCACCGGCTGGCTCGCGCCGAGGCGCTTGCGCCAGTAGGCGAGCTGCCGTTCGCCCTCGCCTTCTTCGAGCCATTTGCGCTGCCACAGCGCGAAGTCGACATAGCCGATCTCGGGCTGGGGCCGCGTGTCCGGCAGGCCCCGCACTCGCAAGGCGTAAGCCTGCGCAAGGTCGTCCAGCATGAGCTGGACGGACCACGCATCGGAAATGATGTGATGCATCATGAGGAGCAGCTGGTGCTCGCCCTGCGCCATCTTCAGCAAGGCGCAGCGCAGCAAGGGGCCGGCCGTCAGGTCGAAGGGCGTGCGGCAGACCCGAGCCACCGCCTCGTCGTAACGGATCTCTCGCTCGGCCGCGTCGAGCAGGCTGAGATCGGCGAAAGGAATGTCGATTCGACCCTCTTCCAGAATGCGCTGCTCCGGCACGCCTTCAGGGCCGGAAGCGAACACGGTTCGCAATGCGTCGTGGCGTTCGGCGAGCGACTGCATTGCAGCCTGCAGCGCCCCGACATCGAGCGGGCCTGAAAAACCAAGCCCGCCGCCGACGTGGTACGCCGTGTTGCCGGGGTTCAGCTGCCACAGGAACCATTGGCCCTGCTGCGCGAAGGAAACGGGCGCGGGGCCGGCGTTGTGGCCGCGCACGATGCTCTCGCGCGCGGGTGCCGCATTGCCGCCCTGCTTCAGGCGGCTTTGCAGCAGGCTCAACTGCTCTGGCGACAGGCGCGCGCGACGTTCGGAAAGGTGAGATGTCTCGCTCATGATAAAAAACCTGCGGTGATGCGATCGGTTGCCGGTTGTGGGTCTGCGCTGGCCTCGGCCTCGCGCTCGATCTCTTCGATCAGCCGCAGCTCGATCAATGTGGCCAGCTCGGCCACGGTGGGCGCCTTGAAGAAATCGGCAGGCTGCAGCTCGACGCCATAGGCCTTGCGCACGCGGGACAGCAGTCGAATGGCCAGCAGCGAATCGCCGCCGAGTTCGAACAGGTTGTCGTGCGCGCCCACTGGCGAGATGCCAAGTGCCTCGGTCCACAGCGCAGCCAGGCCTTCTTCCAGTTCGCCTTCGGGCGCGGCGTACGCCGTGGGCAGCGCGGGGCGCGAATGGCTCGCGCGCGAATCGCCCGCTGGCGCCGCACCCGCTGCGCCCTGCGCTTCCACCGCGTCCAGCAGATTGCCCAGCGGACGAAGGCGCGGCGCGAGCGGCGAGACCGACACCACCGTCTGCGGCAGGTCGGGGCCGTTGACGATGCGCTCGAAGGCGAGCACGCCGGTGCGCTCGTCCAGGCCGACGCCCTCCGGCAGGTCCATGTCGGCCGCTGAGCCCACATCGCGCCACGCATCCCAGTTGACCGAAAACACCGGCAGCGCCGATGTGCGGCGATGCGCTGCCGCCAGTGCGTCGAGATAGGCATTGGCAGCCGCGTAGTCGCTGCGGCCCAGCCCGCCGGCGAGCGTGGCAATGGAAGAACAGAAGAGCACGAAGTCCAGCGGCTCTTCGCGCAGGGCGGCAAGCAGCTCGCGCGTGCCCGCCACCTTGGGGGCGAACGCCGCTTCCACCTGGGCGCGGGTGCGCTGGGCGATCATGCCGAGCCCCGGGTCCATCACCGCGTGAACCACTCCGTTTAGGGTGCCGAAGCGCGCATGCGCCGCCGCGAGTGCATCGCTCAGCTGCGCGGCGTCGGTCACGTCCGCCGTGACCGTCAGCACTTGCGCGCCGGTCGTTTCGAGTTCGATCAGCTGCCGCAGCTTGCGCCGCAGTGCAGCGGGCTCGTCGGACGATGCGGCAATACGCTCCCACTCGCCGCGCGCGGGCAGCGGCGTGCGGCCGAGCAGCACCAGGCGTGCCTTCCATGCGCGGCTCAGGTGCCGCGCGAGCGCAAGGCCTACACCGCCCATGCCGCCGGTGATGAGGTACACACCGCCTTCGCGCAGGCGCGGCGTGGCGGCCTGCTTGGGCAACGGCTCGTAGCTCTTGAGCCAGCGGTGTGGCCCGCGATAGGCCACCACGAAATCGTCTTGCGCAGACACCGCCTCGTCGGCGACGCGGCGCGCCAAATCGGTTTCAGCCGCGCTTTCCGGTGCGGGCAACACCACGTCGATCACGCGACATGAGACCGACGGATATTCCTGGCCCACGACCTTGGCGATGCCCAGCAGGGTTGCCTTCGAGGGCACCAGCGCCTCGGTGCCGGAAACGTCCTCGACGCCATCGGTGACGATGGTCAGCGCCGTCGGAGCGCGGCCGGACAAGCCCAGTGCGTCGAGCGCATGCACGAGTGCCAGCAGGCTGAAGTAGCCGTTCTCCAAAGCGTCCGCATGCGGCGGCGCGGGCCGGCCGCCGCCAAGGCTCCACAGATGATGGATGTGCCGCACCGGGCCTGCCTCGGCTTCCACCTCGCGCAGCAGCGCTTCGTGGTCGGTGCGCTCGGTTTGCCGCAGGGTGTATTGCCGCGGCGCGGTGCGCGCGAAGCGCGGGCCTCGCAGTGCCAGCACCACCTGTTCGCCGCGCTCGCGCAGCGTGCGTGCGAGCCGGTCGGTGAAGCTGTCGGCATCGCCCAGGATCAGCGTGCTGCCTGTTCGCTCCGCAGGTTTTTCGGAGGGCGCTGGCGGTGTGCTTCGCTGCCAGCGGGGTGCGTAAAGAATATCGGCATCTGCGCTTGGCGAAGAAGGCGGTACGGCCTTGCCCGGCTCCACCCAGTAGCGCTGGCGCTGGAAGGCATAGGTCGGCAGCGGCACGCGGCGGCGTTGGCCGCCCTCCTGGTTCGCAGCCCAGTCGATGTCGACTCCGGCCGTCCACAGGCCCGCAACCGCATTTGCCAATTGCTGGCTGTTGCGCGCGGTCTGCTGCGCATGAGCCTGGCTGGCCCAGATGCCCGCGGCCGAGCTGGCACCCGGATGCTGGCGGGCGAGCCCGGCCAGCGTTTCGCCGGGGCCGACTTCGAGTACGGCACGTCCGGGCTTGCTGAAGATGTGGCCCAGGCCTTCGGAAAAGCGAACCGTGTTGCGCAGATGCCTGCCCCAGTATGCGGGGCTGGTGGCCTCTTGCGCGGTGATCGGCAGGCCGGTGAGGTTCGAGATGAATGGAATGCGCGGCACATGGCGCGGCACCGATGCAATCAGCTGTTCCAGTGCGGCAACCGCCGGATCGACGAGCCGCGAATGGAACGCCACGGCAACGTGCAAGCGGCGCGCCGAATGCTGGCGCGCGCGCAGTTCTTCTTCAGCCCGTGCAATGGCTTCGGGCGTGCCGGCCAGCACGCAGAGTTGTTCTCCGTTCACCGCCGCAAGGTCGCACCCCATCTCGAGGAACGGCGCGAGCGCGGATTCGGCCAGCGGCACCGAGAGCATGGCACCGCCCCGCAGCGCCTGCACAAGGCGCGCACGCTGCGCGACGATGCGCAGCGCGTCTTCCAGCGAGAACACGCCGGCCACGCAGGCTGCGACGTATTCGCCAAGGCTGTGCCCCATCATCACGGCGGGCTTCACGCCGCTGTGCAGCCACCATTGGGCCAGTGCATATTCGACGGCGAAAAGCGCTGGCTGCGCGACCTCGATGTGGAACAGGCGCTCGTTCGCCGATGCTTCTTCATCCGCTGCCGGGAAAAGCAGCGGCTGCAGGTCGATGCCGCTCTGCGTGCGCAGCAAGTCGATGCAGCGATCGAGTGCCGCGCGGAACACGGCGCTTTCGCTGTGGAGCGCAGCGCCCATGAAGGCATGCTGGCTGCCGCTGCCCGGAAAGAGAAACACCACCTCGGGCGCGGTGGCCGGTGCCTTGCGGAACGTGGCGCCTGGCGAAGACAGCATTTGCGAAGCCATCTGCGTATCGCTTGCGACCACGGCGCTGCGCCATGCGAAGGTGCGGCGCCCGGTTTGCAGGGTGTGCGCCACGTCGTGCAGGGCCAGTGCGGGCTGTGCCTGCAGGTGCGCCGCGAGTTGCGCTCGGCCTTGCGCCAATGCCGTTTCATTTTTTGCCGACAGGGGCAGAACCTGCCAGGCCGGCGCCCTTGCCGCATTCCCTGCGACGGCCGGCGCTTCTTCGAGCACGACATGCACGTTGGTGCCGCCGATGCCGAAGGAGCTCACGCCGGCACGGCGCGGCACACGGCCCTCGGCCCAGGCGCGCGCTTGGGTGTTCACGTAGAACGGGCTCGCCGCGAAATCGATCTGCGGATTCGGCTGCTCGAAATTGAGGCTCGGCGGCAGCACGCGGTGCTTGAGCGCCATCGTCGCCTTGATGAGCCCTGCCACGCCGGCGGCTGCGTCGAGATGGCCGATGTTGGTCTTTACCGAGCCTATGGCGCAGAAGCCGCGCCGCTCGGTATCGGCGCGAAACGCCTGGGTCAGTGCGGCCATCTCGATCGGGTCGCCCAGCGTGGTGCCAGTGCCGTGCGCTTCCACATAGCCGATGGTGTCTGCCGCCACACCGGCGATAAGCTGGGCCGCGCGAATGACTTCGGCCTGCCCGTCCACGCTGGGCGCTGTAAAGCCCACCTTGCCCGCGCCGTCGTTGTTGGCGGCCGAGCCCTTGATCACCGCATGGATGGTGTCGCGGTCGCGCAGCGCGTCGTCCAGCCGCTTGAGTACCACCACGCCAGCGCCGCTGCCGATGAGCGTGCCCGCGGCCTTTGCGTCGAAAGCGCGGCAGTGGCCGTCGGGCGAGAGGATGGCACCGGACTGATAGCGGTAGCCGCCTTCCTGCAGCAGGTTGAGCCACACGCCGCCGGCCAAGGCCATGTCGCAATCGTGGCCCAGCAGGGCCTGGCACGCGGTGTGTACTGCGACAAGCGATGTCGAGCAGGCGGTCTGCACGGTAACCGCGGGGCCGCGCAGGTCGAGCTTGTAGGCCACGCGCGTGCAGAGCGACCCGCCGGAGTTGCCGTTCATCAGCCCCAGCAGGTCTGCAATGCCGCTCTCCGCGCCAAGGCCGAACGACGGAAGCAGGTTGCGGATGAGGTACAGGTTGGTGCCCTCGCCCGCATACACGCCGACCTTGCCGGGCCAGCGCGCGGTGTCGCAGCCTGCGTGCTCGAGCGACGCCCAGGCGCATTCCAGGAAGATGCGCTGCTGCGGATCGAGAGTCTCGGCTTCGCGCGGCGTGTAGCCGAAGAAGCCCGCGTCGAACTGGTCCACTCCGTCGAACTTGACGCCGGCCTTCACGTACTCGGGATCGTCCAGCAGGCTTTGCGGCACGCCGCGTGCGCGCAGTTCGTCGTCCGTGAAGCGGGACACCGACTCCACACCGCCCTGCACGTTGCGCCAGAAAGCATCCACATCGTCGGCGCCCGGAAAGCGACCGGCCATGCCGACGATGGCGATCTCGATGCCTGTAGCTTCGGAGGGTTCCTGGAAGGTAGCGTTGGAGTTGGACATCAGTTGACTCTCTCTGCCGCCTTGCGGCGTTGAAGCATGGCGGCGCGCTGGCGCAGCGCCCTGTCGTCGCCAGCTGTGGCAGCGGCCGCGGACGACGCGGCACCGGCCGGTGCCTGCTCGATCCAACGGGCGAGCGATTCGATGGTGGGGTACTTGAAAAGGTTGACAACCGGAATTGCAATCTGCAGCCGGTCTTCCAGCAGGCGATGCGCGCGAATCAACAGCAGCGAGTGGCCGCCAAGGTCGAAGAAGTTGTCGTGCTGCCCGACCTGCCCGACCTTCAGCACCTCGGACCACACGCCAGCCAAGGTCTGCGCCACGTGGCCTTGCGGTGCTTCATAGGCCAGCTCGCTGGCGAACACAGGCTCCGGCAGCGCCTTGCGATCGACCTTGCCGTTGGCGTTGAGCGGCAGGCTGTCGAGCACGGCGAAGGCACGCGGGACCATGTAGTCGGGCAGCACTTGTGGAAGGCGCTCCTTGAGCGCGGCGGTGTCGATGATGTGATCCGCATGCGCCGCGAGGTAAGCCACGAGGCGTACGCCGGCCGGGCCCTCCTTCGCCACGACCACGGCTTCGCGCACGGCAGGCTGCGCGAGAAGCTGTGCCTCGATCTCGCCGAGTTCGATGCGCAAGCCTCGGATCTTCACCTGATGGTCGATGCGGCCGAGGTACTCCAGCTGCGCTTCGGCGTTCCATCGCACGAGATCGCCGGTGCGGTAGAGTCTTCCGCCGCCTTCGCTGTCGAAGGGATCGGCCACGAAGCGCTCCGCACTCAGGCCGGGCCGCTTCAGGTAGCCCCGGGCCAGGCTGATGCCGCCCAGGTACAGCTCGCCTGCAACGCCCTGCGGCACGAGGTTCAGGCTGGCATCCAGCACATGGGTGCTGGTGTGGCTGATCGGCCGGCCGATGGGTACCTGGCTCTGGCCATCATTGCGGCAGGCCCAGTGGGTGACATGGATGGTGGTCTCGGTCGGGCCGTAGAGGTTTTGCAGGCCCGCGCCGTGCAACCGCTCAAGCGTTTCCTTCTGCGTTTCGGCCGGCATCGCCTCGCCGCCGCAAATGATGTGGCGCAGGCGCGTGCTGGCTTCGATGCCCTCGTGCGCCAAAAAGGCCTGCAGCATCGAAGGCACGAAGTTGAGCGTAGTGACCTGGTGGCGCTGGATCAGTTCGACCAGCCGGGACGGGTCGCGCTGGTCGCCGGGGTTGGCCACCACCAGCCGCGCGCCGGAGGTCATCGGCCAGAACAGCTCCCACACCGACACGTCGAAGCCGAACGGCGCCTTGTGTAGCACGGTGTCATCGCGCGTCAGCCGGTAGCTGTCCTGCATCCACACCATGCAGCTGTGCAGCGCGCCGTGGCGTATGGCCGCACCCTTGGGCTTGCCGGTGGAGCCCGAGGTGTAGATGACGTAGGCAAGGTTCTCGATGTGCAGGGCAACGTGCGGATCGCTGTCGGGCTCGCCGCCGAGGTTGGCAGCATCGACTTCCAGCACGGTCAATGCGCGGCGGTCGGGCACGCAATCGGCAAGGCTGCGCTGCGTGAGCAGCAGCCCGATGCCGCTGTCCTGCACCATGTAGGCCAGGCGTTCCGCCGGGTATTCCGGATCGAGCGGCACATAGGCGCCGCCGGCCTTGAGCACGCCGAGGATCGCCACCACCATCTCGACGGAACGCTCCATCGCGATGCCCACCAACACTTCGGGCTTGACGCCGAGCGTGATCAACCGATGCGCGAGGCGGTTGGCCCGGCGGTTCAGCTCGGCGAAGTTCAGCGACTCGTCGGCGAAGAGCAGTGCGGTGGCGTCGGGCTGCGTTCGCGCCTGCCGCTCGATCATGCGGTGCACGGGCTCGGGTTGCGGCTCGCGGTGCGTGTTCACACCCCATTGCGCCAACCGCACCTGCTCGGGTGCACCGAGCAGTTCGATGTCGCCTACCGGCTGACCGGGGCGGTCGGCCAGCGCTTGCAGGATGGCGACATAGTGGCCGGCCATGCGCTCGATGGTGTCCGGCTCGAACAGTTCGGCCGCATAGATCAACGACAGCGAAAGCTGGCCTTCAGGCCTTTCGCGCGCTTCGAGCGTGAGATCGAACTGGGCCGCGAGATCGGGCAATGCATGGTCCTCTGCCGCGATGCCGGGCAGTTTCGAGAATGCGCGGAAGTCCTCGAACAGGTGATTGAACATCACCTGGAACAAGGGCGTCCGGCTCAGGCTGCGCTCGGGTTGCAGCGCCTGCACCAGCTGTTCGAAAGGCAGGTCCTGGTTGGCCTGCGCGCCCAGCACGGCCTCGCGGGCCTGCGCCAGCACGCGCGATGCGCTCAGGCGGCCGTGAATGGAATTGCGCAGCACCAGGGTGTTGACGAACAGCCCGACCACGCCTTCGGCTTCCATGCGGTTGCGGTTGGCAATCGGCGCGCCGATGCGGATGTCCTGCTGCCCCGTGTAGCGGTGCAGCAGCGACTGGAAGCCCGCGAGCAGCACCATGAAAAGCGTGGCGCCCTGCGCGTCGGCCAGGCCGCGAAGCTTGGCCAGCAGGCTGCCCGGCAGTTCGAAGGCATGCCGCGCCGCGCTGTAGCCGGCCTGCGGCCTGCGCGGATGGTCGGTGCGCAGGTCCAGCACTTCATGCGCGTCGCCGAGCTGCGCGCGCCACCAGGCCAGTTGCCGTTCGCCCTCGCCTGCCGCAAGCCAGTCGCGCTGCCAGAGTGCGTAGTCGGCGTACTGGACGCGCGGCGCGGGCAAGCGCCTGGGCTCCGTGCCCAGATGCGCGGCATAGCCCGCGGCCAGCTCATCGATGAGCAACTGCATCGAGGCGCCATCGGAAACGATGTGGTGCATCACCACTGCGACCACATGGGTCTCGTCGGCAGTGCGGATCAGTGCAGAGCGCAGCAGCGGGCCTTGCGTCAGGTCGAAGGGCTCGGCCTTGAGGCGCCGTATTTGTTCCGCCAGTTGCCTGTCGCGCTCGCCGGCATCGAGGCTGCGCAAGTCGAGGAGCGTCATCGGCAACTCACCGGCAGGTTTTATCCATTGCTCCGGGTTGCCGTCGGCCGCGGCGCTGAACACCGTGCGCAGCGATTCGTGGCGTGCGACGAGGTCGTCCGCCGCGGCGCGCAAGGCATCGGCGTTGAGCGCTCCCGTGAGGCGAAGCGCGCCGCTCACGTGGTACGCCGCACTTTGCGGGTCCATCCGCCAAAGGAACCACTGGCGCTCCTGTGCGTGCGAGAGCGGCATCGGCAACAGCCGGCGCTCCGCCGAGAGCACGGGCACCGGTGCGTTCTGCGGACGAAGGCCTTGTGCCTGCAGTTGGCGAATGGCCGCAGCGCACGCCTTCAAGCGCGGCTGCTCGAACAGCATGCGGGCCGGAAAGTCGATCTGCCAATGCGCCGAGATGCGCGAGGCTGCTTGCGTGGCGGTGAGCGAGCTCCCGCCGCGGTTGAAAAAGTGCGCATCGCGCCCGAGCGGGCGATCGTCGTCATGCTTCCAGACCTCGCGCCAGATGGCGGCGACCGCCATCTCGACCTCGTCGAGCGCGGCTTCGGAGGCCGTCTCGCCAGGGCCGCCTCGCACGAAGGTGCCGTACTGGTAGACCGCATAGGCGTCGGCCGTGCCGTCTTGCCAGCCCGCGCGGCAGGCGCTGCGCTGCAGCTTGCCGCTGGTGGTCTTGGGCAGGCCGCCCGGGTTGAGCAGCAGCACCACGGAGAGCGGTTCGCCGAACACTTCGCTGACCGCGGCGCCCAGCGCATCGACCAGTGCCTGCGGCGGCACCAGCTTCTGCATGCTGCGGGACACTTCGGCCGCCACGCCAATACCTTCGCCGTCCGCGCCCTGCACCGCAAAGACGGCGACGCGGCTCTTGCGCACCGCGTCGACCTCGGCCTCTATGAGCCGCTCGATGTCTTGCGGATAGATGTTGTGACCGCGGACGATGATCAGGTCCTTGATCCGCCCCGTCACATAGAGCTGGCCCTCGTGCATGAAGCCGAGGTCTCCTGTGCGCAGCCAGCGCTCGCCGTCGCGCTCCACGAAGGTTTCGCGCGTCTCGCGCTCCTTGCCCCAGTAGCCGAGGCAGATGCTCGGGCCGCTGGTCCAGATTTCGCCGATCTTTCCAGGCGCTGCTGCCGACAGCGTTTCTACATCGACGATTTCGACGCGATGGCCCGGCGCGGCCATGCCGCAGCCGACCAGTACGGTGCCCTGGGCGGCCGGTGTGCCGACCCCCTGCGCCAGGGCGTCGGAAGAGAAGGTGCATGCCACCATGCCGCCGCCGCGCACGCCGCCGGTCACGTAAAGGGTGCCCTCCGCGAGTCCGTAGCATGGGTAGGCCGCGTTCGGACTGAACCCTGCAGGCGCAAAGCGTTCGATGAACTCCGTCTCCGTGTCCGCGCGCACCGGCTCCGCACCCGTGTAGGCCACGCGCCAGCTCGACAGGTCCAGTTGCGCAAGGCGCGCATCGTTCACGCGCTCCAGGCACAGGCGAAACGAAAAGTCGGGCCCGCCGCTGTGGGTGGCGCGGTGGCGCGAGATGAGTTCGAGCCATCGCACCGGGCGTTCGAGAAAGTAGCCCGGCGAAGTGAGCACCAGCGGAATGCCGTTGAAAAGCGGCAGCAGCAGCCCGCCGATCAGGCCCATGTCGTGATAGAGCGGCGCCCAGCTGACGAACTTGTCTTCCGGCCCCACACCCATGCCCTGGGTCATGGCGATGTGGTTGGCAATCAGGTTGCCGTGCGTCACCATCACGCCCTTGGGCGCAGAGGTCGAGCCGGAGGTGTATTGCAGGAATGCAATGTCGCCCTCGGCGGGATCGAAGGGTGCCCATGCATCGGCCAGCGCGGCATCCACCGCATCCACGGCGATGATTTCCGCATCGGCGAACCGGCTGGCCGCATTCATTGCGAGAGAGATGGCGGCCGAGGTCAGCACGCAGCGCGCCTGCGCATCGGCGGCAATGCCGGCGAGCCGCGCCAGGTGCTGCGGCCGCATCGACTCGGGCGGGAACACCGGCACCGCGATCACGCCGCTGTAGAAGCAGGCCAGCATGCACACCGCGTAATGGTCGCCGTTGTCGAGCATGATGAGTGCGCGCTCGCCCTTGGCAAACTGCTGCTGGAGCCGCGCCGCAAGTGCGCGCACGCGGCGCTCGAACAGGCCGTAGCTGATCGGCTCTTCATGGAACTCGCCGTCCACCGTGCCGGCCACGGTCAGCCAGGTGTCGTCCGGCCGCGTATGCGCGAGCGTGCGCAGGTGCGCCACAAGATTCTTCGGCTGCGGGGTTGCCGTTTGCAGCATATCGGTCATGTCGGTTCCTTTGCACGCCACGCAATGGCGGCTGCATAGCCGGACGGCGCCTGGAGCGCCACGGCTTTGAAATTTGTCCATTCGGGAACGGCGCACTCGAGGGCCATCTTCCCTTCGGCGCCGTGGTGAATGCCAATGGATTTCAGGTGCTCGGCCACGCCAACGCCAATGGCCTTCAGCACCGCCTCCTTGGCGACCCAGCGGCTGTAGAGCGCATGCAGCCGATCTGCGGCGGCGTGCAGCTCATTGCATTCGCGCTCGGTAAAAGCCAACGACGCGACAGCCTCTGCATCGACGTCTGCCTTGCACTCTTCGATGTCGACGCCAACCGCGCTCGCCACTGCGGCGTCGCCGAGCACGATGAGCGCATGCGCACCCGAGTGCGAAAGGTTGAACAGCGGCGCGTTGCTGCCAGCAAGGTCGAGGTACGGCTTGCCGTGCGGGCCCGATGCGATCGGCACTTCAGCGGGCTCGCAGCCCACGCGCCCTGCAAGCAGCCTGCGAAGCGCGGCGCGGGTTTCCGTGAAGCGCACGCGATCGGCGGTTCTTGCGAACCGGTCGGCCTTCGCGCGTTCGGCGTGCGTCAGCTGCTGGCGCGCTGCCAGCGGCTCTGCGGCCAGGTCGAAGTGAAGGCAATGCACCTCGATGCCCTCGCCCACCGGATCAGGCCAGGGCATGAGCCGCATGGCGATCTCCTGCGACGACCTGGCCGAGGCGCTGCGAGAGCGCAGCCAGAAAGGCCGCCTCTTGCTGCCGGATAAAGAAGTGGCCGCCGTCGAACCAGTCGAGCGTGAAGACGCCGCCCGCCTCGGCCGACCAGGCGCGGATGCGTTCGGCTTCGATGTCGTCATCGCGCCCCGCAAACACATGCAGCGGCATCGGCAGCGGCGCTTCGGCCGAGTGGCGAAAGCCTTCGCACACGCGGTAGTCGGCACCGAGCACGTCGAGGGTGATGCGCATCAACTCCGCGCTGGCAAACACTTCTTCGGGCGTTCCGCCCTGCTTGCGCAGGTCGGCAATCAGCGATGCGTCGTCGGCCTTTCCGGCAAAGCGCGCAGGGTCACGCCGGCCGGGTGCCGAAGTGCCTGAGGCAAGCAGCGCCATTGGCAACGCACGCCCCATCTCGCGCAGCCGGCATGCAATGCCGTAGGCCAGCAGTGCGCCCATGCTGTGGCCGAAGATCGCGAAGTTGCCGCGCATGGCTTCGGACTGCTCCGCACAGATCTGCGCCACGAGGCTGTCGAAATCGCAAACCAGGCTTTCGGCCGAGCGGCTCCCGCGGCCGGGCAACTCCACCGGCACGATGCGGATCCAGTGCGGCAGCAGGCGGCGCCAGCGCAGGTACATCGTGGCGCTGGCACCCGCGCACGGCAGGCACAGCAGCGAGACGCTGGTCTCCACGCGGATCAACCGGCGGCAGGTTCGGTGGTCGGGTTCTGTTGCTGCTGCGCCATCCATTCGCGCAGCGAGCGTGGCCGCATATCGGTCCACGTTGCTTCGACGTAGGCAAGCGCGGTCTTCTTGTCGCCCTTGATGCCGTCGACCGCGGTCCACCCCTTTGGCACGGCCTTCCAGTGGGGCCAGATGGAATACTGGTCTTCGTGGTTGACCAGAACAATGAAGGTCTCGTCTTCGCGATCGAAGCAGCTCGTCGACATGGATGCGTCCTTATGCGGTTGAACAGGTTGTGGCGATCGGGCGGCCCGGCGGGCCATCTGTTCGCTCCTCTGTTCAACAAGACGTTTCAGGACGCGATCTGTTCACTCCGAAGGAGCCGGGGGAGAAGCAGGCGGAGACTCAGGCGGCACCAGGCCCGCCAGCAGCCACAGGCGGGCCGCCTTGTCGTAGGCCTTGCGGTGAAGCGGGTCGGCAAGAAGCCAGGCGGTCATCTCGCTGCGCGCGGCTGCATCGAAGCTCTCGCGGTCGTACTCGCGCTGAACCCATTGCCATGCGGCGTTCCAGATCGGATCGTCCTGCTCTTGTGTCATGTGCGTGAAGGTGTGTGGCATTGCGCGGCAGCACAATGCATCGGCGCTAAGGCTTTTACCTTACACCAATCTCGCACGCGTTCAGGGCCTCGAATGCCCAGGGCTCAATCGTCGTCGAGCAGCCGGCCGCATTCCTTGATTGCTTGTGCCGCCTCGGCGATCAACCCGTTCACCAGCCCGAGCGCGCAACCCAGGCGCAATGCGATTTCGCGCTGTGTGAGGCCCTCGAGGCGATAGAGCTCGAACACGAGGCGCGTTCGTGCAGGCAGTGCCGCCAGCACCTTGTCGATGGCGTGGATCGCCTGCCGCTCGCGCATCAGGCGGTCGGGCGAAGGCGGGCCGGCCACGTCCAGCGCTTCGACATCGACGTCGAAGGTGCGGTAGTTGGCTTCCACGGTATGGCGCCGGCAGCAGTCGAGCGCCACGTTGCGCACCACCTGGCAGCAATAGCCGATCGGCCGGTCGGCCTTGCGCACGCAGGGGCCGTCGGTGATCTTCAGGTAGGCGTCCTGCAGCACGTCGTCGGCGAGTTCCGCGGTGCGCACGATCCGCCGTGCCACGCGCAAAAGCTGCGGGCGGTTCGCAATGAAGACTTCGGCGAGCGTGGGCTCGGAAAGAGGCAACGCCATGTCGATGGGCTCTCTCATCATGCGAGGCGCAGCGCAGACCGCGCGAAAGGACGTTGACGAGGTTGAAGACACATGAACATGAGGGAGGTACTCCTGAAGTGCTCAATACAAATGAGAATTATTACTACTTGTGGATACAAAAATGCCCCATTTCCCGATCCCTTCATGCTCCATACCCACTAGACGTTCGAGCGCACCAAAGCGAGACAGCCAGGCGCCGGATTTAGCGCAACCAAACGTTCGGCGATGGTGGGCCGCTTGCATGACAGCCAAATGATCGCGTACGGCCGGCAACTAGAATTCCGGCCCTTTCTCCGATCCCTGCCTCATGAACATCGTCGTCAACGAAGAACTCAAAGCCTATATAGATCCATTGACTCCGGAGGAGCACGAGGCGCTGGAGCGCAGCATCCTTGCCGAGGGCTGCCGCGATGCGCTGGTGCTGTGGGGCGACGTGCTGGTGGACGGCCACAACCGCTATGGCATTTGCCAGAAGCACGGCCTGCCTTTTCAAACGGTGCAGAACACGCGCTTCAAGACGATAGAGGACGTGCACCTCTGGATGATCGACCAGCACCTGGGCCGGCGCAGCATTTCCGATTTTCTTCGCGGCGTGCTGGCATTGCGCAAGAAAGACATCGTCGACGAGCGCCGCGCGCGCGCAATGGCCGACACGGCACCGCCGGGCGACGATGCCCCCTTCGATGCCGACCCGCCCGCCGGCTCGTCCGATGACAACGCGCCCGCCCTGCCCCCGCCGGCCCCGCTGAGCAGCCGCGAGGCCATTGCACGCGCAGCGCGGCTCAGCAGCAACCAGGTGGTGATGATCGAGAAGATCCAGAAACAGGCCGCGCCTGAACTGGTCGCGGCCGTGAAGTCGGGCGTCATCTCCATCAACACGGCCGCGGCAGTGGCCAGCCTGCCCGCTGAAGAACAGGTTTCTGCGGCGAACGCCGGCAAGGACGAACTCAAGCAGGCCGCCAAGCGGGTTCGCGAAGCCAAGCGCAAGCCGCGCGAAGAAGCGGCCGAGGCTGCTGAATCGGCTGAGTCGAACGAGGCCGATCAGCCGTCAAAGGCCGACGCACTTGCACTGCTCGAGCAGCGCGTGGCCGAGCTCACGGCCGAGAACGACGCCCTGCGCAAGCAGGTCGCCGAGTTGCAGGCGCAACTGGCGAACTGAGATTGCGAAAACGGCCTACGCAAAGTCGGGCAACCCGTGAACCGCGGGCGCGCGAAGGCGATGCGCCGCTTTGCCTGCCGGTGGCATACTGAAAACGCAATGAGACACCCGCGAGATGCCACCTCCGCGCCGTTCGGCAAACGGCGGAGTTCTCGTGGAATTTTCCGGCACTCTTGCTGGAAAGAAGCCCTTCTCTTCATCGGCTCCGTGCTCGTTGCCGCCTTTCCTGCCGCAGCGCAGGGAACAGGCCCGAAAGAATGCCGCACAGCACGCAATGCAGACCTTCCCCGGCTCGATCGCATGCATGTGCACGATGAGTTCCGCATCTTCTACACGCTGGATGGGGAGCACAGATTGCCCGACGCCCGCGATGCCAACCGCAACGGCGTGCCCGACAAGGTCGAGGACGTGGCCACGCAACTGGTGGTGGGGCGGCGCATCTTCTCCGAAGTGATGGGCCTCACGCATCCGATGCGCCAGGCTCGCAATGCGCGCACCGCGTCGATCGACGTCTTCCTGTTCAAGATGGAGAAAGGCAACGGCCGCTCCTATGACGAAGCAACGAACTACCGCCTTGGCATCGATGGCCCCCAGGGGCACTGCGCGTTGCGCATCGACCTGCTGAACAGCCATTCGAACCAGAACGTATCGCCCGCCCACGAACTCTTTCACCAATACCAGTACGGCTACACCATGTTCAAGGCGCGCTGGCTGCTGGAAGGCACCGCGCGGTGGGCTGAATACGCCTTGCGCCCGGGCGCGGGGCCGGAGCGTCCCCTGCCCGGCACGTTGCAGGCCCTGCAAGCGCAGGTGTTCTCCGAAAGCTACGCGGCCAGTGCAATGTGGAATCGCCTTGCAACGCTGCTGGACCCCTGGGGCCGGCTCGAACTGCCGCCCGACCTGATGCGGATCACCTACACAGACGGCAGCCCGGTAGTGCACGACGGCCAATTGCGCGGCGCGGCCTTGATGAAGGCGCTGTTCGAGGCGCTCGGCCCGTTGGACCATCAGGTGTCGGCGCGAAATGGCTGGGCCACGTTCGGCTGGAAGGAAGAAGACCAGCGCTCGGCGGCCCACGACGCCGAGATCTTCCGCGAAGTGCTGAAGGTGGTGCGAGCGCTGGCGAATCGCTCGGGCACTACCGCCACTGCGGAGATGGAAACATTCCTGGCGCTGCAGGCTGCCCTGCATTGACGGGCAGGAGCAAAGGCGCCGCTCTCCCGCTAGGCCGCGAACCCGTACGCCGCGGCCTTGCGAATCGCGAAGTCGGCGATGTCCTTCCGGTAGGTTTCCTCGGGCCTTCGCCCCGCGGCGGCTCGGCTGACGAAGTCCGCAAGAAAGTCTTGCGCCCACTCCTCGTAGAGCTTGTAGCGCCCGCGGCTGTCGCCGGGGTATTGCCGGGAGACAAGCGCTTCGGCGATGTCGACCAAGGGCACGATCAGGTCGATTTCATGTCGTTCGCGCATGCGTTTTTCTCCCGTGCGCCGCCGCTTCAGAACTTGCCGAGCACGTTCAGGAACCATCCCTTGCTGCGATAGCTCATGTCGGTCAGGTTGTCGGAGTAGTCGGTAAAGTTGTAGCCCACGCCCACCTTGAGGTTCTCGTTCACATGGTAGTAGGCGGCCGTGACCCAGCCGTTCTTGCGGTCCTTGAGTTCCTTGGCACGCAGCGAGCGCCACTCGACCATCCAGTCCCAGTTGCGCACCAGCTTCCAGTCGACGCGCAGCACCGCCAGTTCGGCCGAGCTCTTGAACCACGGCGCCGAGTTGTCGCGGCTCGCGCGCAGTTCGCCGCGGCGCCATGCGTACTTGCCGCCGACGGTCCAGCGCTCGTTGATGTCGTAGGTGGCGTCGATCGCGAACACATGGCTGCGCTGCTGGTAGTCGATGCCGGTGGTCGACACGGTGCCCAGGCTCGAATCGAGCCCGCCCGCCGACACCACCTGGCCCGGCGAAGAGAGGTCGTACAGGTAGGTGTACTTGAAGAGCAGGTTGAGCCGGTCGTCCAGCGCGGGGCGCAGTGCGTAGCCGAGCATCGCCTCCGTGTACTTGGCCGCGGCCAATGCACCGGTGCTGCTGTCGCTGTCGGCCCAGTTGAACTTGCCGACCCAGCGCGCGTCGTCGTTCACCTTCCACGAGAACGAGTTCTTCACCAGCCAGCTGGTGCGCGCTTCCGCCGTGGTGCGGTCCTTGCGGTACTCGAGGCCGCCGCTGTACTTGAGGCGTTCACTCGAGTAGCCGGCGGTGAGCGCCACTGCTTCGCGGCGCGTGGCACCCAGCGTTTCGGCGCCGACCCAGCCGTTCTCGAAATTGACGCCAACGGTCCAGTTGGCGTCGGGCGCGTACTGCACCCCGTAGGCATGCGTGAGGCCGGGTTGCGTGCCGGTGGCATGGCGGTGCTCGGTAAACATGGTGAGCCCGTCGGCCACGCGCGAGCGCACGCCGGTCACCAGGCTGCCGCCGCGGCCGATGAGGTTCTCGTCGGTGCGGCCGGTGTCCGCCACATAGGTCATGTAGAGGTTGGAGCGGTCGTCGAACTGGTAGTCGACACCGGCCTTGCCTGCCAGGCCGCCGTCACCGGTCGAGAGCTCGCCGCGCAGCGCGAGCTTGTCGCTGACGCGATAGCGCCCGCCAAAGCCCAGCCGGTCGTTGTCCAGCCGCGTGCCGGTGCGGCGCAGCGTCTTCTGCGCAAAGCCGTAGAGGCTCCAGCGGTCGTTGCCGGTGTATTCCAGCTGCACCGCGGCGTCGGCGCGCTCGCCGGAGACCGCCTGCGTGCTGGGCAGCGACGGGCTGGTGATGAGCGAGTCGCCGGTCTTGTCGTCGTAGCGCATGCCGAGGCCCAGCTTCCAGTCGGACGACAGGCGCAGGCCGTATTGCGCGTCGATCACGCTGCTGTTGTAGCCGTCGCGCTCGTCGCGTCGGTCGGCCTTCAGGCGCAGCTCGCCGCCCTCGCCCTTCTCGCCGAAAGGCACGGCGGCCGACACTCCGACCTGGCGCGTGGCGTTGCTGGCGTACTGGCCCGGTGCCGAGAAGCCCGCATCGCGCGACTGCGCATAGGCGCTGATGCGGCCGCCGCCCTTCATCTCGAAGTCGGCCAGGTCGGCCTGCCCTTCGAGGCGCCATGCGTTCGCATTGCCGGTGGGGCCGTTGCCCAATGTGTTGCCCAGGGCGCCGTTGCGCCCGCTGAAGCTGAAGCCGCCGTCGAGCGAGTCGAGCTGGGCGGTGCCCGGGCCCTTGCTGCGCGCGAACTCGCCCTTGAGATAGGTGGTCTCGGTCTTGCGCAGCGTGATGTCCGCACCCGCCAGCCGCTGGTCGGCGCCGATCTGGTCTTGCCGCGACGCGGTCACGCCGACGCCCACATGGTCGTTGGCCCACCACGACACGCGTCCGCCGATGGCGAGCGTGTCGAGCGAGCTTGCGATCGGCGTGTATTCGTAGTCGACCACCAGGAAGGTCGGCATGCCCGTGAGGCCGCCGGCACGCACCAGCGAGCCGTCGTCCGACAGGCTGGGCAGCGGTGCGGAGAGCAGCACGCGGCCCTGCAGGTAGTCGATCTCGTAGTCGGAGCTGGGCACGAGCTGCGTACGCTTGAGCACAAAGCCGGAATCGCGGTCGCGGATTTCGATGTTCACGCGCTCGGCGCCGCGTGTGATGTCCTGGTTGCGCAGGTAGTACAGCGAGCCGCCGGTGCCGCGGAATTCCTCGCGCGCGGCCAGCGTGCCCGGCTCGGCCGCAAAGGTATCGACCTTCAGGCGCGCCTCGCCGAACGAGGTCGATTCGTCGCCCAGGTACCGGCCATGGAAGCCATAGAGGCCGCGGCTCACGCGGGTGAGTTCGGTGTCGCCGAAGTTGAGCTTGAAGTTGCCCCACATCGCCTGCGAGCGGCCGTCGTCCACGCGCAGGTAGAAGCGGCCCTGCGTGGGCGCGTCCTCGATGGTGGTGGAGTCGTCACCGAAAGTGGTCCACGAATCTTCGGGGTCGAAGCGGCGGAACAGCGAGGTCGGGTCCTTGCGGTCGAGGTTGCGGAACAGGTCCTTGAGCGGACGCTCCTCGGTGTCGACGCTGGCCGTGAGCGTCCAGCGGTCGTTGAGCTGGCCCTTGGCATAACCCGCGATGCGGCCTTCGCTCCAGCCGCCACCGCCGTAGCGGTTCTTGTCGTTGGTCATGATCGCGGCCGGGCCGCTCACGCTGTTGCTGCCCACCGTCAGGTCGGCCTGGCCCACGAAGAACCAGTCGCTTGCGGGCAGGTCGAAGTCGCGGCGGTACGAGCGCGTGGCGCCCTGCGCATCGGTGACCGCAATCTCGCCGGTCTGCACGCGGCGCGGCACGAGCTGTTGAAACACGAAGCGGCCGTTGTCGTCCACCGGCACCGCAAAGCCGAGCGCGCGCACTTTCTCGCCGGGGCGAATGGCCGCGCCGCTGGCGGTGACGGTGCCCGCCGCGAGCGGAATGTTGGCGATGGCGACGTTGTTCTGGCCATAGGCGCGCAGCAGTTCGCGGGCCGGGTCGGGGGTTGTCGTTTCGGGCGCGTGGCGCTCGGCCACGGTGAGCGAAAGATCGTCGGTCTCGTCGAACCGGCCTTGGCGGTCGTACACGCGCAGCCGGTAGTAGAGCTTGCCGCCGGCGCCATCCGCAAGCCGGTCGAGCAGGCCTGCAGGCACCTGCCATTCGCCGCGCATTTCGGTATTGAGCGGCAGCGTGGCGAGCAGGCGCCGCTGCATCACGTCATTGGCCGTGAAGATGCGCAGCTCGGCCTTGGCGGTGAACAGCAGGTAGTTGCTGTAGCCCGCAAAGCGCACGGTGTCGCCGGCCACCACGGTGGTGGGCCAGGCGGCGGCGCTCAGGCGGCGCGGCTGCGAAAGGTTGTCGTATTGCAGGCGCAGCTGGTTGCGCTCGAGCTGCACGTCGACGCAGCGCTGGCGGTCGGCGCTGGTGGCACCCTCCCCGCCCGGTACCGCGGCACCCTTGCCGTCGAGCAATTGGCCGTCCACGCTCAGGCGCAGCGGCGCATCGTCGGTGCCGATGGCGGTGAAGGTGCGGCACACGCCGGGCTCGGCCGGTGCAGCGGCGGGCGCACTCGCCACGGCGGGTGCCGCGTCGGTCCAGTACACGCGCACTTCCACGCGCCGGTTGGCCGGCCAGTTGACCGGATCGGACGCGGGCGCTGCAACGGGCTCGTCAGGGCCGCGGGAGCTTGCGGCCGCCGCGGATTCGGGCAGGCCGAGGCGCTGCGTGAGATAGCGCGCCACCTGCTGTGCACGTGCCAGGCCCAGGGCGTGGTTGTCGGCAAAGCGCTCGCGCGATTTGGCGCTCAACGGCTGCGCGTCGGTATGGCCCACGATCTCGAAGCGCAGCTTGTCGCGGCCCTTCACCAGGCCGGCGATGCGGTCGAGCTGCGCCCGGTCTGCCGAAGCCAGAAGATCGGAGCCCGATGCGAATTGCGGGGTCTCGGCTTCGCTGCGCTCCGTGGCCGCAGCAGTGGCCTGTGCGACAGCGGCAACCGGTGTTGCCGCCGGCTCGCGCGCATCGCCGAGAACGAAGGTGGCCTTGGGCAGCTCGCGCTCGCCGCTGCGCGGCAGGTGGCGCGCGCCGTCGATGTCCACCGCGCGTGGGTCGGCCGCGGCATGGTCGAGCATGCGGCCGCGCACGGCGGTTTCCTGCGCCGCGGCAAGCCCCATGGCCATGCAGGCGGCGGTGACGGCGCCCGCCAGGGCGATGCGCTTCGGAAGCTTTCTCATATCGGCTCGCTTGAACGGGTTCTTCGGTGTCAGGTGGCTTTTCATGGCGTTCACTCGTTCTCGCGTCATGGCTTCACCGCGGGCGTGGCAGCGGGCACCAGCTCGACTTCGATGTCCAGGTTGAAGAGCGGCGGCTCCTTGCGGCTTTCGCGCTGCTCGCCCAGCTGCTTCCAGCGCGAGAGCACGGCGGCCTTCACCGCATCGGTGCGCTGGCGGCCGAGCGCTTCGGCTTCGCCGGGCGCGGCCTTGTAGGCCAAGCGCAGCACCGAGGCCTTCTCGGCCAGCACGTTCACCGTGCGGTCGAGCTCGGGCACGAAGCCGGCGCGCAGTGCGGCGTTGCCGTCTTCGAATGCAGTGCCCTGCAGCGCGAGGCGGACCACGCGGTGCACCGTCGCGCCGAAGTTCACCTTCAGCACCTTGCCGCGCGTGGCGCGCTCGGCGGCCGGGTTCTCGCTGGTGGTGCGGTAGCCCGAAGGCAGCGTGCGGTCGTCGAGCTTGAGCACCAGGTTGCTGCCGGTGCCTTCCTTCGGAATGGCAGCGCAGGCAATGTGGTAGCGGCCTTCGGCGTCGGTGGTTACCAGCACGCCGTTCACGGTGGCGATGCGCACGTTCGCAAGGCCGGGCTCGCCTTCGTCCTGGTAGCCGTTGGCGTTCTTGTCGTCGTAGACCTTGCCGATCACGTCGGTGCAGTCGAAGAGCGCATCGGGCACCACGCGCACCGTGGCGGTGGCCAGGTTCGACAGCACGCGGCCGCCCACGCCCTGCGTGGCGATGACCTGGTTGACGAACTCGCCCTCGCCCACGCCGACCCCCACGCCCGCAACCATCAGGTATTCCTTGGTCTCGTTGGGCGCAAAGTTCTGGCCGGGCACCACGACCTGGCGGCCGTTGATCTGCGGCACCACCGGCAGCGCGACGCCGCCCGGCATGGTGCGCACGGTGAGCGAGCCCTGCACGTAGCGGAAGCCCGGCGGCAGGGTGTCGACCACGGCCACGCCCGGCACGGGGTTGCCGCGGGTGTTGCGCGCCGTGATGCGGTAGGGCAGCAGTTCGCCCTTCTTCACCGTCAGCTTCGAGCTGGTCTTGCGCAGCTCGATGAGCGTGGCGTCCGACGGGTCGAGCGGAATGTTGTTGGCCACCACATGCTGGCCGCCGCCGCCCGGCATCTGGAACGCCAGGTAGTAGCCGGCGCCGGGCACCAGCCCCGCGCCCGGGCTCACCACGCAGGGGTTGCTCTGCGCGGGTGCGGGTCCGTTCGCCGGTGCGGAGCACGACTGCGTGCCGAGCCCGCCCGCCGCCGGCGGGTAGATGGACGACGGCAGGTAGCTGCCGGGCGGCGTGACCGCCAGGCGGTACTCGCCCGCCGGTGCGCCCGGCAGCACGAAGAAGTCGTAGTAGCCGTTGGGGCCGGTGGTGTAGGTGTCGCGGCCGTCGAGCAGATGCTGCGCCGGATCGAAGCCCGGCGGGCCGACCAGGCGCACCACGGCGCCGGGCACGGGCGTGCCGCTCACGCTGTCGTACACCACGCCACCTGGGTCGTACGGCAGGTCTTGCCGCTGCACGTTGGCACCGGCGTTCACACGCACCTTGATGGAGAAGCGTGGGTCGCTCGCGGCCGGCGTGGGGTAAGGGCCGCCCGCGCCGTTCTGCGCCGCATCGGTAGGCCACACGCCGCCGACGGTGCGGCCGTCGGGCGAGCGGAAGCGCACGCGGTATTCACCCGGCGTGAGGTCGCCGAAGCGGTAGCTGCCGTCCGCAGCCGTGGTCACGGTGTAGAGCACGGTGGCGGCGGTTTCGGGGCAGGCGTTGCCGCCGTCGGCGCAGCGCATCAGCTCCACGGTCCAGCCTTCGCCCTGGCCTTCGCCGCTTTCGCGGCTGCGGTTGTGGTTCTGGTCGAACCACACGGTGCCGGTCAGCGACGCAGGCAGGTTGTTGTGCTCGTTGAAGTCGTAGCCCGTGCCATTGGCCGCCAGCGTGGTGAAGTTGACGCGGATCTGGTTGGTGCCCTGCACCGAACCGCCGAGCGTTCCAGGAATGGCAATGCCCTCGTCGTAGCCGCTGGGCTGCGTCTCGGTGACGGTGTAGCCGCCGGTGCCAGGCAACGGCAGGCCTGCGAGCTCATAGCGGCCGTCGGGGCCGGTAACGGCGGTGCGCGTCACGGGGTTGCCCGCGGCGTCGGTGCCGGTGAGCGTGATGGTCACGCCCGCAATCGGAAGGTCTTGCGGTTCGCGCGTTCCGTTGCGGTTCGCGTCGTTGTAGACGGTGCCCGCAATGGATGCGCCGCGCTCGCCGAAGTTGTAGTCGTCGCCATTGCCGCCCCGGTACATGATGGCGGAGAGCACGTCGTTGCCGGGCTTGCCGACAGCCGTGCCATCGAGCGAACCGACCGAGTCGAGGCCGTCGGCAAACGTCACGGGTTGCGTTTCGCGCAAGGTGTAGCCGGTGGCGTCGGCCGGGAGCAGGCCGGTGAAGACGTAGCGGCCATTCGCATCGGTGACCACGGTGGCGTTCACCGCCAGCCCGCTGGCCGAGCGGCCGGTGAGCGTGACGCTGACGCCGGGAATGCCCGGCTCGCCCGCCTGGCGGATGCCGTCGTTGTTGGTGTCCACATACACCCAGCCCGCGATCTGGCCGCCGCGCTCGCCGAAGTTGTAGTCGATGCCTGCGTCTTCCGATGTGAGCACGAGCGCGCCGAAGCGGTCGTTCACGCTGCCGGGGTTCACCGTGCCGCGCGGCGTGCCGCCCACGGTGCCGAGCGACTCGGGGCCGTCGGCCACGCCGTCCGGCTGCGTCTCGTCGATCTGGTAGGTACCGGGCAGCAGCTTGTCGACCAGGTAGCGGCCGTCGGCAGCGGCCTGCACTGTTTGCGTGACCGCGTTGCCGAGGAAGTCGGTGCCGGTCACGCGCACCGTGGTGCCTGCAATGCCGGGCTCGGCGGTGTCGCGGGTGCCGTTCGAAGGAGCGACGTCGGCATACACGTAGCCGGACACGCTGGCCGGGCGCACGGCGGAGAAATTGTTGGCGGCCGAACCCGCACCCGCCGCTGCGAGCACGATGTTCTGGATGACGTTGGCGTTCGATCCGTTCGGTCCGTTCGACACGCCGCTGCCGCTGGTGGGCACGGAACCCGGCGTGCTGCCGGCGCCGCTGACATTGCCGGCGCGCGTGATCCCTGGCTCGTAGCCGGTGGGACGGGTTTCGGTGACGGTGTAGCTGCCGGGTGCGAGGTTGGCGAAGTTGTAGTCGCCGCTCGCATCGGTGGTGGTCGTGCGCGTCACGGAATTGCCGTTGACGTCAGTGCCGGTGAGAGTGATCGTCACGCCCGCAATGCCGGGCTCGGTGGCCGGTGCGCCTTGCGCGCCGCTGCCGTCGCGGTCGTAGTACACGCGGCCCGAGATGCCGGCGGGCAGCAGCTCGCCGAAGTAGTAGTCGCCCTGAGTGAGCGGCGGGTTGGTGCCGGCCACGGTCACGCCGGTGATCGCGTTGCCGCCAGCCTGGGCCGTGCCCGGATGGCCGTTGGCATTGGCCTTGCCAGGCGCGTAGTTGGACGGCTGTGTCTCGGTGATGGTGTAGCCACCGGCTGCCGAAGGCGGCACATTGCGGAACTCGTAGCTGCCGTCCGGGCCCGAGGGCACGGCGACGATGTTGACCGGGTTGCCCGCGGCGTCGGTGCCGGTGAGGCGCACTTCCACGGTGGGAATGCCCGTGTCGCCCGCCTGCGGCAGGCCGTCGTTGTTGCCGTCGACAAACACGCGCACCGGAATGCGGGTGAGCAGCTCGCCGAAGTCATAGCCTGTGCCGTTCACGTTCGAGCGCAATGCAATCGCGCTCACCACGTCGTTGGCCGCTGTGCCGCCGGCCGTGCCGGCCGCATCGCTGCCGTCCGCAAAGGCGGCGGGCTGCGTCTCGGTCACGGTGTAGCTGCCGGGCAGGAGGTTGTTGAACGCGTAGTTGCCGGTGCCGCTGGCCGTGGTAGCGGTCGTCGACACGGCGTTGCCGAACATGTCGGTGCCGGTGAGCGTGACCGTCACGCCCGCAATGCCGGGGTCGCCTGCGCTCGCGGCGTAGTTGTAGTCGGCGTCGCGGTACACGCGGCCGGCAAGGCTTGCGGGGCGCACTTCGCCAAAGTTGTTGGCAGTCGAGGTGCCGCCCAAGCCAAGCACGATGGTGTCGATGCGGTTGGCATTGGAGCCGTTGGGCCCGCTCGAGGTGCCCGCCGGCACTGTGCCGGCCGTGCTGCCCACGCCGGTAACGCCACCCGCGCGAGTAATGCCCGGCTGGTAGGCCGCGGGCTGGTCCTCGGCCACGCTGTAGGTGCCCGCGGGCACGGTGAAGCTCCAGGTGCCGTCGGTGGCCGTGGTGGTGGTCAGCGAGACGGCGTTGCCCAGGCTGTCGGTGCCGGTCAGGCGCATCGTGACGCCGCCAATGCCGGGCTCGCCGGTGTCGATCTGCCCGTCGCCGTCCAGGTCTTCATACACACGGCCGCTCAGCGCGCTGCTCTGCACGGTGATGCTGCCCTCTTTGAAGTTGTTGCCGGCGTCCGGATCGGCGCCGCCGTTGGTGTCGCCCGAGCCGGTGGTGACCAGGTGCGCGCGATTGGTGAACGGCGTGCCGTTGGCGGGCGTGGTGCCGGTGGTGGTGCGCACCGGAATGCGCACGGTGGCCGTGCCGTTCGCCGGCATCGAAGTGATGGCGCAGCTCACGCTGGTGCCGCCCGCGCTGCCCGTGCAGGTGGGAGCCGTGGGCGTGAAGGTGCCGCCGGTTACGGTGAACACCGGCGTGCCCGTCAGCGCCAAGCCGGTAGGCAGCGTGTCGGTAAAGCTCGTCGTCTCGGCGCTGTCGGGGCCGTTGTTGCGCAGCTGCACGAGCCAGTCGAAGCTCTGGCCGATGGCCACGGTGGCTAGCGGCGTTGCAGTGCCCGTAGACACCGCCATTTTGGAGACCACCTCCACATCGGCCTTGAAACGAAAGGCGGTGTTCTCGGTGACGACGTTGTTGGTCGGTTGCCCGTCGAAGGCGTTCTGTGCGGCCTCTTTAAACCAAACGCTGGCTTGGTTCTGAAATGAGCCGCGTGAGATGCCGCGCACGGTTACGCGCAGCTGCATTGTGTTGGGAGCATCTGCGGGGCCGGTCGCTCCGGTACCGTTGCCACCCAGGACCGGGATGGTGAACTTCACCTTCTGCCCGACCGAGTCGATCGCCGGCGACTCAATCACGATGCCGGCGGGCGCGCTTGCCGATATGAAGGCGGGCCCCGGTTCACCGTTCGACCCAACGGCCGGCAGCGTGTCGATTACCTCGATCGACTCGGCGGCCGAGGGCCTGTTGTTCGACACCGTGATGATGTAGGTCACGTTGTCGCCCACGTTCGCTGGGTCGACGTCCTCGGTCTTCGTGATCACCAGGTCGTAGTTGGGCCCAGTCACGCTGGCGTTGGCGGTCGCCGTGTTATTGGATGTGGTGGCCTCCGGTGTCAGCGTCGCGACGGAGACGTTGTTTGTGATGAGCTCGGGTCTGTTGTTGAGCGCGTATATCGCGTACAGCGGCCTCACCCGCACGCTGACGGTCTGCTGCTGGTTGCGGTCGAGCGAAGCCCAACTGCACACAAGTTTGTTGTTGCTTGCGGCACCCGTGGGTGCGGTGGTGAGCGGCTTTTCAGAGCAGGTTCCACCTGCCGACGCGTCGGCCCCGAGGAACATCAGGTTGGCCGGCAGGGTGTCAGTCACCGTCACGTCGTAGGCCCGGCTGAAGCTGCCGTCCTGCACGGTGCGGTTGAGCGCCGTGAGCGTGTAGGTCAGCAACTGCCCCACGGGCACCTCATTGGGGCTTGCCGTCTTCGTCACGGTGACGTCGGTCAGCGCGTTGTAGTACGCGTTGGCCGCGGCGCTGTTGTTGTTGAGGGTCGGGTCCGCGGGCGTGGCTGCGATAGCGGTGGCCGTATTGGGAATATCGAAGCGGTGGTCCGACGCCGAAGCGCCGTCGCCGTAGTGCCGGGCCACGACCGTGATCACCGGGCACAGCGGCGTTGCCGTTACCGGGTCGGTGCTGGCGCGGCACTTGGGCAATTGCGTGATGTTGCAGTTCGCGAGCGAGGTATTGCCCGCGCCGCCCGAAGGAGCAGGCAGCGAACAGGCCGGGAACGTGGCGCCGTTGGGAGCCACCGAGACCGAAGGCGATCCCGCCGCCTGCAGCACCTGCCGGAATGTGTCCGTGACGGCGACGTTCTGCGCGGTCGAGGGGCCGTCGTTGACGATCTCGATCTCCCATGTGACCGCCTGACCCGCGGTCTGCCGGTTCGCGTCGCTGCTGCCGATGCCCACCACACGCTTCAGAACCCTGACATCCGCATAGTTGGCGCTGTCGTCCACGCCGGTGCCCAGGTTGACGCAGTCGTTGCCGGTGTTGGCGTCAGGGTCGGCGCCTGCCGTGGGGTCGCTCGCGGGCAGCGCCACGTTCACGCACATGCTGTTGACGATCTGTCCGCCGCCCGAGGGTAGCGACGGGATCGTGACGTTGACAATCACGTAGCCCGCATTGCGCGCGGTGTTGCCGCTCGAGGTGTCGACGTTGATGTCGGCATTGGTCGTGCGCGTGCAGTTCACCCTGGCCGGCCCGTCGACTGGTGCCACGACGGGGGAGCTGCCCTTGGTGATCGTGCAGCTGTAGCCGTCGCGCTGCGTGACGCTGTTGATCTGCACGCCGGCCGGCAGGTCGTCGACCAGGTTGATCGTGCTGCCCGCAAGAAGGCGCGTACCGCCGAGGTTGGTGGCGCCGACCTGGTAGTCGAAAGCCTGGCCGATCGGCACGTTGTTCTGGGGCCATCCGCGGCGCTTGTCGGCGCGGAAGTCGGTGGCCGAATTCGCCACGTCGGCAGGCACGCTGCCCGTGGCCGAGGTTGCCACCGGGCCGGTGGCATTCACCGTCGCTTCATTGACCACGCCCGTACCTGCCGTGATGGCAGTGACCGCAACCACGACGTTGCCGAGCGACTGGTCAGCACCGCCTGCGCCGCCGATATTGGCGCGCGCGCAGCTCACGGTCTGCCCCGCGGAAGAGCAGGTCCACCCGGCGCCAGGTGTCAAGGAGTCGATCCGGAAGTTGGCCGGCAACGTGTCGGAGAGCGTCACGCCAGTGGGCGCGCTGCCGCTGAAGCGGGGCGTCAGCGTGAAGTTGAAGCGCTGGCCCACGAGCAGTTGGCCGCCGTTGTGGGTCTTGGTCATCGAGAGCACGGTGCCCGCGGTCACCGTGGTGTTGGCAGTGGCGTTGTTGTTCTCGGACACGCCGTCGCCGATTGCACCCGCCGGTGCAATTGCCGGCTGGTGCGTGATGGTGGAGCCCGCGGCTGCGGTGACCACGCCGTTCACGGTGAAGATGCGCGTGCCGTTGAGCGCAAGAACACCGGCGTTGCAGGTCAGCTGGCTGCCGCTGATGGAACAGCCCGATGGCAGGCCGTTGTCCGAGACGAAAAGGCCGGTGGGAATGTTGTAGGTGAGCGTCGTGCCCGAGCTCGAGTCGGGCCCGTTGTTGGTGAGCGTGAACGCGATCGGCACCGTCGCGCCGCTGGGGGCTGTGGGAGGCGCCGTGATGGCCACGGCCACGTCGGCGCCCTGGTTCACGGTGATGTTCTTGGTTTCCGACGGGCCCCCGCCCGCAGGCTCGGCCTTGACGCTCAGCGTGCCCTGCGAGATGGTGCGCAGCATCAGCTTGAAGTCGAGGGTCTGGTTGGCCGCGAGCGTGATGCCCGAGCAGGTGACCACGCCTTGCCCCGGGGAGCCCACCGGCACGGTCGAACTGCAGCTGCCGACAGGCACGGCGCTCGTGCCCATGTAGATGCTGTTGCCCGGAATCTCGTAGGTGAACGAGGTACCCGGCGCCCCGATCGGCAGGCTGTCGGTTTCGGCGATGGTCACCGTGCTGGTGACCGTGCCGCCCGCCGGAAGAATGTCGGGCGTGTGCACCAGGCTGGAAACCTGCGGAATCGCATGGGCGGCCGAGGCCAGCAGCAGAGTCGCAGCCGGAACGGCGATGCGCGCGGAAAGCCGCGCCATGCGCCTTTGCAATGCCTGCCGCGCAAGGTGGAAGAAATCGCTCGGCGCTTTCGCGCCCGACAAGATCGTTGGGGTGTTGGGCATCCCGTCCCTCGTAATTGCTCTGATGGCCCCGGCACCGTGCGTTGGGCGCCGCGGAATGCGGCGCAGGTGTCCAGGAAAGAGCGCGATTCTTCGAGGGGAGCGCCTAGCAGGCTTTTGCTGCGCCGGACGAAATGTTTTGAAAAACTGACATTCGTTTACGATTGCAACGGAACGTGAATTCCGTCACATGCGTTTTCATAGGCCACGCCCTACGCTAAACGAATGTCTTACTGGTCCTCCGTTCCCGCCCGGCGCGCACACATCCTCCTGGTCGACGACAACATCGACGAACTGCAGCTTCTGCTGGCAGCTTTAAGGGGCGAGGGACACCGCATCAGCATGGCTTTCGACGCGATGCAGGGCTACAGGCGGGCGACGGCGCTGCAGCCGGACCTGATCCTGCTGGACGTGCGCATGAGCGGCGCGGACGGCTTTGCCACCTGCCGGCTGCTGAAGGCCGACCCCTCCACCGCGCATATCCCTGTGATCTTCGTCACCTCGTCCGCCTCGGTGGAAGAAAGGCTGACGGGCCTGCATGAAGGTGCTGTCGACTACATCCTCAAGCCCTACGAACCGGCCGAAGTGCTGGCCCGCGTCTCCGTGCACCTGGTGCTGGCCAGCAGCAAGCACCCGCGGGCAGACAGCCCCGCCGCAGAGGCGCAGCCAGATATCGAAAAAAGGGAGGCCGGGCCCGATCGGGTGATTGCCCTGGCGGCCCAGCGGCTCGTGATGTCGGACCTGGCGAACGTGCCGCCCCTGCCGGAACTGGCCGAGCGCGTGGGCACGCATGAAAAGCGCTTGTCGCGCGTGTTTCGCGAACTGACGGGCCGCACGGTGTTCGAGTTTGTGCGCGAAGCCCGGCTGTCCGAAGCGCGGCGCTTGCTGGCGGAAACGGCGCTCAGCGTGGAAGACGTGGCGCTGGCCGTCGGGTTTTCGAGCGCAGCCAATTTTTCGACCGCGTTTCGCGAGCGCTTCCAGGAAACGCCGAGCGGGTTTCGCAGCACGCTCGGTGGCAAGGCGGCTTCGTTGCCCCGCCCGTCGCGTTTGACCGTGCCTGTGTCCATGCCGGTCTCCGGGGCCTGAGGCGGCCGTGACTGCGCTGCGCACCTTTCTGCTGTCGTGCGCGGCTTTCTTTTTCTTCTGCCTTTGGGTTCAGCCTTTGCAGGCTGCAACGCTGGAGCTGCGCGATGCGGCGCAGTTGCCCATCGTGCTGGACGACAAGGTCGAGATACTCGAAGACCGGAAAGCAGAACTATCGCTCGAGGCGGTGGCCGCGCAAAACGGCAACCTCTCTGACGGGTTTGTGCCAGGCACGCGGGCACGCATGCGGCCGGGCTTCTCGAACTCGGTGTTCTGGCTGCGCTTTTCGGTGGTGAACGACAGCAGCGCCGTGCGCCCGCTGCGCTTGGTGCTGAACACGACGTGGCTGCAATACGTCGATTTTCATGTGCAGCGGGGCCCCATCGGCAAGACGCCCCCCGGAACCTGGGCGCATGAGGCCGCCGGTATCTCGATGCCCGACAACCGCAACCGCGGCGCCAACCGCGTGCCCACGCTTGCGCTGGAACTGCGGCCGCGCGAACATGCCACGGTACTTGTGCGAGTGCAGAGCCACAGCACCGTCAGGCTGGCGCCTGTGCTGCACAGTCCCGACACATGGCGTGAATACGAGACCAACCACGCGCTGGTCGATGGGTTGTTGATCGGCGGCCTGCTCGTGCTGGCGGTGTATTCGCTCGCGGTGTGGGGCATTTCGCGCAACGATGCATTGGGTTCGCAGAGTCTCGGATTCGCACTGGTCGCGCTCTACGAAGCCATCTACCGCGGCTATGCGCGGCTGCTGTTCTGGCCGGAGAGCACCGAATGGAGCTACCGCGCGGCGAGTTTCATTGCCGGCTGCTGCGTGCTGAACATGGTGCTGTACCTGCATGCGCTCTCGCGCGGCGGGCCGTTGCGCCAGCCGGGGCTTTACGTGCTGGTCGGGCTGACCGCGGCGCAGGCGTTGGTAACGCTCGGAACCCTGATCGGCAGCTATTCGCTTTTCGCCCAAGCGAGCCTCGTGAGTACGTTGGCGCTGGTGCTGGCATTGACGATCAGCAGCTTCGCCTACATGCGCCGGGCGGGGCCGGGCGGGCGGCTGGCTTTTCCGGTGATGGTCGTCGTCAGCCTGGGCGTGTGCCTGCGGCTCACCGAACTTTCTCCGCCCGAGCACGCCATTCCCGGCTTCGACGCCTACGTGCTGGGCTTTCCGGGCTTGCTGATCGGCCTTGTGGCGCTGGCGGCATGGACGCATCACCTTTCGCACCAGCGGCACTCGGCGCAGCGCAAGCTGGTCCAGTGGCAGGCGCACGAGCAGCAGCGGCTGCAGAACGAAGTGGCGCGCAAGACCCGCGCCCTCAACGCCGCGCTGGAGCAAGCCGAACAGCGCGCACGCGAGCAGACGCGGCTCATGGCCTACATCAGCCATGACCTGCGCGCACCGCTGGCCACCATCGTGGGCCATGCGCGCATGCTGCAGGGCAACCTGGCGCCGGCATCTCCGCCGCAGCTGCAGGCCATCGAACGCAGCGCAAACTACCAGCTCGCGCTGGTCGATGACCTGCTCGAATATGCCAAGGGCGAGTTGCTGCCGCTGGCATTGGACCCCAAGCCGGTTCGCCTGCCCGCGCTGATCGAAGACATCGCGCAGTACGCATCCGCGCTGGCGCAGCGCCGCAACAACCGCTTCATGCTCGAGATTCGCGGGCCCCTGCCTCCCGCCGTGCGCCTGGACAGCAAGCGCTTTCAGCAATTGCTGCTGAACCTGCTCTCGAATGCGGCCAAGTTCACGCACAAGGGACAGATGGGCCTGCGGGTGCGCGCCCAGCCCACCGAGCGCCGCCAATGGCGGCTGAGCCTGGAAGTCTGGGACAGCGGCATCGGCATCGACCGGGAGGACCAGCGGCGCGTGTTCCGCTCTTTCGAGCAGGCAGACCCATCCGCGGGCGGAAGCGGGCTGGGCCTGGCGATTGCGCGGCGCATCGTTCAGCGCATGGGCGGGGAGCTGCGGCTCGACAGCCGCCGCCACCTGGGCACGCGGCTGCGGTTTTCAGTCGTGGTCGACCCCGCATCGGAGGAAGAGGCCCCTGCCCCCATCGCGGAGGCCGTGCCGCCCGAACCGCATGCCCCGCTCGACACGCCGAGGCGCCAGGTACGGCCTGTGCCCGAAATTGCACCGCTCCCCCTCGGTGCGCGAAAAGAACTCGAGGTGCTGGCGCGTGACGGACGCTGGACGGACCTGCACGAATGGGCCGACCGGTTTGCGGCAGACCCGCGCCACGAGGCGCTGGTGAAGGCGGTGCGCCAGGCGTTGGAAAGCCTCGACTTCGATCACATCACCCATTTGGCGCGGGCAACACCCTGCGCGGCGGCGGACTGACTGAATCCCGAAGGCGTGCGCCGGGACGTCTGGCAGCGCCACCTTGCTTTTTCAGGACTTCTCCCAAGATTTCTCCCACTTCTTAAATGATAATGATTGTTATTTACCCTTCAGAGATAGCAATTGTTGAACTCAAGACTCAAGGAAATCGCCGCGGCCAGCGCACGCCTGGCGTCAGGCACCGCCGCCGCTCTCCCCTCCTTCAAGAACTCGACGCTCGGCCTGGGCACAGGCGCCGCCCTGCTGGTGCTGTGCGCAGCGGCCCCGGCTGGCCGGGCCTACGCGCAGGAGGCCGCCGACGGCAAGCCGGCCGCCGCGCTGCCGACCGTGACCGCTACCGCGGCGGAAGAAACCCCGCAGCACCTCGGCGCCAAGGTGAGCAGCGGCGCCCTCGGCGCGCGCACGCAGCTTGACACGCCGTTTTCAACCACCGTGGTCAAGAGCGAAGACCTGGCCGAGCGCCAGGTGTCGAAACTGGGCGACGTGTTTGCGTTGGACGCCTCGGTGTCCGACAACAGCGGCGCCTACAGCAGCTGGGCGAGCTACATCACCGTGCGCGGCCTGCCGCTGGACTGGCAGAACGGCTACCGCATGGACGGCAAGCCCTTTCTCAGCTACGCCATCACGCTGCCCTACGAGCACTTCGAGCAGATCGAGCTGCTGAAGGGATCATCGGGCTTCATGTACGGCTTCGGCTCCCCGGGCGGCATCGTCAACTACGTAACGAGGAAGCCGACCGACCAGCCGGTGCGCAGCATCGACATTGGCTACAAATCGAACAGCGTGTGGAGCGAGCATGCCGACCTGGGCGGGCGCTTTGGCACGGACGACCGGTTCGGCTACCGGCTCAATGCCACGCATGAAGAAGGCAAGGCTTTCAACGACGGCGGCATCCGCCGCGATTCGGTGTCGCTGGCGCTCGATGCCCGGCTGACGCGCGACCTGACCTGGAACTTCGACGCGCTCTACCAGAAGCGCAAGTCCACCGGACAGACCCCGTCGATCGCCACCAGCGCCTACACCGGCACGCGCCTGCCCGGGACGATTCGCGACAAGGACCAGACGCTGGTGGGGCCGGGCCAGCATCTCACCACCGACCTGCAGCTTTACTCGACCGGGCTGCAGTACAAGCTGACGCCCGACTGGACGCTGAGCACCAGCTACAGCCACAGCACTTCCAAGCGCAGCCGCAACGAAGGCATTCTTTACTTGCAGGACGCGAGCGGCAACTACGACGACTACCGCTCCGACACGCGCGAAGGCCATCGCTTCGACCAATGGCAGGCGATGGCCGAGGGCAAGCTGCGCACCGGCACCGTCGAGCACCAGGTCACGCTGGGCGCGTCGTGGCAGAAGCAGACCAACGACTACAGCAGCAACAGCATCTACCAGTGGATCGGCACCGGCAGCATCTTCAGGCAGAACACCAATGCCTACGCCAGCACGACCGACCTACTGATGTACCGCAACAGCGACATCACCCAGCGCGCCGTCTTCGCGAGCGACACCATGAAACTGTCGGACCGCTGGTCGGTGCTGGCCGGCCTGCGCAGCACCGACTACGAGCAAAGCGCCTACGGCACCGACGGCGTCAGGACCTCGGAGTACAAGAAGAAGGGCGTGATCACGCCGACGCTCGCGTTGATGTTCAAGCCCGCGCCCGACACCACGCTGTACACCAGCTATGTCGAGTCGCTCGAGCAGGGCAGCTCCGTCAGCAGCCTTTACGCCAACAACGGCGAGCTGCTCAAGCCATTGAAGAGCAAGCAGTACGAACTGGGCATCAAGACCGACCGCGAGCGCTGGAGCGCCACGGCCGCGCTGTTCCGCATCGAACGCGGCGCCGAGTACGCCAACAGCGCCAACGCGCTGGTGCAGGACGGCCGCTCGATCTACCAGGGCCTGGAATTCGCGGCCTCCACGCGCCTGGGTTCGCAGTGGCAAATCGGCGGCAACCTGATGTTCCTGGACACCTCGTACAAGCGCGGCATCAACAACATCGGCAATCGCGTGGCGGGTGCGCCGAACTTCGTGGCCACGGCGCAGGTGTCGTATGCGGTGCCGCAGGTGCCGGGCCTGAAGCTTTCGGCGGACGCCAAATACACGGGCAGCACCATGCTCAACGCGGCCAACCAGCTCAAGCTTCCGGGCTACGCTGTGGCCAACATCGGTGCGAGCTACGCCACGCGCATCAACGGCCATGACACCATCTTCCGCGTGGCGGTGAACAACCTCACGAACCGGCGCTACTGGGAATACCAGTACGACAACTACATCAAGCCCGGCGACCCGCGCACCTTCAGCGTGAGCGCCAAGCTGGACTTCTAGGCGCTGCCGCCACAGCTGGCCGCGGGGTCATTCCTGGCGGCAAGGCGGCGGATGCTAAATTGGACGGCCAGGATTGTGAAAACGCTGGATGAATTCACTCAACCTCGCGCTCTTCGACACACTCGCCGCCGGCTTCTCTCCTTCGCCCACGCTGCTGTGGTTCGCATCGGCGATTGCGCTGGGCTCGTCGTGGGCATGTGCCGCCGTTCTTGCATGGGCGGCATGGCGCCGCCCTCCGGAACGCGCTTGCGTGCTGGCCGTGCTGGCGGCCGGGGGCGCTGCTTCGCTGATCTCGCACGAGATCGCGGCTTCCGTCGGTATGCCACGCCCCTTCATGGTGGGACTGAGCCCCGCCCATGTGCCGCACGGCGTGCGTGCGGGCCTGCCCAGCACGCACGCCTCGGTGATGTTCACCATGGCTTTCATGCTGCTGCTGCAGCGCGGGCTGCGTGACGTGGGGCTGCTCGTTCTTGCCGTGGCCTCGGTCACGGCTTGGTCGCGCATTTATGCGGGCATCCATTTTCCGTTCGACATTGCGGCGGGTGCGCTGCTGGGCGCGTGCATCGCTGGAGTGCTGGTTGCACTTCATGCTGCGGGACGCAGGTTCGTCCGCACACCCACTGCCGCGCTGGCGTGGCCACTGCGCGCATTGGCAGCCGGCACCGCAGGGCCTTCGCTCGTGCTGGTGTTCGGCTTTGCCGCGGCATGGATCGGATTGAATACGCCCGGTTCGATCGGGCCGGCGGTCCTGGAGGAAAGCGGACCGGTCGAGAAGAGCACGGTTCTGCTGTACCTTGCCGCGGCGGCATGCCTGGCGGCGGTGCGGGTGGCGTCGCTGTCGCGGCTGGACAAGACGGCCCTCTGCATCGTGCTTGTTGCCTTTGCCGCGCGCGAAGCGGATGGGCACCTGGGGCACCACGGCAGCCTGGTCTTCGCGCCCATTGCCGTGGCCGGCGCATGGCTTGCAAGGCGCGCCTGGTCTTCGCGTGACGCGTTGCGCGCATGGTGGCAATGGCGGCCGGAAGCCACCACCCTGCTGACCTTTGCCGCAGTGATCGGGACCGCGATCGTTCTCGACCAGTTACCCGCGGTGCTTGCGGACCAGGACGCGTTGAGCGGGTCCACGGGCCTGTACCGCTACCTGGTGCTCAGCTTCGAGGAGGTTCTGGAGCTGGCGCTGCCGGTCCTCGCGTTGCTTGGCATCGTGCAGGCAAGGTGGGGCGGGACCCGGGGCGCCGGGCGTTCGGCACGCGCGGCGCTGTCCACGCCAGCCGGTTCATAGAATGCCGCATGGAAACCCGGCAGATGCGTTGTATCGTGGCGATCGCGGAGGCCGGCAGCCTTACCCGCGCCGCCGAAAATCTCGGCCTTGCGCAACCCGCGTTGACGCAGATGCTGAACCGGCTCGAAAGCGAAGTCGGCACCAAACTCTTCACGCGCACACGCCGCGGCGCCACCCTCACCGAGGCAGGGCTGGCCATCGTCGACGACCTGCGGGCCAGCCTTGCCTACGGTGATGCGGCGGCCGAACGCGTTCGCGCCATGGGCGCCGGACGCGCGGGCCGGCTGACCATCGGCTTTGTGACCCACGCGGTGTATGAAGTGCTGCCCCGCGCGCTGCGGCGGCTGCGCGAGGCCTATCCGCAGCTCGACATTTCTCTGCGCGAGATGAGCAACGCCGAGCAGGTCGAGGCGCTCGAGGGCGGCCGCATCGACATCGCGCTGCTGCATCCGCCCGTGGCCGTGAATGCGCGCGTACACGAGAAGCGGCTCGGCGAAGAACTGCTGGTGGCGGCCGTGCCCGCCTCGCATCAGATCGGGGCCGACGGCTGCGTTTCCCTGGCGGACATCGCCGCGCACGGGCTGGTGTGGTTTCCAAGCCTTCAGATGTCGGCATTGCGCACCCAGGTGCTGGCGGCTTTTCGCGCGGCCGGGCACGAGGTGCGCATCGTGCAGGACGCCAACCGCACGCTGACCGTGCTGTCTTGCGTGGCGGCGGGGCTGGGCTGGTCGCTGCTGCCGAGCTCGGTTCGCGCGCTCCGGCATGAAGGCGTGCGCTATGCCGAAGTGCGCGACGGCGCGGGGCTTCCGCCTTTCGAGCTTGCCGCGATGTGGCTCGCGCGGTCGCGCCCGGCCTTCGCGGACGCCTTCGCCGAGATGCTCGCCGCTTAATCCAGTTCGATCTTGTTGGTCTTGGCGACCTGGGTCCACTTGGCGATTTCGGCGCGCCGGAACGCATCGAGTTCGGCCGGATTGGAACCGATCACTTCGGCCCCCATGCCTTCAAGGCGCGCGCGGACTTCAGGGTCGCGCACCACGGCGGCCAGTTCCTTCGACAGCCTGTCGACCACGGCCGCGGGCGTTCCGGCGGGAACGAACACACCGTTCCACTCATAAACCTCGTAGCCCGCAAGCCCCGATTCGGCCACTGTCGGAATTTGCGGCATGACCGGCGAGCGCGCCTTGCCCGTGACCGCCAGCGCGCGCAGCTTGCCGCCCTGGATGTACTGCAGGCTCGACGCGAGGCTTGCGAAGAACACCGGCACCTGACCGGCCATGACATCGGTGAGCGCGGGACCGCCGCCCTTGTAGGCCACGTGCGTCATGCGCACGCCGGCCATGGCGCTGAAAAGCTCTGCCGAGAGGTGCTGCGCCGAGCCATTGCCGGAAGACGCATAGTTGATGTGCTCGGGCTTGACCTTTGCCTGTGCGATGAGATCCTTCACGCCCGTGATCGTCGCGGAGGGGTTGACCACGAGCACGTTGGGCACGCGGACCAGCAGCGAGACCGGCGCCAGATCGCGCAGCGTGTCGAACGGCATCTTGCTTCGCAGCGCGGGGTTCTGCGAATGGTTGGACGCGTCGAGCATGATCGTGTAGCCGTCGGCCGGGCTCTTGGCCACAAGGTCGCCGCCAATCGCGCCGCCCGCGCCGGCGCGGTTGTCGATCACCACCGGCTGCCCAAGCCGGGCCGAGAGCTTGGGCGCGATGACGCGCGCCACCACGTCGACCGTGCCGCCTGGCGGGTAGGTCACGATCATCTTCACCGGCTTTGCCGGCCACGCCTGCGCCGCGGCGCTCATCGCAGTGACGAGAAGTGCCGTGCCGACGCAGGCAGCCGGAATCCATGCGCGCAATGCGCTGTGTGCTTTCATGATGTCTCCTTGGAAAAACGGAACAGCGCCGCCGGGGTCTCGGCCAGGATGCAGCGCCGCGCTTCGGGGTCAGGAATCCACTCGTCCAGCACCGCCAGCGTGTGCGTGTAGCTCGTGTGTTCCCGGTGTTCGGTATGGGGCCAGTCGCTGCCCCACAGCAGGCGCTGCGGGCCCGCGGCGTCGAGCAGCGAGCGCGCGGCCCTGCGTGCGCCGGCGCCGGCAGGGTCGGGCCAGTTGCGGTAGGCGGCCGACAGCTTGACCCAGGTGCGGCCTTTTGCCGCCGCACGCAGGAGCCAGTCGAAACCGGCATCCGCAGCCGTGCTGCCACTGGGCCGCCCAAAATGATCGACAACGAGCCTGCAGCCGGCATCGAGCACCGGCTGGCCTGCCGCCGCCAAGTCGTGCGAAGGCCGGTGCACCTCGACATGCCAGTCGAGGCTTCGCACATGCTGCAGCAGGGCCTGCCACGCGGGCTGCGAAAAATCGGGCAGGGGCAGGCCCATGAGGTTGAGGCGGATGCCGCAGATGCCTGCGTCCGCAAGTGCGCGCAGTTCGGCAAGGGGCGTTTCGGGTGCGACCACGGCAACGCCGCGCAAGCGATCCGGGCAGGCGCGCAATGCGCCAAGCATGAAGCTGTTGTCGGTGCCCAGGAAGCTCGGCTGGACCAGCAGCGCATGCGAGATGCCGTGCGCATCCAGCAGGCCCAGGTATTCAGCAGGCGGGGCGTCGTAGTCCGGCGCGTGCCGGCGCTGCGGGGCGAGCGGCAGGCTGCTCAGGAAGACATGGGCATGACTGTCGACGGCACGCACGCCGCCGCCCGCTGCGGTGCGGGGTTGCAATGCTTCTTGCGGATACTTTGGCGTGAACAGGTGCGTCTCCTGAAGGGAGACGGAAGTATCGGCACGCAAGCGCGGGCACGGAATGCCTGCGCCTGTTGTTTAGTGATAACGGCAGCTTATGGAAGCGCCCTCGCGCATCCACGCCGAGGGCGATGCGTTCAGGGCTTCGGGTGGACTAACGGCCGCGCCTTCTGCATAAAGACCTTGTGCAGCGCATCGAGTTCTTCCAGGTCGCGCTGCAGCGCCGCTTTGTCATACGGCCTGCCTGCGGCGATGTCGGTCATCCACCGGTCGTATTTGTCTCGCTGGCTGCGCCACTCTTCGTACGCAACGCGCAGCTCGTCCCATTGAACAGTCATGGCGGCAAGAGCAAGCCCGGTCAGGCGTGCGCGTGGGCGTCGGCAAAGAGCCGGACCATTTCGCGGTCGAACGCCGGAAGGTCTTTCGGGCTGCGGCTGGTCACCAGATTGCCGTCGACCACCACTTCGTTGTCCACCCACTTGGCGCCGGCGTTCTTGAGGTCGGTGCGCAGCGAAGGCCATGAGGTCATCGTGCGGGCCTCCACCCCCTTGGCCTCGATGAGGGTCCACGGGCCGTGGCAGATGGCGGCAATCGGCTTGTGGGCCTTGACGAAGTCCTGCACGAAAACCACTGCCTGCTCGTTGATGCGCAGTGCGTCCGGGCTCATCACGCCGCCGGGCAGCAGCAGCGCGTCGAACTCGTGCGCGGCCGCCTGCGCAAGCGGGATGTCGACGGTGAAGGTATCGGCTGGGTCGCCGTGCCTGGAGCCGCGCACGCGGTCGTTCTTGGGCGACACGATCTTCGTCTTGGCCCCTGCCGCCTCAAGGGTCTTGCGCGGGTCGGTCATTTCGGATTGCTCGAACCCATCGGTGACGAGAATCGCGACCTTCATTCCTTCGAGCTGGCGCTTGTTCATGTCGATTCCTTTCGTTGGTTGATTGGTGCGCAGTGACCAAGCAATCCAAACTACAGGCCCCTGCGCATCGACCGGTCGGCACGCGTCGGTTCACCGTGTCGGACAAACCGCGCTGCCGCAGATTTGGAGCGCACAGCAAAAAGCCCCTGTAGCAGAAACTGCTACAGGGGCTTATGTTTGGCGGAGTGGACGGGACTCGAACCCGCGACCCCCGGCGTGACAGGCCGGTATTCTAACCAACTGAACTACCACTCCTGGTAGACAACGTTCACTCCTTGCGGAGCCGAGTGTTGACAACTCGTGCCGGCTTCACTTGCATGAAACTGGCGACCCTACGGGGATTCGAACCCCGGTAGCCACCGTGAAAGGGTGGTGTCCTAGGCCTCTAGACGATAGGGTCAAAACCTTAGGAACCGTGCTGCGATCAGCACTTATCTTCTTCTCGACACTTTGATGGTGGAGGTAAACGGGATCGAACCGATGACCTCTTGCATGCCATGCAAGCGCTCTCCCAGCTGAGCTATACCCCCGTGTGGGTGTCGAGCCTCGAATTATAGACCGAAAAATCAGGCCCTTTTCAGACGCTCCACAACTTTTTCACGAGAAAAAATTGCGAGCACCGAATCGAGGGATGGCGTCTGCGGTGTTCCCATCACGAGGACGCGAACCGGCATGGCCAACACAGGCATTTTCACAGAATGTGCGGCCAGAACTTCCTTGATGGCCGCGGCGATCGAAACTTTTTCCCACGGCACGCTAGCGAGCTTCTCGGCGAGCGTGGCAATGACGGGCTTCACCGCCTCGGTGACGTGCTGCGTGCGGTCGGCTTCGCTCGGCGTCACGTCCGTGTAGAACGCGGCGGCCCAGTCGGCCAGGGCCACCGTGGTTTCGCAGCGGTCCTTGAAGAGCGCGCAGATCGCAGCAAGGCGATCGTCGGCCTCGATGCCGCGCTTCTTCAGCTGCGCAGCCACCAGCGGTGCGAGCTCTGCATCGGCCTTGGCCTTGATGTACTGCGCATTGACCCACGCAAGCTTGGCGGCGTCCCATTGCGCGGGGCTCTTGGAGAGGTGCGAACCGTCGAACCAGCTCACCATCTGCTCGCGCGTGAAGAGCTCGTCGTCTCCATGGCTCCAGCCGAGCCGCGCGAGGTAGTTGAGCATGGCTTCGGGCAGGTAGCCGTTCTCTTCATACGCGGTCACGCTCACGGCGCCGCGGCGCTTGGAGAGCTTTTGCCCGTCGTCGCCCAGGATGACCGGCACGTGGCCGAACTGCGGCAGCGGCGCACCCAGTGCGCGAAAGATGTTGATCTGCCACGGCGTGTTGTTGATGTGCTCGTCGCCGCGGAACACATGCGTGATGTTCATGTCCCAGTCGTCGACCACCACAGCAAAGTTGTAGGTGGGCACACCGTCGGGCCGCAAGATGATGAGGTCGTCGATCTCGCGGTTGTTGATGGTGATCTCGCCCTTGACGAGGTCGTTCCAGGTCACGTCGCCTTCGGGCGGATTGCAAAAGCGCACCACCGGCGGCACGCCTTCGGGCACGGGAGGCAGCACCTTGCCGGGCTCGGGGCGCCAGCGGCGGTCGTACAGCGTCTTTTCGCCGCGCGCGCGTTGCGCCTCGCGCATTTCATCGAGCTCGGCCGGCGTGCAGTAGCAGTAATAGGCCGTGCCGGCCGCAAGCATCTGAGCAATGACTTCGCGGTAGCGCTCCAGGCGCTGCATCTGGTAGATCGGGCCTTCGTCGTAGTCGAGGCCGAGCCAGTGCATCGAAGCCAGGATCTGGTCGGTCGAGTCCTGCGTGGAGCGGGCCACGTCGGTGTCTTCGATGCGCAGCACAAATTCGCCGCCATGGTGGCGCGCGTAGGCCCACGAATAGAGCGCGGTGCGCGCGGTGCCCAGGTGGAGAAACCCGGTGGGAGACGGAGCGATGCGGGTGCGAACTTTGCCGGTCATGTGAACGATCAGGATTTCAGGGAGCCAAGGCCGCGAAGCAGGTCGGCCTTGATGTCGTCGATGTACTCGAGGCCCACCGCCACGCGGATGAGCCCCTGGCTGATGCCGGCGGCTTGGCGCTGCACTTCGGTCAAGCGGCCATGCGAGGTGGTGCCGGGGTGCGTGATGATGGTCTTGGTGTCGCCCAGGTTGGTGGCAATGCTCACCACGCGCGTACTGTTGATCACGTGGAAGGCATTGGCGCGCGCCGTTTCGGGGTCGTTGCCGACCACGTCGAACGACACTACCGCCCCGCCCTGCCCCGACTGCTGGCGCATGGCCAGTTCATGCTGGGGATGCGAGGCAAGGCCGGGGTAGTAGACGCGCGCAACGCCGGGCTGCGTTTCGAGCCACTGCGCCACCGCCAGCGCATTGGCGCACTGCGCCTGCATGCGAATGCCGAGCGTTTCCAGCCCCTTGAGCACCACCCACGCATTGAACGGCGACAGCGCCATGCCGGCAGTGCGAACCACGGGCCCGAACACATCGACGATGAGCTTCGACGGACCGCAGATCGCACCGGCCATCACACGGCCCTGGCCGTCGAGATACTTGGTGCCCGAATGAATGACGAGGTCGGCGCCCAGTTCGGTCGGGCGCTGCAGCACGGGCGTGCAAAAGCAGTTGTCGACCGCGAGCAGCGCGCCGGCGCCGTGCGCCAAGTCGGCCAGCGCGCGGATGTCGCACACCTCGGTCAGCGGATTGGTCGGCGTTTCGGCGAACAGCAGCTTGGTGTTGGGCTTCAGGGCCGCGCGCCATTCGGCCACGTCGGTCTGCGAGACAAAAGTGGTCTCGACGCCGAACTTGGCGAACTCCTTGCCGAACAGGTTGAGCGTGGAGCCGAACACCGAGCGCGAGCAGATCACATGGTCGCCCGCCTTCAGCAGGCCCATGCACATCATGAGGATGGCACCCATGCCGGTGGAGGCGCCGATGGCGGCCTCCGTGCCTTCCATGGCCGCAAGCCGCTGCTCGAAGCTGGTGACCGTGGGGTTGGAGGTGCGCGAGTAGGTAAAGCCCGCTTCGGTGCCGGCAAAGCGCCGCGCCGACGTTTCTGCATCGGGCTGCACGAAGCCGCTGGTCAGGAACAGCGCTTCGGAATGCTCGCTGTGCTGGCTGGGCGCCAGCGCGGTGCGCAGCGCGAGCGTGTCGCGGTGCAGTCCGGGCGGCAGGGTTCGTTCTTCGGTCAATTCAGCTCTCACTCGCTGTGATTGGGAAGCGCAAGGCGCGACGAATCTTCTTCGGTCTCTTCGATGCGCGGGCGGTTGCCGTTCATGCGCGAGATGGCTTCGGTGTCGATGTCGCCGGTCACGTACACGCCGTCGAAGCAGGAGGCATCGAAGCCGCTCAGCTTGGGGTTGAGCGAGCCGATGGCGCGCTTCATGGCATCGACGTCCTGGTAGATCAGCGCGTCGCAGCCGATCAGTTCGCGGATCTCCTCGACCGTGCGGTCGTGCGCCACCAGCTCGTCCTTGGTGGGCATGTCGATGCCGTAGACGTTGGGATAGCGCACCGGCGGTGCGGCGCTGGCGAGGTAGACCTTGCGTGCGCCGGCATCGCGGGCCATCTGCACGATTTCGCGGCTGGTGGTGCCGCGCACGATCGAGTCGTCGACCAGCAGCACGTTGCGGCCCTTGAACTCGCTGCCGATCACGTTGAGCTTCTGGCGCACCGACTTCTTGCGCACACCCTGCCCCGGCATGATGAAGGTGCGGCCCACGTAGCGGTTCTTCACGAAGCCTTCGCGGTACGGCACGCCCAGCAGGTGCGCGAGTTGCGTGGCGCTCGGGCGGCTCGATTCGGGGATCGGAATGATCACGTCGATCTGGTTCGGCGGCACGGTGGACACCACGCGCTTGGCCAGCGTTTCGCCGAGATTGAGGCGAGCCTGGTACACCGAAATGCCGTCGAGCACCGAGTCCGGACGCGCCAGGTACACGAATTCGAAGATGCAGGGGTTCAGCGTGGGCGCTTCGGCGCACTGCATCGAGTGCACCTTGCCTTGCAAGTCGATGAACACCGCTTCGCCGGGCTCGATATTGCGTTCGAACACATGGCCCGAACCTTCGAGCGCCACGGATTCGCTGGCCACCATCACGGTGCCGTCGGCGCTGCGGCCCATGCAGAGCGGGCGAATGCCGTACGGATCGCGGAAAGCGAGCAGCCCATGGCCGGCGATCAGCGACACCACGGCATACGAGCCGCGCAGGCGCTTGTGCATGTTCTTGACCGAGGCAAACACTTCGGCCGGATTCAGCGGCACGCCGCGCGATGCGCGCTCGAGCTCGTGAGCGAGCACGTTGAGCAGCACTTCGGAGTCGCTCTCGGTGTTGGTGTGGCGGTGGTCGGTGGAGAACAGTTCCGCGCGCAGCGCATGCGCGTTGGTGAGGTTGCCGTTGTGCACCAGCACGATGCCGAAGGGCGCGTTCACGTAGAAGGGCTGCGCCTCTTCCTCGCTGTAGGCATTGCCAGCGGTCGGGTAGCGCACCTGGCCCAGTCCCACGCTGCCGGGCAGCGCGCGCATGTTGCGGGTGCGGAACACGTCGCGCACCATGCCCTTGGCCTTGTGCATGAAGAACTTGCGTTCGAGCAGGGTCACGATGCCGGCCGCGTCCTGGCCGCGATGCTGCAGCAGCAGCAAGGCGTCATAGAGCAGCTGATTGACGGGTGCGTTGCTGACAACGCCGACGATTCCACACATGAACGATTCCTCTCAGGGCAGGTAGCTTGCCAACTTTTCAGGCAACGCGGGTTTCAGGCCCTGCAATGCCGCATCGAGAACAATGGCGCTGTGCGATTCGTGCCACCAGGCACTGTCGCTCAACGCCAGCAAATGAACAATGACCGCCAGCACGAGCAGGGCAACCGCACCCCGCGCCGCTCCGAAGGCCCCACCCAATATCCGATCCACCGGCCGGAGGCCGACAGCCGCAATCAGCTTTCGCGTCAGCGCGGCCACCAGGCCCACGCCGAACGCCACCGCCACGAACACCAGCACAAAGGCCAGCGGATAACGCCAGGTGGCCTGCGGGTCGCCGAACGGCAGCCATGCCGCCACGTCCGACGCCAGCCACTGGGCGGCAATGAAGGCCGCCACCCAACCCGCCAGCGAAATCACTTCGAACACCAGGCCCCGCCACAGGCCGAACAGCATCGACACCACGATGAGCGTGACGGCAATCCAGTCGAGCAAGGCCACGGCAGCGAGCGATGGCTACTACAACGTGAGGATGGCGGCCGACAAAGACAAGCCCTTGACCTTATCCGCGGCCTTGTCCGCCTCGGCGCGCGAGCTGAACGGGCCGACACGCACACGCGTGCGCTCGCCGTCGGCCGTCTTGGCCACGTGCACATAGGTCTTGAGGCCCGCCTTCTCGAGTTTCTGCCGCACCTCGCGTGCCTTGTCGGCATCTGCAAAGGCACCGACCTGCACCACGAAGCGGCCGGCGTCTTCAGCTGCGGCGGGCTTGGTGCTGGTATTGGAAGGCTTGCCTTCGAGCAGGGCGCGCGCGCGATTGCCGTCGTCTGCCGTCGAGGCCGGCTTGGGCGCCGCTGGCTTGGGCTCGGGTTTGGCTTCCGGCTTGGCTTCGGGCTTGGGCTTCGGCTCGGGTTTAGGTTCAGGCTTTGGCTCGGGCTTGCGCTCCGGCTTTGGCTCGGCCGCGGGCTTGGCGGGGGCCGTGGCGGCCGGCGGCGTGCTTGGCGCCGGCTTGCTCGCGTCGATTTCGGTGCCGTCGGCGGTTTCGGTGATCATGCCGCCCGAGGACGATGGCGCCGTAGCAACGCGCGCGCCGCCATCGGCCGCGCCCGTGGATGTGGCAGGCGCCGGGGTAGCGGGCACCGGCAATGGCTTGACCTTGTTGCGGTCTGGAATTTCGATGGGAATGTCGACCGACACAGGCCGCGGCTGGGTGTCGAACAGCAGCGGAAAGCCGATCACGCCAAGCAGCACCAGGACGGCCGCGCCCACCAGCCGGTGCCGCGCGCGGCGGCGCATGGTTTCTACACTTTCCGCGGGAACAGCCGCGGGTGCGCTGCGTCCTTCGTTGCCTTGCTGGCCGCGCGTGCGGAACTTGAAAAACGCCATGAAGTTCGATCCCTGGAGGAGTGCAGCGAGGTGGTGCCAGATGGTGCGGACGGTTCGGCGATCAGCCGCCGGGCAGCAGGTGTTTGGCTTGCAGCCGCGGAGTGCCGTGCTCCAGCACGCCACCCACGGTGAAGAACGATCCGAAGACCACGATTCTATCAGCGGGGTCTGCGTGCTCGATGGCTGCGCGCAGTGCCTCCATCGGCCCTGCGTGCACGCTGCCGGAGACGTCGGTGCGCGTGTTCTGCGCCTGCCAGCTGGCGAGCAGATCGCTCGCCTTGGCGGCGCGCGGCGTCGGCAGATCGGTGAAGTACCAACGATCGATCATCGGCCCGATGCGCGCGAGGATGGGGGCCAGGTCCTTGTCGGCCATGACACCGAACACCCCATGCGTGGTGGGATAGAACCCCATCGCGTCGAGGTTCTCGGCCAGTGCCGCAACCGCATGCGCGTTGTGCGCCACGTCGAGCACCAGCGCGGGCTCGCCCGGAACAATCTGGAAGCGGCCGGGCAGCTCGACCATGGCAAGCCCCGTGCGCACCGCCTGCGCGGTAATGGGCAATTGCTGCCGCAACGCCTCGAGCGCCGCGAGCACACCCGCGGCATTGAGCAACTGGTTGGCGCCGCGCAGCGCCGGGTAGGCCAGCCCGCTGTAGCGCCTGCCGCGGCCCGACCAGCCCCACTGCTGCTTGTCGCCGGACACGTTGAAGTCGTGCCCGAAGCGCCACAGGTCGGCGCCGATGGCAGTTGCGTGGTCGATCACGCTTTGCGGCGGCATGGGGTCGCTCACGATGGCGGGCTTGCCCGGGCGCAGGATGCCGGCCTTCTCGAAGCCGATGCTTTCGCGGTCGGGCCCCAGGTAGTCCATGTGGTCGAGGTCGATGCTGGTGATGACCGCGCAATCGGTGTCGATGATGTTGACCGCGTCGAGCCGGCCGCCAAGCCCCACTTCGAGAACGGCCACGTCGGGCTTTTCTTCGATCATGCAGCGCAGGATGCCGAGCGTGGTGAATTCGAAGTACGTCAGGGCCATGTCGCCCCTGGCTGCCTCAACCACCTCGAAGTTTGCTATCAGTTTGGAAGCATCGACCGCCTCGCCCGCCAGTCGCAGACGTTCTTCGAAGCGCACGAGGTGCGGCGACGTGAAAACCGCCGTGCGGTAGCCCGCGTGCGTGAGGATCGATTCGAGCATGGCGCAGGTCGAGCCCTTGCCGTTGGTGCCGGCCACGGTGATGACCGGGCAGTCGAAGCGCAGGCCCATCCGGGCCGCCATTTCCTTCGCGCGCTCGAGGCCGAGCTCGATGTTCTTCGGATGAAGTTGCTCGGCGCGTGCGAGCCAGTCGTTAAGGGTTTCCATGGAGCCCGGCATTGTCGCCGACCCGGAACGCGCGGGCCGCGCCAAGTTTTATCGGCATCATTGGCGTCCATGACAACCCTTTACGGCATTCCCAATTGCGACACCGTCAAGCGCGCCCGTGCGTGGCTGGACGAACACGGCGTCGCCTACACCTTTCACGACTTCAAGAAGCAGGGCGTACCCGAGGCAGAACTCGACCAGTGGCTCCAGAAGCCGGGCTGGGAGGCGTTGGTCAACCGCCGCGGCACCACGTGGCGCAAGCTCGATGAAGCCGAACAGAACGCGGTGGTCGACGCGGCCTCCGCCCGGGCGGTGCTGCTGGCCAACCCGAGCCTCATCAAGCGGCCGGTGGTCAACTGGGGCGCCAAAACCGGCGTTACGACAGGGTTCGACGCGCAAGCCTGGGCTGCCGCTGTGAACGCCGTGTAAACGCCGGAACCCTGCCCTGCCGGCCAGCCTCCAACCCCGATCTGCAGGAGAGAACACCATGAACAGACACGTCTTTCGCACCCTCGCGGGCCTTTCGGCGGCCGGCCTCCTTGCGGCGGGGGCCGCCAGCGTTCAGGCCCAGGAAGCATGGGCGCGGGTCATTTCGGCCACCCCCGTCTACGAGACCACCGGCAGCAGCCCCAGCTACAACGTTACCTACGAATACAACGGGCGGCAGTACACCACGCGCATGAACAGCCGGCCGGGCGCCACCATCCCCATCCAGGCCGGCGCTTATGGCGTGACCACGGCGCCGGTCGCACCCCAGCCGCAGCTGCAGCCCTACCCGGTCGAGGCCAACGGCGGCCAGCAGCAATACCAGTACCAGCAAAGCCCGCAGTACGCGCAACCCGCGCAGCAGGGCGGATCGCCCTGGGACAACGTGGTGCCCGAGCCGGGCGTGGTGCTCTCCAATGCGCCGGCCCCTACGTATGTACAGCCCGCCCCGGTCTACGCGGCACCCGTGTACGTGCAGCCAGCCTACGCCTATCCGCAGCCTTACATCTACCCGCCGGTCGGCCTCTCGCTGAATTTCGGCTACTCCAGGGGATGGGGCGGCTACCGCGGCGGATGGGGCCATCGCCACTGGCGCTGAGGCGTGCATAGCCAAGCCCGCGTAGAGGCTGCGGGCGCGGGTTCGGCCAAGCCCTAAAATCGGGGACTTTTCCAACCCCGAGGGGTGCGCCGCCGCGGTGGTGCGTCCTCGACAAGCCGACCGCGCATGCGCCGGCGCCATCCAATGACGACGACTACCGACACTCTCAACAGCGCCGCAGTGGCGACCAAGGCCAATGTGTACTTCGACGGCAAGTGCGTGAGCCACAGCCTCACGCTGGCCGACGGCACAAAAAAATCGGTCGGCGTGATTCTTCCGTCCACCCTGACCTTCAAGACCGGCGCCCCTGAAATCATGGAAGGCACTGCCGGCAGCTGCGAATACCAGCTCGAAGGCACCACCGAGTGGGTCAGCGCAGGCCCCGGCCAGAAGTTCAGCGTACCGGGCAATTCGAGCTTCCAGATCCGTGTGGCGGGCGAGCCCTACAGCTACATCTGCCATTTCGGCTGAACCCAGACCCGCCAACCGGACACCCACATGTCGACCATTCTCCAAAACGTTCCCGCCGGCCAGAAGGTCGGCATTGCCTTCTCGGGCGGCCTGGACACGAGCGCCGCGCTGCACTGGATGAAACTGAAGGGCGCGATTCCCTACGCCTACACCGCCAACCTCGGCCAGCCCGACGAGCCCGACTACGACGAGATTCCCCGCAAGGCGATGCTCTACGGCGCGCAGAACGCCCGCTTGATCGACTGCCGCGCTCAGCTCGCCAATGAAGGCATTGCCGCGCTGCAGGCCGGTGCTTTCCATGTGACCACCGCGGGCGTTACCTACTTCAACACCACGCCGCTGGGCCGCGCGGTCACCGGCACCATGCTGGTGTCGGCCATGAAGGAAGACGACGTCCATATCTGGGGCGACGGCAGCACCTACAAGGGCAACGACATCGAGCGCTTCTACCGCTACGGCCTGCTCACCAACCCCAACCTGAAGATCTACAAGCCCTGGCTCGACCAGCTGTTCATCGACGAACTCGGCGGCCGCGCCGAAATGTCGGCGTTCATGACCAAGGCCGGCTTCGGCTACAAGATGTCGGCCGAAAAGGCCTACAGCACCGACTCCAATATGCTCGGCGCCACGCACGAGGCCAAGGACCTGGAAAACCTCGACAGCGGCATGCAGATCGTGCAGCCGATCATGGGCGTTGCGTTCTGGAAGGACGAGGTCGAGGTCAAGCGCGAAACCGTGACCGTGCGCTTCGAAGAAGGCCGCCCCGTTGCCCTGAACGGCGTGGAGCATGCGAACCTCGTCGACCTCATCCTGGAAGCCAACCGCATCGGCGGCCGGCACGGCCTGGGCATGAGCGACCAGATCGAAAACCGCATCATCGAAGCGAAGAGCCGCGGCATCTACGAAGCTCCCGGCCTCGCGCTGCTGTTCATCGCCTACGAGCGCCTGGTCACCGGCATCCACAACGAAGACACCATCGAGCAGTACCGCGACCATGGCCGCAAGCTCGGCCGCCTGCTCTACCAGGGCCGCTGGTTCGACCCGCAGGCCATCATGCTGCGCGAGACGGCACAGCGCTGGGTGGCACGCGCCATCACCGGTGAAGTGACGATCGAACTGCGCCGCGGCAACGACTACTCGATCCTCAACACCGTGTCGCCCAACCTCACGTACCAGCCAGAGCGCCTGAGCATGGAAAAGGTGGCCGGCGCGTTCACGCCGCTCGACCGCATCGGCCAGCTCACGATGCGCAACCTCGACATCGTCGACACGCGCGAAAAGCTGGCGATCTACACCCGCACCGGGCTGCTGTCGCCGGGCCAAGGTACCTCGGTTCCGCGGCTCTCGAACGACGACGAGACCAAGTAAGCCAGCGCGCTTTCTTCCAATGACGAACGGGCCCTCGCGGGCCCGTTTTTCTTTTGTGCGCCGTGCGCGCTTGTTGGTCGATCAGTCGCCGCCGCCTCCGCCGCAACCACCACCGCAACCGCCGCCGTCTCCGCCGGAGGAATCCCCTCCCCCGCCGCCATCGCCGCTGCTGCTCGATTCGCTGCCGCCAAAGCCGCCCGCATCCCCGGCGCCGCCGCCGTCCGAAGACGAATCGCCGAAGCTCGTGCCGCAATAGGCGTCGGAGCCGCTCTGCCGGTCGATCGCCTTGCAGTCAGGCACGTAGTCGAAGCCGCCCGGAATGCCGAACTTCACGTCGAGCGCAAACAGCAGCGGCAGCCGCGAGGGCTTGCGCGGGTCGATGCTTTCTTCCTTGCAAGCCCAGTACCAGCTGCGGCGCAGGCCGTCGTTGCGCTTCGGGTCCTTGCCCAGCACCTCGGCGGGGCTGTGGTGCAGCATGCCGCCGAAGGCCGCCTTGCACCAGTTCTGGTAGCCCTGCGTATGCAGAATGAACTCGTGCCAGGCGGTGTCGACCACCTTGGAAGGCATGGCCACGAACTTGCGGCCGCTGCGCAAGTGGGCCATGAAGAACTGGCGCAGGCCGCGCAGCACAAGCTCTGCGTCGCGCACGCTGAGCCCCGGATGCGCCGCACGCAGCTTGCCTATGAGAAACGGCGGCATGCGGGCCTCGCGAATGAACTGCCGGCGCAGGCTGGTTTCCATGAAGCCCAGCGTGGCCGCAAGCGCCCATGCGCCAAGAATCAACGGCACCAGCACCAGCCAGCCGCCCCGGCGAAAAACAAAAAACACGGCGACGAGTGCCGCCAACACCACCGCCCGGCGTGCCCACATCAGCGCGGCAATGCGCCGCCGGTAGTTCAGGTGCAGAAAGTCCAGGTCCATCAAACGACCACCGGCTCCGGCTCCAGCCGGATGCCGAAGCGCTCGTACACGCTCGTTTGAATGGCCTTGGCCAGCGTCATTACCTCGCCGCCCGTCACGGGGTTTTCAAGGCCGCCCCGGTTCACCAGCACCAGTGCCTGCTTTTCGTACACGCCGGCGTTGCCGACCGACTTGCCCTTCCAGCCGCAGGCGTCGATGAGCCAGCCGGCCGCCAGCTTGATGGTGCCGTCGGGCATGGGGTAGTGCACGATCTTGGGGTCGCGTGCAATGATGTCCGCGCATTGCTCGGGCGTGACGGTGGGGTTCTTGAAGAAGCTGCCCGCATTGCCGAGCAGGCGCCAGTCGGGCAGCTTGGCGCGGCGAATGGCGCAGATCCAGTCGAATACGTCGGTGGCGCTGGGCGTGAAGTTGCCGGTTTCTTCCATCTTGCGCTCGAGGTCGAGGTAGCCCACCACCGCCTTCCAGGGCTTGGGCAGCCGAAAGCGCACCCGGGTGATCAGCGCCCGGCCCGAAAGCCCGAAATCGTTGGGCCCGCTGCGCACATGCTTGAACACCGAATCGCGGTAGCCGAAGGCGCACTGCGCGGCGTCCAGCGTAAAGGTGCGCCCGGTGTCCAGGTCGATGGCGTCGAGCGATTCGAAGCGGTCTTGCAGCTCCACCCCGTAGGCGCCGATGTTCTGCACCGGCGCGCCGCCCACGGTGCCCGGAATGAGCGCCAGGTTTTCGAGCCCCGGGTAGCCGTTTGCCAGCATCCACTGGATGGCCTCGTGCCAGACCTCGCCCGCGCCGGCCTCCACAATCCAGGCGCGCGGGGTCTCCTCGACCAGCCGCAGGCCCTTGATCTCGACCTTGAGCACCAGCGGCTTCACGTCGCCGGTAATCACGATATTGCTGCCCCCGCCCAGCACAAAGCGGGGAGCGTCGCGCCACCGCAGGTCGGCCCGCAGCTCGGCCACGTCCGCCTCGTTGGCGATGCGCGCCAGGTTGTGCGCGCGCGCGACGATGCCGAAGCTGTTGTACGGCTGCAGCGGGACGTTGTTCTCCACGATCATGGGAGAATTGTCGCATCCAGCTATCGTGAATCCAGGAGGAGCCCATGCCGTCTTTCGATACCGTCTGCGAACCCAATCTGCCCGAAGTGAAGAACGCGGTCGAAAACACCGCCAAGGAAATCGCAACGCGCTTCGATTTCAAGGGCACGGCCGCCGCCGTCGAGCTCAAGGACAAGGAAATCACGATGATCGGCGACGCCGAGTTCCAGCTCGTGCAGGTCGAAGACATTCTTCGCGCCAAGCTCACCAAGCGCAGCGTCGATGTGCGTTTTCTCGACAAGGGCGACGTGCAGAAAATCGGCGGCGACAAGGTCAAGCAGGTCATCAAGGTCAAGAGCGGCATCGAAACCGAGCAGGCCAAGAAGATCACCCGCATCATCAAGGACAGCAAGCTCAAGGTGCAGGCCGCCATCCAGGGCGACGCAGTGCGCATTACCGGCGCCAAGCGCGACGACCTGCAGGCCGCCATGGCGTTGATCAAGAAGGACGTGCCCGACATGCCCCTCTCGTTCAACAACTTCCGCGACTGAGCCCCGCATGAAATCCCTCGTGGTCGCGGTGCAGTTGCTGGCTGCCGCTGCCGGGGCGCACGCGGCAAGCTCGGTCATGCTGACCGGCACCATCGGCAGCCGGGCCATCCTCATCGTGAACGGCGCGCCGCCCAAGACGGTGGCGGTGGGCGAAACCTTCCAGGGCGTCAAGCTCGTGTCGCTGCAGGCCGAACAGGCCGTGGTCGAGCTCGAGGGCAAGCGCGTCAACCTGCGCATGGACACGCCGGTGAGCATTGGCGGCGGCACGGGCACGGGCGGCGGCAGCCGCATCGTGCTGCCGGCCGACAGCCGCGGCCATTTCATGACGCAGGGCGCCATCAACGGCCGCCCGGTCACCTTCATGCTCGACACCGGCGCCACGTCCATTGCCCTTTCGGCCGCCGATGCACAGCGCATCGGGCTCGACTACAGCAAGGGGCAACGCGTGCAGATGAACACCGCCAATGGCGTGTCCAGCGGCTACAAGCTGCGGCTGCAGTCGGTGCGCGTGGGCGATGTCGAGGTGTACGACATCGACGCCATCGTGTCGCCCCAGCCCATGCCCTTTGTGCTGCTGGGCAACAGCTTCATCAACCGCTTCTCGATGCGCCGGGACGCGGACCAGATGGTCCTGGAAAAGCGCTACTGAAGCCTGTGAGTGTCAGGCCTGCGCGGCCGTGACCACGATCTCGATCTTGTAGGCCGCATTGGCCATCTTGGCCTGCACGGTCGCGCGCGGCGGCGTGTTGCCGGCGGGAATCCACGCGTCCCACACCTCGTTCATGGCCGTGATGTCGGTGATGTCGGCCAAGAAGATCTGCGTCATGAGAATGCGCGACTTGTCGCTGCCCGCCTCGGCCAGCAGGCGGTCGACCATGGCCAGCACCTGCGTGGTCTGGCCGCGGATATCTTGCGAGGTGTCGTCGGGCACCTGGCCCGCCAGGTAGATGGTGCCGTTGTGCACCGCCGTTTCGGACAAGCGCGGGCCAACGTGGAAGCGGGTGATGGTTGCCATGGTGTTCTTTCCTTCAAGCCTTTTTCTTGGAGCCGAGTTTCGACTCCGTGCCGGCCGCGAGCCGGCGGATGTTTTCGCGGTGCCGCCAGACGAGCAGCAGACTCATGATGATGATCGCAATCAGCACCATGCGGTCGAGCGGCCACGCAATGTTGCCGCCGATCAGGTAATACGCCGGCGCAAAGAAGGCCGCCACCAGCGACGACAGCGACGAATAGCGGAAGAACACCGCAATGATCAGCCAGGTGACGCCGGTGGCCAGCCCCAGCCAGGGCGCAATGCCCACCAGCACCCCGGCCGCAGTGGCCACGCCCTTGCCGCCCTGGAAGCCGAAGAACACGGGGTACAGATGCCCCAGGAAGGCCGCCAGGCCCGCCAGCGCAGCCACGCCTTCGCCCAGGCCCCACTGGGCGCCGAAATGGCGGATGACGAACACCGGCAGCCAGCCCTTGAGCGCGTCCAGCAGCAAGGTGGCCAGCGCCGCGCCCTTGTTGCCCGAGCGCAGCACGTTGGTGGCGCCGGGGTTGCCGCTGCCGTAGCTGCGTGGGTCGGCCATGCCGAGCGATTTGCTCACGATGACCGCGAACGACAGCGAGCCGATCAGGTACGAAGCCACGATGGCAAGGAGGGAAGGCAAATGAAAGCTCAAGGCGGCGCTCCACGAAGGATGGATGTTCTTATTCGGGCCGGCTATTCTGCCAGCGCGCACTGCACCGGCTTGGCGCCGAGCAACGTTACGCACACCTGCGGGTCGATGCCCACCAGGTAGCCGCGCCGCCCACCGTTGATTGCGATCTTCGGCAGTTCCAGGATGCTTGACTCGATGTACACCGGCATCTGGCGCCGCGTGCCGAAGGGCGAGGTGCCGCCCACCATGTAGCCGCTGTGGCGCTGCGCGACCTCTGGCTTGCAGGGCTCCACCGACTTGGCGCCGATCTGCCGTGCCAGGTTCTTGGTCGACACCGTGCGGTTGCCGTGCATCAGCACGATGAGCGGCTTGGCGTCCTGGTCCTGCATCACCAGCGTTTTCACCACGGTGAAGGGGTCCAGCCCCAGCACCTCGGCGCTGTGCTGCGCGCCGCCGTGCTCCAGGTACTCGTACGGGTGCTCCGTAAAGGCGACCTTGTGCTCGCGCAGCAGCTGCGTGGCGGGCGTTTCGGAAACGTGCGCCTTCTTGCTCACCGGCGCACTCCCGGCGCTGCGCTCACGTTGCCGGGTCCCGGATTTCCCAGCGGATCTGGTCGATCTCGGCCAGGACTTCCGGCGAAAGCGTGGTGCCCCACACGTCGAGGTCTTCGTCGAGCTGTGCCACCGTGGTCACGCCGATGATGGTGCTTGCCACCTGCCACTTGGTGTAGCAGAAGGCCAGCGCCAGCTGCACCGGCGTCAGGCCGTTGTCGCGCGCCAGCTGGTTGTAGCGGCGCGCCGCCTTCAAAGCATCGGGCCGGCCCCAGCGCTGCTTGCGCACCGATTCGTAGCTCGAAATGCGCGCGCCCTTCGGCGCCTCCGGCCCCTCGATGCCGCCCTGGTCGTACTTGCCGGTCAAGAGGCCGAAGGCCAGCGGCGAATACGCCAGCAGCGAAACGCCGAGCCGGTGCATCGTCTCGTCGAGCCCGTTCTCGAGCCCGCGGCTCACCAGGTTGTAGACGTTCTGCACCGAGGCCACGCGCGGCAGGCCGTGCTGCTCGGCCAGCCGAACGAACTCGTGCACGCCGTACGGGGTTTCGTTCGAAAGGCCGATTTCGCGCACCTTGCCGGCCTTGACCAGCCCGCCCAGCGCTTCGAGCTGCTCGTGGATCGGGGTTTGCGAGGTCTCCTTGGCCGGGTCGTAGTACAGGGCGCCGAAGGCCGGCACGTGGCGCTCGGGCCAGTGGATCTGGTACAGGTCGATGACGTCGGTCTTCAGCCGCTTCAGGCTGGCATTGCACGAGGCCACGATATCGGCCGCCGTCATGCCCGTGCCTTCGCGCACCCAGGGCGTGGCGCGCACAGGGCCGGCCACCTTGGTGGCCAGCGTGATCTTCCGGCGCGCCCCGGGGTTGGCCGCAAACCAGTTGCCGATGATGGTTTCGGTGGCGCCGTATGTCTCCTTGCGCGTGGGCACCGCGTACATCTCGGCCGTGTCGATGAAATCGACGCCGCGCTCCAGCGAGCGGCTCAAGATGGCATGCGAGGTGGGCTCGTCCACCTGTTCGCCGAATGTCATGGTGCCAAGGCAGATCGGGGTGACCTGCAGGCTGCTCTGGCCGAGTTGGATTTTTTTCATGCGCGGAATGCTACCGCCCTCCTCCACGGTGCGCTGGCCGCGGGCTCAAAACCCGAGCGAGCGCTGTCTTGTGGCGGACTGCGCCGCGGCCCGCGGCTCCGTATCATCAGCGCCCATGTACCAAGCCCTTCGCCCCTCGCGCACCGAATTCGTGCCCGTGCGCAACCTCCGCTACCACGTGCGCGTGTGGGGCGAGCCCTCCGCGGCGCGGCCGCCGCTGGTGTTGCTGCACGGCTGGATGGACGTGGGGGCGTCGTGGCAGTTCGTGGTCGATGCATTGGCCGAAGAGCGCTTCATCATTGCGCCCGACTGGCGCGGCTTTGGCCTGACAGATGGCGGCGGCGTCGACAACTACTGGCTGCCCGATTACCTGGCCGACCTGGAATGGCTGCTCGACCACTACGCCGGCGAAGGCGATGCGGCACAACCGGTGGACCTGGTCGGCCACAGCATGGGCGGCAACGTCGCCATGCACTATGCGGGGGCAAGGCCCGCGCGCATTCGCCGCCTGGTCAATTGCGAAGGCTTCGGCATGCCCGCGCGCAAGCCCGAGGAAGCACCCGCGCGCTACGGGCAGTGGATCGACGAACTCAAGCGCCTGCACCGCGGCGAAATGGCGCTTGCCAGCTACTCGTCTGTGGATGGCGTGGCGCGCCGGCTCATGAAGACCAACCCGCGCCTCACGCCCGACAAGGCCAACTGGCTGGCCGGCCACTGGTCGGCCGCGCAAACCCAGCCCGACGGCAGCCAGCGCTGGCAGATTTTGGGCGAAGCCGCGCACAAGATCATCAATGCCAACATCTTCCGGGTCGATGAAACGCTCGCGCTCTATGCGCGAATTTCGGCGCCCACGCTCATGGTCGAAGCCGCCGACGACAGCCTGCACGGCTGGTGGAAAAACCGCTACACGCTCGAAGAGTTTCACGAGCGCTTGAAGTCCGTGCCCTCGGTGCGCATCGAGCAGGTGGCCGATGCCGGCCACATGCTGCATCACGACCAGCCGCAGCGGGTGGCCGGGCTGATCGAGCAGTTCCTGGCCGGCTGAGAGCCGCCAGCTTTCAATTGGCCGCGCCGCCCTGCACCGTGCGCTGCAGCGCCGCGCGCGCCAGCAGCCGCGTCGAATCGAGCGTGGGCAGCGGCGAGTTCACGTCGTTCATGATCAGCGGAATCTCGGTGCAGCCGAGCACCACCGCGTCGCAGCCGTCCTCGTCCTTCATGCGCTGGATGACGCGGCGGAACGCCGTGACCGCATCGGGCGTGAAAACACCGCAGACCAGTTCGTCCATGATGATGCGGTTGATTTCTTCGCGCTCATCGGCGGTAGGCCGAACGTATTCGAGCCCCTTGGCAGAGAGCTTCTCGGGGTAGACCTCGCTTTCGACCAGCCAGCGCGTGCCGGTAATGGCCAGGCGCTTGAACCCGCGCTGCGCAGCCTCCTCGGCCACGCATTCGGCAATGTGCAGCCATGGCAACGGCGAGCGCGCCTCGATGAACGGCAGCGCCTGATGAATGGTGTTGTCCGGGCAGACCAGAAAGCTGGCGCCGATCTTCGCGAGCTTGTTGGCCGAAGCCAGCATCACCTCGCCCACGCCGCGCCAGTCGTTGCGGTAGATGTGCTGCATGTAGTCGGCAAGCGACGGCGTGTGCATCGACACTTCAGGATGCGCATGAGGGCCGAGGAGTTGGGCCCCTTCCACGCAGATGGTCTGGTAACAGAGCGCCGCGCCTTCGGCGGAGCATCCGACGATTCCGATGTGCTGGGTCATGCCCGCATGCTACAAGCCTGCGGCCCGGCTGCGCCAGCATGGGGCGCCTGTGTGGCGCCCTTTTACGCCGGCTTACTGCAGGAAGCTGGGCTTTGCGTAGCCCTGGAACTTCGTGTCCACCACGGCCTTGAACTCCTTGGAGCGGTAGGCGTCGGCAATGTCCTTGGCCCAGGGCGCGTTCTTGTCCGCGCTCTTCACGGCCACCACGTTCAGGTAGTAGTCGGGCGTCTTTTCGAGCACCACGGCCTCGGTGAGCTTCAGGCCCGACGAGATGGCGAAGTTGCCATTGACGATGGCGTATTCGGTGTCGCCCAGCGAGCGCGGCAGTTGCGCGGCTTCGAGCGGAATGAACTTCAGCTTCTTCGGGTTCTCGGCCACGTCTTTTTCAGACGCGCGCAGCGGATCGACGCCGGGCTTGATGGTGATGAGCTTGTTCTGCTCCAGCAGCACGAGCGCACGGGCCAGGTTGCTCGGGTCGTTGGGCAGCGTGAAGCGGTCGCCCTCCTTCAGTTCGGCCAGGCTCTTGCGCTTGGTGGAGTACACGCCCAGCGGCGCGATGGGGCCCTGCACCAGTTCGGCAAGGTCCAGCTTCTGGTCGGCCGAGAACTTCTTCAGGTAGACCTGGTGCTGAAAGAAATTGGCGTCGAGCGAGCCTTGGGCCAGCGCGAGATTGGGCTGCACGTAGTCGTTGAACTCGACCAGCTTCACCTTGTAGCCCTTCTTCTCAAGGATGGGGACGATGCCGGCCTTCAGCTGGTCGATGTTCGAGCCGGCCGTGCCGCCGATGACGAGGTTCTTCTTGGCTTCTTGCGCCTGTGCCAGCGAAAGGCCGCCGAACGAAAGGGCGACCAGGGACAGGGCGAGAACGGAACGGCGCAGCAGTGCGGTTTTCATGGAATGAGCAGGAGAGAAAAGAGAAAGGAAAGAGAAAAACAAAAAATCAACGCTTGTCCAGCCTGCGCGCCGTGGTGTTGCCCACGAACTGCAGGATCTGTACCAGCACCACGAGCAGCGCCACGGTGAGCACCATCACATCGGTCTGAAAGCGGTAGTAGCCGTAGCGAATGGCCAGGTCGCCGATGCCGCCGCCGCCCACCACACCGGCAATGGCCGAGTACGAGAGAAAGCTCACCGCCAGCACCGTCAGCGCCAGCACAAGACCCGAGCGCGCCTCGACCACCAGCACGCGCCAAACGATCTGCAGCTCCGAGGCGCCCATGGCGTGCGCCGCCTCGATCACGCCGCGCGGCACTTCGCGCAGGCACTGGTCCACCAGCCGCGCAAAGTACGGAATGGCCGCAAACGACAGCGGCACCGCGGCCGCCAGCGGGCCGATGGAGGTGCCCGCAATCACCCGCGTGAAAGGCACCAGCGCCACCAGCAAGATGATGAAAGGAAACGAACGCACGGTGTTCACGATCCAGTTCAGGACGAGGAACGCCGGCTTGTTTTCGAGCGACTGGCCCGGCCCCAGCAAGAACAGCAGAATGCCCAGCGGCCCGCCGATCAGCACCGCGGCCGAGAGGCCGATGGCCAGCATCAGAAAGGTCTGGCCCGTGGCCACCCACAGCTCGGGGAGGATGGGCGCGATGTTTTCAAACATAGGCCACCTCCTGCGCGCTGCGCTGCGCCGGCAAGGGGCGCGGCGTGATGGGTTCGCGCGCCTCGCGTTCGCGGCGGCGCACCAGTTCGTCGATTTCACGGCCCAGTGCGGTCTTGCGCTCTTGGGTCGGCGCATCGAGCACCGCAAACTGCTCCACCAGCCGGCCCTTTTCCAGGATGGCGACATTGCGGCACAGCACCTCGACCACCGAGAGCTCGTGCGTCACGATGACGATGGTCACGCCGATCTTCTGGTTGATGTCGCGCAGCGTTTCGAGCAGCGCGCGCGTGGTTTCGGTGTCGAGCGCCGAGGTGGGCTCGTCGCACAGCAGCACTTGCGGCCGCGGCGCCAGCGCACGCGCGATGGCCACGCGCTGCTTCTGCCCGCCCGAAAGCTGGGCCGGGTATGTGTCGATCTTCTCGGCCAGCCCCACCAGGGCCAGGCACTCGCGCACGCGGGCGTCGATTTCGGCCTTCGAATGGCGGCCGTGGATCTTCAGCGGAAACGCCACGTTGTCGAACACCGTGGCGTTCTGCAGCAGGTTGAACTGCTGGAAGATCATGCCGATGTTCTGGCGCATGTCGCGCAGTTCGCGGCGCGAGAGCGTCGTCAGGTCGCGCCCGCCGACGAAGACCTTGCCCGCATCGGGCCGCTCCAGCAGGTTGATGAGGCGCAGCAGGGTCGACTTGCCCGCGCCGCTCTTGCCGATCAGGCCGAACACGTCGCCCTGGTGAATGTCGAGCGAGAGCGACTGCACGGCGTCGAACACCTCGCCGCTGGGCAAGGCAAAAGACTTCTGCACCGATTGAAGTCGGATGACCGGCGCCGCGTTGCCGCGGGCCGCATCAGGCGAATGGTTGGTCATGGAGAGGAGGCACGGCCCGCGTCAAGGCAGGCCGCGGAGTTCGCAAAAAGGTGCCGAGTATGAAAACAAAATCGTCAAAAGGGAACGAACAAATCGGCGCTTGCTTATGCATGAAAACGCATAAGCATTGAAGAAGCCCGGCGAGCAATGCCATATCGATATGCGCATTGGTTCGTTCCCAAACCGGCGGGGCAATGCCACATTCGCGGCCTTACTTTTTTTGATTTCGCGCAACAACATGCACAGCACCCTTCGCCGCCGCACCCTCGCCCTTGCAACCATTGCGGGCGCACTTTTCTTCACCGGCAGCACCGCCTTCGCGCAAGACAACAAGACCGCCATCAAGGTGGGCGTTTCCGTCGGCAACGGCGAGCAGATCTTCGAAGTGGTGAAGAAGGTCGCCGCCAAGGACGGCCTGAACATCCAGGTGGTGGTGTTCAACGACTACCAGCTGCCCAACGCCGCCCTCGCCTCGGGCGACCTGGACGCCAACGCCTTTCAGCACCAGCCCTTTCTGGACAACCAGAACAAGGCGCGCGGCTTCGACATCGTGCCCGTGGGCCTCACCATCACGGCGCCGCTGGGTTTCTACTCGCGCAAGATCAAGTCGATCGACCAGCTGCCCGACGGCGCCTCGGTCGGCATCCAGAACGATCCGTCGAACGGCAACCGCGCCCTGCTGCTGCTGCAAACGGCCGGCCTCATCACGCTGAAGCCCGATGCAGTGAAGAACAACAACGCCACGCCGCTCGACGTGGTGAGCAACCCGAAAAAGCTGAAGCTGGTTGCGCTGGACGCCGCCCAACTGCCGCGCTCGCTCGACGACCTGGCCATCGCCGCCATCAACAACGACTACGCCGAAAAAGCCGGCCTTTCGCTCGCCAAGGACGCCGTGATCAAGGAAGCCCCGAAAAGCCCGTACGCCAACCTGATTGCCGTGCGCCGCGCCGACAAGGACAAGCCCTGGGCCAAGCGGCTGGTCGCGGCTTACCAGTCGGCGGAGGTGAAGAGCTTTATCGAGAGCCAGTTCAAGGGCTCGCTGGTCCCCGCCTTCTGACTTTGCCTTACTCCCTCCCCTCCCGGGGGAGGGTTGGGGTGGGGGCAAGCGGCGCTCGAAATGGGCGCCCTGCCCGCCCCCATCCCAGCCTTCCCCCAAAGGGGGAAGGAGCAATACGGCGCAGTTCCTAGGCGGGTTATCGGTCCATGAGAAAATGTCCGGTTTCCCCCGAACACAGTCAGGACACCCCATGGACGCAGAACAAATCAACCAAATCGGCGCAACCCTCGCGGACCTGAGCGCCCGGACGGCCGATCTACGGAGGTATCTTTGACTACGATGCCAAAGCCGAACGTCTGAGGACGGTTAACGCATCGCTCGAAGACCCGAACGTCTGGAACGACCCCAAGAAGGCCCAGGAACTCGGCCGCGAGAAGAAATCGCTCGACGACGTGGTCGTGACACTCGACCGCCTCACCAGCGGCCTCTCGGACAACACCGAGCTGTATGAAATGTCGAAGGAAGACGGCGACATGGACGGCTTGCAGTCCATTGCCGACGACGCCGCCGCGCTCGAGGCCGACATCAAGCAGCTCGAATTCCGCCGGATGTTCAACAACCCGGCCGATCCGCTCAACGCCTTTGTCGACATCCAGGCCGGCGCCGGCGGCACCGAGGCTTGCGACTGGGCCAGCATGCTGCTGCGCCAGTACCTGAAGTACGCCGAGCGCAAGGGCTTCAAGACGCAGATCGAAGACGAAACCCCGGGCGACACCGCCGGCATCAAGGGCGCGACCATCAAGGTGGAAGGCGACTATGCCTTTGGCCTCTTGCGCACCGAAACCGGCGTGCACCGCCTGGTGCGCAAGTCGCCGTTCGACTCGTCGGGCGGGCGCCACACCAGCTTTGCCAGCATCTTCGTGTACCCGGAAATCGACGATTCCATCGAGATCGAGATCAACCCGGCCGACGTGCGCACCGACACCTTCCGCGCAAGCGGCGCGGGCGGCCAGCACATCAACAAGACCGACTCGGCCGTGCGCCTGACGCACATACCGACCGGCATTGTGGTGCAGTGCCAGGACGGCCGGAGCCAACACAGCAACCGCGACGTGGCGTGGAAGCGCCTGCGCTCTCGCCTGTACGACCACGAAATGCGCAAGCGCCAGGAAGAGCAGCAAAAGCTCGAGGACAGCAAGACCGACGTGGGCTGGGGCCACCAGATCCGCAGCTACGTGCTGGACAACAGCCGCATCAAGGACCTGCGCACCAACGTTGAAGTCTCGGCCACGCAAAAGGTGCTCGACGGCGACCTGGACGTGTTCATCGAAGCCTCGCTGAAGCAAGGCGTGTAATCGATGAGCCTGACCCACGACAAGGTCGAAGCCTTCATCTTCGACATGGACGGCACCATGATCGACTCCATGCCGTGGCATGCGCGGTCGTGGGTCGAGTTTGTGGCGCGCCACGGGCTCAAGCTCGACGTGACCGACATTCTTGCGCGCACCACGGGCCGCACCGGCACCGAGTGCATGCGCGAGCTGTTCGAGCGCGAGCTTTCAGACGCCGAGTGCCAAACCCTGGTGCACGAAAAAGAAGAAATCTACCGCGCCATGTTCAGCGACAACTTCACCGAGGTTGCCGGCTTTACCGCCTTTGCCAAGGCCGCCGTGGCGCGCGGCCTGAAGGTGGCCGTGGGCACCGCGGGCGACAAGCACAACATTGAATTTGCGATGTCGCGCCTGAAGATGGACCCGCTGCCGCTGGCCATTGTGGGCGGCGACGAAGGCTTTGCCGGCAAGCCCACGCCCGAGATTTTCTTGGAAGCCGCGCGCCGCATTGGCGTGGCGCCCGAGCGCTGCATCGTGTTTGAAGATGCGCCCTTCGGCATAGCGGCTGCGCGCCGCGGCGGCATGCGTGCCGTGGCCGTGTGCAGCACCCATACCGCCGCCGAGCTTGCCGGCCCCCATGTGATTGCCGCCGTTCGCGACTACGACGAACTCGCCCATTCGAATTTTCTGGAGACACTCGATGCTGCTGCAGCGTGACGCCCAAGGGCAACCGATTGCCATTCGCCGCGAAGACTATGCCGCTCCGGCATTCTGGATCGACACCGTCGACCTGACCTTCGACCTCGATCCCGCCAAGACCCGCGTGCTCAACCGCATGCAGCTGCGCCGCAACCCCGACGTGCCGGCCCAGCCGCTGCGCCTGGACGGCGACGAGCTGAACCTGGCCCGCGTGCTGGTCAACGGCCAGGGCGCGTCATTCCGCATGGAAGGCGAGCAGTTGGTGATCGACGGCCTGCCCGACGCCTTCGAACTCGAAATCTTCACCACCTGCTGCCCCATCAAGAACACCAAGCTGATGGGCCTGTTCGTGAGCGAAGACACCTTCTTCACGCAGTGCGAGGCCGAAGGCTTCCGCCGCATCACGTACTTTTTGGACCGCCCCGACGTGATGGCGATGTACACGGTAACGCTGCGCGCCGCCAAGGCCGCCTACCCCGTGCTGCTGTCGAACGGCAACCTGGTCGAGCAAGGCGACCTGCCCGAGGGCCGCCACTTTGCCAAGTGGGTCGACCCCTTCAAGAAGCCCAGCTACCTGTTTGCGCTGGTGGCCGGCAAGCTGGTGGCGCGCGAGCAGCGCATTACCGCGCGCAACGGCAAGGAGCACTTGCTGCAGGTGTACGTGCGCGCCGGAGACTTGGACAAGACCGAGCACGCGATGAACTCGCTCGTCAACTCGGTGCTGTGGGACGAAGCCCGCTTTGGCCTGCCGTTGGACCTGGACCGCTTCATGATTGTTGCCACCAGCGACTTCAACATGGGCGCCATGGAGAACAAGGGCCTGAACATCTTCAACACGAAGTACGTTCTGGCCAACCAGGCCACCGCCACCGACGCCGACTACAGCAACATCGAAAGCGTGGTCGGCCACGAGTACTTTCACAATTGGAGCGGCGACCGCGTAACCTGCCGCGACTGGTTCCAGCTTTCGCTGAAAGAAGGCCTGACCGTCTTCCGCGACCAGGAGTTCAGCCAGGACCTGTGCGCCGATGCCTCGGCCCGCGCCGTGAAGCGCATCGAAGACGTTCGCGTGTTGCGCACCGCCCAGTTTCCTGAAGACGCCGGCCCCATGGCCCACCCGGTGCGGCCAGACAGCTACATCGAGATCAGCAACTTCTACACCGTCACCATCTATGAAAAGGGTGCCGAGGTGGTGCGCATGATGCAGACGCTGGTCGGCCGCAAGGGCTTTGAAAAGGGCATGACCCTTTACTTTGAGCGCCACGACGGCCAGGCCGTAACCTGCGACGACTTTGCCCAGGCCATTGCCGACGCCAACCCCGATTCGGAGCTGGCCCGCCTGCTGCCGCAGTTCAAGCGCTGGTACAGCCAGGCCGGCACGCCGCGCCTTGCCGCCCACGGCGTGTATGACGCGCAAGCGCGCAGCTACACCCTGAGCATTGTGCAAAGCTGCCCGCCCACGCCGGGCCAGCCCACCAAAGAGCCGTTCGTCATTCCGGTGAACATTGGCCTTCTGGACGCCAGCGGGCGCGAACTGCCGCTGCAGCTAGAAGGCGAAAGCGAAGTAACCCGCGGCGCGCCCGGCACCCCGTGCACGCGCACCGTGGTGCTCTCGCGCGCAGGCGAGCAAATTACCTTTGTGGGGCTCGACTCGGAGCCCGTGCCTTCCATCTTGCGCGGCTTCAGCGCGCCGGTGATCCTGGACTTTGAATACACCGACGCCCAACTGCTCACCCTGCTGGCCAACGACCCCGACCCCTTCAACCGCTGGGAAGCCGGCCAGCGCCTGGGCCTGCGCGCCGCGCTGCAGGGCATTGCGGCGCTGGCGACCGACACCACCCCGGTGCTGAACGACGCGTATCTGGACGCCATGCGCAGCGTGTTGCGCAACCCGAAGCTCGACGCCGCCTTCAAGGAACTGGTGCTCACGCTGCCATCGGAAACCTATATTTCCGAGCAGCTCGAAGTGGTCGACCCGCAGCGCGTGCACCTGGTGCGCGAAGCCATGCGCGCCCAGCTGGCCACCGCCCTCTTCCAAGACTGGCAACAGGTCTACGAAGAAAACCACGACACCGGCGCCTACACGCCTGACCCCACCTCTTCAGGCCGCCGCGCGCTGGCCGGCATGGCGCTCAACTTCTTGTGCCTGGCGGCGCGCTCTTCGGGCGACACCGTGTGGCCCGGCAAGACGCTGCAGCGCTTCAAAGACGCCGGCAACATGACCGACCGCTTCAACGCGCTCAATGCGCTGGTGTCGTCGGGCCACACCCTGGCTGCGCAGGCGCTCGCGCGCTTTCATGCGCTGTTCAAGGACGAAGCGCTGGTCATCGACAAGTGGTTTTCGCTGCAGGCCGGCGCGCCCGACCGCGGCGGCGACATCTTGCCGCTGGTAAAGCAGCTGATGAAGCACCCGGACTTCTCCATCAAGAACCCCAACCGCGCCCGCAGCGTGATCTTCAGCTACTGCAGCGCCAACCCCGGCGCATTCCACCGCCCAGACGCCGCCGGCTACGTGTTCTGGAGCGAGCGCGTCATAGAGCTGGATGCCATCAACCCCCAGGTGGCCGCCCGCCTTGCCCGCGCGCTCGACCGCTGGAGCAAGCTGGCCGAGCCCTACCGCAGCGCCGCGCGCGAAGCCATTGCCCGCGTGGCCGCCAAGCCCGACCTGAGCAAGGACACCCACGAAGTCGTTACCCGCGCCCTGGCCGGTAACTAACCAAGCAAGGAACACACAAGCACATGGCTTATCAACAACAGAAGATTTCCCTCACCCGCTACCTCGTCGAACAACAGCGCGCCGACGGCCTCATTCCCGGCCAGCTGCGCCTGCTGCTCGAAGTGGTGGCCCGCGCCTGCAAGAGCATCAGCCAGGCCGTCAACAAGGGCGCGCTGGGCGGAGTGCTCGGCACCGCCGAAAGCGAAAACGTGCAGGGCGAAATCCAGAAGAAGCTGGACATCATCGCCAACGAAGTGCTCATTGAAGCCAACGAATGGGGCGGCCACCTTGCGGCCATGGCCAGCGAAGAAATGGACAGCATCTACGTGGTGCCCAACCGCTACCCGCAGGGCGAATACCTGCTCATGTTCGACCCCCTCGACGGCAGCAGCAACATCGACGTGAACGTGAGCATTGGCACCATCTTCAGCGTGCTGAAAAAGCCCGACGACACCCCCGGCGTGCAGGAAGCCGACTTTTTGCAGCCCGGCACCCAGCAAGTGGCCGCCGGCTACTGCATCTACGGCCCGCAAACCACCCTGGTGCTCACCGTGGGCAACGGCGTGGCCATGTTCACGCTAGACCGCGAGCAAGGCAGCTTTGTGCTCACGCAGGAAGACATTCAGATTCCGGCCGACACGAAGGAATTTGCCATCAACATGAGCAACATGCGCCACTGGGACGAGCCCATGAAGCGCTACATCGACGAATGCCTGGCCGGCAAGGAAGGCCCGCGCGGCAAAGACTTCAACATGCGCTGGATTGCCAGCATGGTGGCCGACGTGCACCGCATCTTGATGCGCGGCGGCGTGTTCATGTACCCGTGGGACAAGCGCGAGCCCGAAAAGGCCGGCAAGCTGCGCCTGATGTACGAGGCCAACCCCATGAGCTGGCTGGTGGAGCAGGCCGGCGGCGCCGCCACCAACGGCAAGCAGCGCATCCTGGACCTGAAGCCCACCAAACTGCACGAGCGCGTGAGCGTGATGTTGGGTTCGCGTAACGAAGTCGAGCGTTTGACCAAGTACCACACCGAAAAGGCCTGACGGTGTTGCTATAATCCGAGGCTTCGCCGGTGTAGCTCAGTCGGTAGAGCAGCTCATTCGTAATGAGAAGGTCGGGTGTTCGATTCATCTCTCCGGCACCAAATAAAAAGCCCGTAGTCGTGAGACTACGGGCTTTTTTTCGTCTGCCCGGTCACCGCCACGCAACAATTGAGGTTGCAGAGCGACGGCTTTTCCCCTTGGGGGCTCAATGCCTAGTTTCCATTAGCTCTAGCTTGCGCCGCCTGCCGTTGGGATGAGCTTCAGAAGTCTTGAGTCAAAGGTAGCGGCTTTTACCTCTCCTTTGATCATCCAGACGCAGCTGATGTCCGTACCATCAACCTCCTGCACAGTCATCGTTTCGCCACCACTTTTCAGAATTACTACGTCACCGACTTCGATTGTCATAAAGGTCTCTCGATCTAGGATCCAAATAGTATCCGCCCTAGATGCGAGCCGGCCAACCCCCACGGTGATGTAAGATGATGCAACTTTCATAGGGTGCCCATGTACATGGCCAAGTCCATTCGCACTACAGTCTCTGCTCCTGAAGAGCTGCATGCTGCGTTGGGAAAGGCGGTTGAGACCTTCGGCCCTACCGTTTGGGCAACCCGACAAGCATCACAGCGGCCTTTCGGAGAAGAAGAACAACTTACGTCGGTTTCTAGCTCAACCGTTACCGGACGCGATGCCAAGAAAACCAAGGGTAAATGATGCGCTCCGAAGATTTCAAAGCCACGGAGGCTGAGTCACGCTGCGGCGCACCAGACACATCCAGTTCGCGAATCGAACATCAGAAGCCTCCAGCTTCGCAGAAAAAACTTCCGAAGATCGTCAGCCTCTTCTCTGGCGCCGGCGGACTCGATCTAGGATTCAAAAAGGCAGGCTTCACCATCTCGGTTGCGATTGATGCTTCCGACGCCGCGATTCGCACACACAAGCAGAACTTTCCCCGCACCAAGGCTGAGGTAGGAGACCTCGTTAAGTTGCAGCCTGCCGGAGTTGTCGAGCTGGTTCAAAAGAAGCTGAAACCTGGGCAAGCCATCGCGGTGATTGGAGGGCCTCCATGCCAAGGCTTCTCGCGAGCGAACACCGGGGCACTAACTAGTGACCCTCGCAACAAGCTTCCGAAGCTGTATCTTCAGATCGTGGAAGCACTTCAAGCACTGTATACGGTTGAGTTCATCGTATTTGAGAATGTGCTCGGCATCCGCGACAAGAAGCATGCAAAAACCTATAAGGCACTGAAAGACGGCATTGCCGGGCTTGGCTTCGATGTGACAGAAAAAGAACTCTGTTCCGTTGATTTCGGAGTGCCTCAAAACCGCCGACGCATCATCCTGTCTGGGATGCGGAGCGGACAGGGTTACGCGACCGTCAAACCACGCAAGCGCAAGGGTTTGGAAACTGTTCGCCAAGCGATCGGAAGCTTAGAGCAGCCCATGTACTTCAAATATGGGCTTAAACCAGAGGATATTCCTGTCCATCCTAACCATTGGACGATGCAGCCAAGATCTCCGCGCTTTGACAATCCGGACGCAGAGGCGGCCGACGGACGCAGCTTCAAACGTCTGAATTGGAATAAAGCAAGTCCAACCATCGCATTCGGACATCGAGAAATCCATGTACATCCAGATGGTCGGCGTAGGCTCAGTATCTATGAAGCGCTGCTATTGCAAGGCTTCCCTAAGACATTCGTTCTTGTAGGCAATTTATCAGAGCAAGTTGAGCAAGTCTCCAATGCTGTTCCTCCCCCGCTAGCGCACAGTGTTGCTACCGCGGTGAAGCGAGCGATGCGGGGCGGGTAGCATGGCGCTCACTCCCGAGCAGGCGCTCGTTAAACGCATCCGTGCAAGCCATGGGCCTGAGAGCATTGTCCCTGCTGTTCTGAAAACAGACGACAGAGTTATCGCGCGGGTCACGGATGGCATCTACCGCCAACCTGGTTCAGCACTACGTGAACTCATTTCGAATGCCTACGACGCCGACGCCACGCGCGTAATCATCAAGACAGACGCTCCGCGGTTCGAGCGTATTTCCGTAGAAGACGACGGACATGGCATGGAGCCAGAGGCCTTAGCTCATCTGCTATTGCATATCGGCGGAAGCGCAAAGCGGAACGAACTCGGCTCATCATTGGGCGTCACGGCAGCTGACGATCCGACGCGAAGTCCTGGAGGCCGACGTTTGATCGGCAAGATTGGCATTGGCCTCTTCTCGGTCTCGCAGCTCACGCACACATTTCAGATCATCACGAAGGTCAAAGGCGATGACCACCGAACTGTCGCCACGGTGGCCCTGCGCCAGTACGCAGACGAAGACATCGTTCCGGATCAGGACGGTGAGAAGAAATTCGAATCAGGCAAGGTGAACATCTGGCGCGAAAAGGCCGCAGATACGGAAATTCATGGTACGACGATTATTCTGACTAGTATCCGTCCGCAAGCCCGCGATACTTTGCGCAGCCGCGACATCTGGAGTGCAATCGACCAAAACGAATCGCAGTCTGACGCCGAAGAGCAGTCGATTATTGATCCTCCGCGCTTCCACATCGGCCGCGTCGATGAAAGCGGGGATTTGCTGAAGGAAACCGCAGGGGAGCTGTCTGCGCTTCCCTGGAAAAAAGGGGATCCGCCAGATGAAGCATTCGCGAAACTGGCGCAAAGTGTTTGGGAGGAGGCGGAGCACTCCACGCCGAACCCGCAGCTTGATCGTATTTTTGACTACTACCTGCGCATGGTGTGGCAATTGAGCTTAGCGGTCCCGCTTCCATACGTTGACGGCCACCTGTTCGACATGGATCTCAATGGCTGGGCCGAAGCGTTCACGCTGTCCAATCAACCAAAAGGCTCGGCGACAAAACTGGACGCTGGGGGTGCACCCCTTCGGAAGAAGGCAGGACTTGAAGATCCGGTCGGATCGATCGGGAAATTCGAAGTGTTCTTCGATGATCTGCAGTTGGCGAGGCCAGTCAAATTCAGGGGCCTGCCGGCAACAAACAATGCTCTCAAGCACCCACTGGTGTTCATCGGAAAGTGCAGGGAGGAGTTCAAAAAAGTACCGAGGGCATTGAGCGGTGGCCCGCTTGCGTTCGAGGCCTATCTTTTCTGGACACCAAAGGTCGCACCTGTCGAACATCAGGGCTCCTTAGTACGTATCCACGGATCCAGCGGCACGCTGTTTGACTCTACCTTTATGCGCTACCAGGTGTCGGAACAGACCCGGTTACGGCAGATTACCTGCGAGATCTTTGTGAGTGAAGGGCTAGACAGCGCGCTAAACATCGATCGAGAGTCATTCAATCACGCACATCCTCACTCTGTTTACCTGACGAAATGGCTTCATAGCGCTTTGAGGCAGCTTGCCTCAGCGCAGAAGCGGCTCGCAAGCGAAGTCCGAGGACAAACGCGCGATGAGAGCAAAGGCGTAGCTGTTTCAACAATCCAGAGCGTCGCCAGCAAGATTTGGAGCCAAGAAGCCGATGATCCCGGAGCGCATCCTCCGGCTATCGAACTATCAACGACCGGCCGAAAAACGGAAGCGACAGGAGAGGCGTACGTGTACTCACGCGCCGCGATCGTCCCGGAGCGACCGCGAGGAGCTCAGACTGCAAAGACCAAGGCGCGAAATGCCATTCTTGAAGAAAAACTGAAAGCCATTGCGCAGGTTCTCGCATCGTTTGGACTGCTGGATTCAGTACCAAAGCGCAAGCAAGAAAAGCTGCTCAAGGCCATTTATGAAATTCTTGACGCGCCAGGAGAATGATGAGCGACGCAGTGCCAGAGGCTGAAAATCACGCAGACGATATTGTCGGATTGGGTGAATACGAAGCGCCGACGCCAATGGCAACTAAGGGAGAGTTCTTGCCTTGGCACCGCCCCCGCAAGCAGTATGTACGGCATCATCAGTGGTGCCACGAAGTCATCAAGCTCATTGTGGATAAGCCACTTGCGGACGGGGTTCTTAAATACCTGGGCCTCCCAGGCGTTGATCTACTCGATCTTCGGCATTTTCACTCAGCGGTATGCGAAGCGAATGATGTAAACCTGCGCTTTCTCGGATTTAACAGCAGCGCTCAACCTCGAAGCAAGGCGCACACCGAATTAAACATCTCGCTAGACGAGGTCATGCGTCTTCCCCGTGTCGATCCAATGTCGCATGTGCTTGGTGATAATTTCGCGCGAATCGCCAATCACAAATCGATTGCATTTGCTAAGGCGTGTGAATTAGGGCCTTACGATGTCATTAACCTTGATTTATGCGATGGGTTCGGCGCCCAAGCACCCGGTACACTAGACAACAGCTACTACGACGCGGTAACTACCTTGTTCTCGCTGCAGGCGCGTACGAAGGCTCCTTGGCTTCTTCTACTTACAACCCGCGCCGACAAGCCCAATATTAATGACAAGGTTCTTGAGGCACTTCTAGCAAAGTACTTGGCTAACTTGACGGAATGTGTGCCTTTTCGTGAGGCATCGCGCGACCATTTCGCGATTGAAACTGAAATCGCTTTGACGGCTGCAATCGGAACAGCAGGAGGGTTGCTTCCGGTATTTTTGACTGGTCTTTGTAAGTGGTTTGTGGCACTTGCTTTGCAGAACCAACCGCCAACCTCCGTCGAGCTGCTCAGCGTTTTTGGATATCGTGTCGAAAAGGAAGCCGAACACGAAGATCTGGTTTCGCTCGCATTGAAATTTACTCCAACATTCATTCCTGCAGGAGACCCTTTGGGACTGGCGAACCCGCCAGGTCCCAGACCGGACGAAGGCTCGATGGCGACCAAGGCGCTGCGGCGAGTTGCCAAACGTATTGATGCCGACAAAAAACTGGCAAGTGACGCTGAACTACACAAAAAAATGGTTGATGCGACGACGCATTTGCTGAGCCTCGCCCGTTATGACGTTGAGGCATTCAAGCTATGGGTTCAGGCACCCTAATGCTGCATGAAGGCCTGCAGTTTTTCTTCTAGACCATCAAGGCGGCGAATTTCGCACTCCCATAGCTCTAGCACAGTCCAACCTTGATCAATTAGTGCGGCAAGGTTTCGCACATCGCGCGCACGATTTGCTTCGATCTTGACGCTCCAATAACCTTCGTTTGACTTCGGTTTAGATGCCAAACGGCACGTATGGCCGTGCCAGAAGCACCCTTGAATCAGCACAATCTTGCGGTGGCGTGGAAGCACGATATCGGGTCGACCGGGGAGATCCTTGCGATGAAGCCGGAAGCGGAAACCCATTCGATGCAGTAGCGAACGAATTACCATCTCGGGCTTCGTGTTCTTGCTTCTTATCCGGCTCATTAATGCGGACCGTTCAGCCGGCGTCATCGTATCCATTTAACTACTCCTAAAATAGTTCAGATAGAGATATAAGAAGACCGTCCACCGGCGGCTGCAATGCGTCGAATGTGGTGCGCCTTGAATGTGAAGCCCCTTAATAATCTTTTCGGGCCAACGATGGATGCAATCAACCCCCAGCTTCATTCAAGCTCAGACTTTGCGATCGCGGAATGGGGACGCTTTAGCTTCTGCCTCGCAGAAGTTTACGAGTCCGTCAGGCGGGCCATTCACCAAGCAGCTCACCAACCCGCTCAACTGAGCCATAGCCCGCTTGGATCAGGATTTCAGCGATGTCTCGCCCACTAATGAGAACGATGGGATGCCGGTCATCCCGTACCTCGGTGTAGGCTTGCCGAGCGATCACGGACGTCGTGACCAATACGCCGAATTGGCGATGCCGGATGCGCGATATCAACCGCGCGACCTCGCGTACACCCACTGTGTTTGCCGACACATCTCCAGAACTAGGCCGATAGCACTTCGCCTCCAACGCGAACTCTGCGTATACGGGATCAGCGCTCAGGCCTAACAAATATCGACCGATTGCATCTCGTCCGCCATCGACACTGCCTCTGGTGATCTCGTCAATGATCACGCGCCTATCCGTCAACTGATATATCCGTGCAGCGAACGATTCGAAGGCGAGAGGCGAGTCTTTAAAGTGAGACCAGACGCGCTCCAAAATCGCGGCCTTGAGCGATGTGTCCGGCGTCTGCTCACCCTCCGTCCGAATCACCTTCGTGGGCTCGGAGGTCAGCGGGCTGTATGCGCCCGATTCAACCCAAGAGCGCCACGTACTTGGTGCGGTTGCCAATGAGATTTCTTGAGAGGCAAGGCTGTCGATCCACTGGCGCGGAATGGTGGCCGCATTGAGCACCGTGAACACCGACCGGTAGTTCTGAAACCGCTCGCCTGAAGTCGTCTTCCACACGGCCACCAAGTCCTCCGTCATGGGCAACCCTGGAAATCCGGGCACGGCAAGCCCCTTGAATTGGACGGAGCGGTTGCTTTTCGCTGTCGGGCACTTGGTGAAAACGAAGAACGGAGGGACCTGCGATCTTTTGGCCGCGTCTCCATGCGCATTCTCGAAGGCCGCCTTCAGGATGAGATTGCCGCGACGCGTCGTGTCATGAAGGTCGTGCCCCGGCGTGCGGTTGTCGCCGTAGTACACGAACTGACCAGTGTTGAGGTCCAAGCGATCCGGCCAATCCCCTTCTTCGCCGCTGGAGTAGAGAACGACGAACTTCTTCCTCGTTCCCGCGCCCGATGCACGAAAACCGCCTTGATTGCCCGCGCCCGGCAGCAGTTTGGCGATCGGATCGCTGCCGGTGTTGCGAGCGCTTCCGCCCTCATAGATCGCATCCACCACGAGATCCGCGGTCGGTAGATCCTCGAAGCTGAATATGCGGGTCATGAAAAAGGAGTGGGCAAGGTCTAGATGCGAAAGCGTCAGAGGCAGTTCGGGCTTGTCCTTGCCAAGACCCAACCGCGTCGTTTGACAATCGTGAACTCGCGCAGCCTAACTCATGGCATGACATAGGTAATTTTTGCAGCCATCGATCGGCTCTAGATACACTTGTTTCATGAAACCCGTTTTGAAGCCCGCTCCGGCCTCCACACGAACTCAAGGCGGCCAGGAGAACTCGTGTGACTGAAGAAACCAGCGCAGAGCGAAGCGCTCCCCTTGTCGATGTGACACGGCTGGCCGCGAAGCTCGAGCAATTCGCCACTGAGCGCGACTGGACCCAATTCCATTCCCCGAAAAATTTGGTGATGGCCTTGACCGGCGAAGTCGGAGAACTGAACGAGATCTTTCAGTGGATGTCCGAGGAGGCCTCCAAAGAGGCTGGCCGCGATGCTCAGACCGCGAAGGCCATTCAGGACGAGCTTGCGGACGTTCTGCTCTACCTTGTTCGGCTCTCTTCGGTTTTGGATGTCGACCTGAACGCTGCGGTTCAGCAAAAACTAGAGGCCAACGCCAAGCGATATCCCGCTGACAAAGTGCGGGGAAGCAGCAAGAAGCACGGCCAACCCGAATCTGGCGGGTCCGGGAAGGACTGACGTGATCGTCTACCAAGCCGATAAGAAGCAGTTTCTCAGCGACAACAACGACAGGGAGATCGAGGACGTCATCCTGGCTAAATACACGAGCGCGACAGGACGAAAGGTGTCCGTCTCGGAAGTGAAGTCGTGGAAAGAATCGCTGAAGTACATGTCGCAAATTCTTAGCGACCCAGATATCTCGAATGACATCGGCATCGCGGTTGAGCTGCATATTCCGCAAAGCTCCAAACGCATCGACATCAGTCTGACGGGGCGGGGCCATGACGACTCGAAGAACATCGTGATCGTCGAGTTGAAACAATGGACCACTGTGCAGCAGTCGGCAAAGGACGCGATTGTCAACACCTACCTCGGCAGCAGAATGCGAGAGGTAGTCCACCCGTCCTATCAGGCTTGGTCTTACGCATCGCTGTTAGAGGGCTTCAACGAAGCCGTCCACTGCGGCGATATTTCAGTTCGAGCCTGCGCGTCTCTACATAACTATGAGCGCGATGGCGTAATCGACGCTGATCACTACGCCAGCTACATTGCCAAGGCGCCACTCTTTCTGCGAGGCGACGCCGAACGGATCTTGCTGCGTAACTTCATCAAGCAGCACATTAGGTTTGGCGATCCCGGCGTTCTGTATGAACTAGTGAACGGAAGAATCAGACCCTCGAAGGCACTAAGCGACAGTCTCGCCGGATTGTTAAAGGGCAACACTGAGTTCATCTTGATCGATGACCAGAAAGAGGTCTACGAACACATCCTTGCTGCAGGACAAGCAGCCTCAACTGCAAACCCGAAAGTGGTGATCGTCGAAGGTGGGCCGGGAACAGGTAAGACCGTGCTGGCCATCAATGCGCTTGTCGCGCTGACAACGAAAGGCTTGAACTGCAAGTACGTTTCAAAGAATGCCGCGCCGAGACGCGTCTACGAAACTAAGCTCGCAGGCACGATGACTCGCACTCGCTACTCGAATCTCTTCACCGGCTCGGGTGGCTTCATCGAGACGCCCAGCGACACGTTCGATGTGCTGATCGTGGACGAGGCCCACCGCCTGAACGAGAAGAGCGGTCTGTATGGCAACCTCGGTGAAAACCAGGTCAAGGAACTCATCGCCGCAGCCAAGTGCACTGTGTTTTTCATCGATGAAGACCAACGCGTGACGTTGAGCGACATCGGGACCAAAAAAACCATTCGCGATTTCGGCATCAGCAAGGGCGCGGAGGTGTCGGAACACGAGCTGGCCTCTCAGTTCAGGTGCAGTGGTTCGGACGGCTACATCGCGTGGCTGGACGACACGCTCGACGTTCGGCCAACAGCAAACAAGATGCTCACTCCCGCTGAGTTCGACTTCAAGGTCTTCAGCGCACCCGATGAGCTTCACGCATCGATCGCAGAGAAGAACAAGTCAGGCACCGCCCGCGTTGTCGCTGGTTATTGCTGGCCATGGACCAGCAAGAAAGACCCAAAGGCTTTCGACATCGTCATTGGTGAATATCGCAAGCGATGGAACCTGGAGGTCGATGGAAGCCTTTGGATCATCGCGCCGAACTCAATCAACGAGGTCGGCTGCATCCACACCTGCCAAGGTCTTGAGGTGGACTACATCGGCGTGATCATCGGACCAGACTTGATCGTGCGTGACGGGCTCGTCAAGACGGTGCCGAGTGCGCGGGACCGACACGACAAGACCTTGCGTGGTTACAAGGTTCGGCTTAAGGCAGATCCGAAGAAGGCTACCGCGGAGGCGGACCTGATCATTAAGAACACATACCGCACGCTGATGACACGAGGCATCAAAGGGTGCTACGTCTACTGCAGTGACGAAGAGACCGCGAGTTATTTCCGTTCGCGGCTAACGGCGGAAGCGCTTGCCGCCGTGCAGCCATGAGGATCGCCGTTCGGCCGCGATACCGGCCGCTGCTCTCGAGCCTTCGGCAGGTCCATCGAGAGAGCTGCTTTCAACATCTCCTGAGAGAGCCGGCCGACCTCAGTCGCCAGATCCGAAGCAATCCACATGATGTTGTCCCGATGCCTCGCCCCGATCACTTCGAACCACTCACCCCCGTCCCCATAGCAGCAACTCAACAGAGATTGCAATTGGGACACCTTGTTCTCAAGAATGTCTGACGCGTCCAAGGGAAGCCTCCGCTTTTACTAAGCAATCCTTAGTGTAGCCAGTGCCAGAAACTTTGAGCATCCCTGATCGAATTTGTTAGGGGTGCTTTTTTGTCGGTACTTGCAAAGCGCCTAAAGGCCGCTCGACTTCGGGCCGGCTTGTCTCAGGAGAAGTTGGGAATCATGGCCGGCATCGACGAGATGTCATCGAGCGCCAGAATGAACCAATATGAGCGGGGCAAACACGCGCCGGATTGGTTGACCGTGGAGCGACTGGCTGCTGTGCTCAACGTCCCAGTCGCTTACTTCTACGCCACGGATGACGATGCGGCAGAACTGCTGCTCGCCTTCTACGCGCTCGCGCCCGATGCGCGTGGTCGTGCGCTTGAGTTGATCAAGACAATGTCGTGATCCAAGAACGCCCGTCCACCGGAGCCCGCATGCCGCCCTCTTCCCCTTCTCCTTCCCCCTCCACCACCCACCCCCACTACGACCGCCTCATCACCGCAGCCCGCGCCCTCCCACCGCTCCGCGTCGCAGTCGTCCACCCAGCCAACGCCGTCTCCCTCGAAGCAGCCCTCGCTTCAGCCGCCCTCGGCCTCATCGCCCCCACGCTCATCGGCCCTCGCGCAAAAATCGAAGCCCCGGCACGCGAGGCGAATGCAGACCTTTCCAACATCCCCATCGTCGACGCCCCTCACAGCCACGCCGCAGCCGACGCGGCCGTGGCCATGGCCTTGCGCGGCGAGGTCGATGCGTTGATGAAGGGCAGCCTGCACACTGATGAGTTGATGGGCGCGGTGGTGCGGCGCGAGGGCGGGCTGCGCACGTCGCGGCGCATCAGTCACTGCTTTGTGATGGACGTTCCGGGGCACCCTCAGCCGCTCATCATTTCCGACGCGGCCATCAACATTGCGCCCACGCTCGATGAAAAGGTCGACATCGTGCAGAACGCGATCGACCTTGCGCATGCGCTGCAGATGCCAGCGGTGCGGGTGGCGATTCTCTCGGCCACTGAAACGGTGAGCACCAAGGTGCCTTCCACGCTGGATGCGGCGGTGCTGTGCAAGATGGCCGACCGCGGGCAGATTACCGGGGCAGAGGTCGATGGGCCGTTGGCCATGGACAACGCCATCGACCCGGAGGCGGCACGCATCAAGGGCATCGTGTCGCCGGTGGCGGGCCGCGCCAATGTGCTGATCGTGCCCAGCCTGGACGCGGGCAACATGTTGGCAAAGAGCCTCACCTTTCTGGGCGGGGCGTATGCAGCGGGCATTGTGCTGGGCACCCGGGTGCCGGTCATCCTGACCAGCCGGGCCGACTCGGAGCCGGCGCGCCTGGCCTCTTGCGCGGTAGCGTCGATGCTGGCCAAGGCGGGGCGCGAGCGACTCATCAAGGCGGTGGGCTGACGCCTGCTTTTTCGAAGCCCGCGGCAACCCGCATTTGTATGCCGGCGCACCGCTAATTCCCAATAGGTAGTTCTCCCTCGTTTCAGGCTGCCCCGCACCACACAAACTGCTGCCAAAGGCGCATCATCGCCTTGGGCGAACCCGCGTAGCAGACTGTGTGCGAGGCAGAGCATGACAAGGTTCAAGAAGTTCTTCTGGATCGGCACTGGGCTCGCCGTGCTGGGTGCGCTCGGTGCCTTTCTGGTGGTCGACGAACTGAAGACTTCGCGGCTGCAATCCGCCATGTGGCGCGACTTTGCCGCCGGCGCCACCTTCAGCGTCGATTCGGGCCCGAGCAACGCCATTCGCTTTCCGCAAACGGGGCCTTACGACGAGCGGCTGGGCTATCACGATCTGCCCCGCTTCATCGAGCAGCTGCAGCCGCAGGGCTTCACCATCACCCGGCAGGCGCGCATGTCGCCGCGGCTCATCGAGCTGCAGGAGCACGGGCTTTTTACGCCCTACCGCGAGAAGAACCAGGCCGGCCTTACGGTGCGCGACTGCCGCAACGCGGCGCTGCTGCACACGCGCTCCCCGCAGCGCGCGTACGAGCGTTTTGAAGAGGTGCCGCCGCTCTTGGTGAGCAGCCTGCTGTTCGTCGAAGACCGCCACCTGCTCGATGCGGAGCCGCCGCAGCGCAACCCCGCGCTCGACCCTGAGCGCTTCGCCAAGGCCGCGCTGGAGCAGGCGCTGCGGGTGTTCAGCCCCGGCCAGATGGCAACGGGCGGCAGCACGCTGGCCACGCAAATCGAAAAGTACCGCCACTCGCCGCACGGGCGCACCGCATCCGTGCGCGAAAAGCTGCGGCAAATGGCGTCGGCATCCGTGCGGGCCTACCAAGACGGCGACGACACGCTGGCGCGGCGCCGCCAGATCGTGGTCGACTATCTCGACACGGTGCCGCTGGCCGCGCGCCCTGGCATGGGCGAGGTGCACGGCATGGGCGACGGGCTGTGGGCCTGGTATGGCCGCGACTTCAGGGAGGTGAACCGCCTGCTCGCCGACCATGCGGAAGGCGCAGCCCCCACGCCCGATGCGTTGCAGCGGCAGGCCGGGGCCTTCAAGCAGGCGCTGTCGCTGATGATTGCGCAGCGCCGCCCGTCGCAGCACCTGCTGAGCGACGGGGCGGGCCTGGCACGGCTCACCGACAGCTACCTGCGGCTGATGGCCGATGCGGGCGTGATCCCGCCGGCGCTGCGCGATGCGGCCCTTGCAGCGCCCCTGCACCTTCGGCCCGAGCTGCCCGCAACGGCGCGGCCAGACTTTGTGCAGCGCAAGGCCACAAGCGCGCTGCGCACCCACATCTCTACCCTCCTCGACGTGCCGCGCGCCTACGATCTGGAGCGGCTCGACCTGGAAGCCGAAACCAGCCTCGACGGCGAAGCGCAGGCGCTGGCTGCGCGCGTGCTGACCAGCATGCGCACACCGGCCGCGGCCAAGGCGGCGGGGCTGTACGGCCCGCACCTGCTCGATGCGGGCGCAGACCCGAGCCCGCTGATCTACAGCTTTACGCTGTTCGAGCGCGGCCCGCAAGCCAACCTGCTGCGGGTTCAGGCGGACAACATCGACCAGCCATTCGACGTGAACCAGGGCGCGCGGCTTGACCTGGGCTCCACCGCCAAGCTGCGCACGCTGGTGAGCTACCTGGAGCTGGTGGCCGAGCTGCACGGCCGCTGGGCGGGCCTTGGCCCCGCGCAGCTTTCAGCACTGGCGCCGAGCCCGCGCGACCCACTGGGTGCCTGGGCGCGGCAATACCTGCAGCGCACCAAAGACAAGCGCCTGGCGCCCATGCTCGAGGCGGCCATGGAACGCAAGTATTCGGCCAACCCGGGCGAGGCGTTTTTTACCGGCGGCGGGCTGCATCAGTTCGAAAACTTCGAGCGCTCGCGCAACAGCGAATTCATGACGGTGCGCGAAGGCTTCAAGCATTCGGTCAACCTGGTCTTCATTCGCCTGATGCGCGATGTGGTGCGCCACCGCATGTTCGGCGGCGAATCAGATGCCGAGGTGTTGCTGAAGGACCTGGCCGATCCGCGCCGGCGCGAACTGCTCGCACGCTTTGCCGACCGCGAGGGCTCTGCCTACCTGATGCGCTTCTATCGCAAGTACCAGCGCCTGCCGGCCGCCAATGCCGAGGCGCTGCTGCTGCGCCGCACAGGGGCCTCTGCACCGCGCGTGGCGAGCGTGCTGTTCACCATAGAGCCCAATGCCAGCGACGAGCGGCTCGAAGAGCTGCTGGCGCAAAAGCTGGGCCGCAGTTACGACGGCTCGCCGCGCGCACTGCGGGCGCTGCGCACCACCTACGCGGGCCTGTCGCTGGCCGACCGCGGCTACGTGGCGCGCGTGCATCCGCTGGAGCTGTGGCTGGTGGGCTTTTTGCGGAAGCACCCCGGCGCCACGCTCACTGAAGTGTTGAACGCGAGCGCCAACGAACGGCAAGAGGTATACGCCTGGCTGTTCAAGACGCGGCACAAGAGCGCGCAAGACACACGCCTGCGCGAGCTGATCGAGCTGGACGCCTTCGCGCAGATCCACCGCTCGTGGCAGCGCCTGGGCTATCCGTTCGAATCGCTCACGCCTTCATACGCAAGCGCCATTGGCGCATCGGGCGACCGGCCGGCCGCGCTGGCCGAGCTGATGGGCATCATCGCCAATGACGGCATGCGCCGCCCGGTGCAGCGCGTGGGCTCGCTGCACTTTGCGCGCGAAACGCCTTATGAGACACGGCTGGAGCCGCGCAATGCAAGCACAGAGCAAGTGCTGCCCACCGAGGTGGCCGCCACGCTGCGCCGCGCGCTGGTAGAGGTGGTGCAAGACGGCACCGCCCGCCGCCTGAAGGGCGTGCTGGTGGATGCGAACGGCCGCGTGCTCGAAGTGGGCGGCAAGACCGGCACCGGCGACCACCGCTACGGGCACGTGGGCGGCGGCGGCAGCAAGAATGCAGAGCGCAAGATCAGCCGCTCGGCCACGTTCGTGTTCACCATTGGCGACCGCTACTTCGGCACCATCATGGCTTATGTGGGCGAGCCCTACGCCGCGCGCTACAAGTTCACCAGCGCGCTGCCAACGCAGCTGCTCAAGTCGCTGGGGCCGCAGCTGCTGCCGGTGCTGGAGCGCAACGGCTGCGGCGGCGACTGACGCGCGAGCGCGGGGGTAGCGGGGTATAGCGGGTGTAAAAAGACGGCCCCGCAAGAGAAAGGGCCTCCAATGCAAATCCGCGAACTCGCCACCGGCCTGCAGTTTCCCGAAGGGCCCATTGCCATGGACGACGGCTCCGTGCTGCTGGTCGAAATTGCGCGCGGCACGCTCACGCGCGTGCGGCACGACGGGCTGGTGCAAGTGGTGGCCGACCTGGGTGGGGGGCCCAACGGCGCCGCCATGGGGCCCGACGGCGCGGTGTACGTGTGCAACAACGGCGGCTTTCGCTGGCACACCGAGGCGGACGGTTGCCACCGCCCAGTGGGCCAGGCCGAAGACTATTCGGGCGGCCGCATCGAGCGCGTAAACCTTGCCACCGGCCGCGCCGAGCGGCTGTACGACACGGTCGACGGCTATGCGCTGCGTGGGCCGAACGACATCGTGTTCGATGCGCAAGGCGGCTTCTACTTTACGGACTTGGGCAAGACGCGTGAGCGCGACATGGACAGGGGCGGCGTGTTCCATGGCCACAGCGATGGCAGCGCCGTGCATGCCGTGGTGCGGCCGGCCATGACGCCCAACGGCATCGCGCTTTCGCCGGACGGCCGCACGCTGTATTACGCGGAGACCGAAGGCGCGCGGCTCTGGGCCTTCGACATCACGGCACCGGGCCGGCTGCGCAAGGACGGCTGGCCATCGCCGCACGGCGGGCGCATGTTGTGCGCATCGCCCGGCGGGCACTACCAGCGCTTCGATTCGATGGCGGCCGATGGGCTGGGCAACTTGTGCGTGGCCACGCTGCTGCACGGCGGCATCACCATCGTCGCGCCAGACGGCAGCACCTTCGAGCACGTGCCGCTGCCCGACCGCTACACCACCAACATCTGCTTTGGCGGGCGCGACATGCGCACGGCCTACGTCACGCTGTCGGGCAGCGGGCGGCTGATTGCCATCGACGATTGGCCGACGCCGGGGCTCAGGCTGAACTTTCAGGGCTGACGCGCGCGGCCCTTGCCTACACCACGCGCTTCTTGGCAGCGCCGGTCAGCGAGGTGACGGACGGCACAATCCAGCGCCGGTCATCCAGCAGCCGCCGAATGCTTTCGCGCAGCCACCGATGCGCCGGATCGACATGGTGGCGCGGGTGCCATGCCATGCGCAACGGCTCCGAATGCACTGCAACAGGCAACTCGAAAATGGTGAGCCCCAGCGAGGCGGCCATGCCCCGTGCGGTGCGCTCGGGAACACTGGCGACAAGCTCTGTGCGAGAGGCTGCAATCAATGCCGAAAAAGTGCTGGGCACCAGCAACGTCAACTGGCGCTGCAGGCCCAACTGGCCCAACGCCGTATCCACCGGCGACGGCTCGCCTTCGCGCGGCGTAACGCCAACATGGCGCGCATCTGCATAGCGCGCCGCCGTCATCGGGGTTTTCTTCAAGCCCTTGAGCAGCGGGTGCCCCGCGCGCACCGCACCCACCAATGTTTGCTCTGACAGCACCTGGGTTTCGGTTTCTGGGTCGGTGCCCTTGAAGCTGCCCACGTCCAGGTCGATGCGGCCTTCGCGCAACGCGCCGGGGTCGGCATAGGTTTCTGGCAGAAACTGGAGCGAGGCCAGCGGCATTTCTTTTTCCAGCGTCTGCGACACGCTGGCGCCGAACACCACCGCAATGCCTTCCGGTGCGCGAACAACGAAGCGCCGCCGCACCGCCGCCAGGCTTTGCGCATCTGCCGGTGCGCGCAACGCCTGCGCTTGCGCAAGCAATGCGCGCACGGGCTCTGCCAGTGCAAGCGCGCGCGGGGTGGGCACCAGCTTGCGGCCGGCGCGCACCAGGATCGGGTCTGCGAACGATTCGCGAATGCGCGCCAAGGTGTGGCTCATGGCGGGCGTGCTCAGGTGCATGCGCGCGGCAGCGGCCGTTACGCTGCCGGTGGAGAGCAGCGCATCGAGCGCTGTCAGCAGGTTGAGATCGTATGTGTTCGCCATTTGAAATCATATGTTCAATATGTTGCACTGTACAAAATGATTGCGGCTGCGGACACTGCGCCCATGAAAGCCCCGCGCACCTCTTCGCCCCTGCTCCCCTTTGCCATGCTCGTGCTGACGCTCGTCCTGGCGGCGCTCGACCAGACCATTCTTTCGACCGCGGTGCCGGTCATTTCACGCGAGCTGCCGGGCGGCTGGCCGCTGGCATGGGTGTTCTCGGCCTACCTGTTGGCCGCGACGGTGGTCATTGCGCTGTATGGGCGCCTGGCGGACGTGCTTGGCAAAAAGCCGATGCTGCTGCTGGCCATCGGCCTGTTCCTGGCCGGCTCGCTGGCCTGCGGGGCAAGCCAGAACGTGCGGCAACTTGTGCTTGCACGGGCGCTGCAAGGCGCGGGCGGCGGTGGCCTGATGACGCTGGCCATGCTCACGGTTCCCGACCTGTTCGCACCCGAGCAGCGCGGGCGCTACCAGGCGCTGCTCGGCGCGGCTTATGGTGTTTCGACCATGTTCGGCCCGCTGATGGGCGGCGCACTGGTGGAGCACCTGTCGTGGCATTGGGCCTTCTGGATGAACGTTCCGCCGGCGGCGCTGGCCTGGGGGGTGCTGGCATCGACCCTGCCATCGAAGCCGAGCACCCCAACCGCCGCACAAGCGCCGGTCACGCAAGCGCGGCAGCGCCTGGCCATCGACTGGCTTGGCGCGGCGCTGCTCACCGCCGCTCTTGTTCTGCTTTTGCTGGCCACCCAGCACGGCCAGTTGAACCTGCCCGAGCAGGTTTCGCTATGGCTTCTGCTGGCGCTGGGCGCCACATTCACGCTGGGTTTTTTGTGGCGGCAGAAGCGCGCCGCGCACCCCCTGCTGCCGTTGTCGCTGTTCGCTCGCCCGGCCTACGCGGCGGTCAGCTTCATCGGAACGGCGACGGGCGTTGCGCTCTACGCCGCAGTGGTGTTCTTGCCGCAGTACCTGCAGATTGGCTTGCACCTGTCGCCCACCGGTTCCGCGTGGCATCTGCTGCCGTTGATGGCCGGCATTACCTTGGCAGCCATCACCAGCGGCAAGCTGCTGCGCGCACAAAGGCCTGCCGCTTCACTAGCGCGTGCGGCCTGCTTGCTCATGCTGCTGTCCTTCGGCCTGATGACGGGCGTGCTGCAATGGCTGCCCGCAACGCCGCTGGCACTTTCGGCCGCGCTGCTGCCGCTGGGGCTCGGGCTCGGGCTGCTCTTTCCCATCGTCACTGTGGTGGCGCAGCGCGTATCGCCCGCTCAGCACATGGGCATTGCCACGGCGGCGCCCATCATGCTGCGCAGCCTTGGCGGCGCGGCCGGCGTGGCGTTGCTGGCGGCGCTGCTGGCGCACCTGATCAAGCGCGAACTTGCCACAACATTGGCGCACGGTGCAACGGCAGATGCGGTAGCGGCGGCGCTCGCCCACGGGCTGCAATCGGTATTCGGTTGCGCCGCCGCGGCCGTGTTTCTTGCGCTGGTTGCTACAAACTGGCTGGTGCAGAAACAACCGCGCGAAGGGCTGGCGAAAGCCGGTGCTCTCGAAGCCACCTCTTGAAGGCAGCCCTGATCGGGCCCCGATCATCAGCGCAGCGGATGCTCCGTCTACCGGCGCAACACACGCGCGGTGTGCCGCGCAATCACCGCCTCTTCGTCGGTCTTGAACACCCAGGCGCTCACGGGGCTCGCGGGCGTAGTCAGCTGCGTTGCGCCTTTCGCGTTGGCTGCCGCATCGAACTCCATGCCCAGCCAGCCGCATTCTTCAAGAACACGCTCGCGCAGCGCAGTGGCGTTCTCGCCGATGCCACCCGTAAAGATGATGGCATCGACACCGCGCAGCGCCGCGGCAAGGCTGCCCATGTGCTGAAGTACCTGTTCCGCAAAATGCGCGATGGCCTCTGCAGCCTCCGGCACGTTTGAAGCCTCTAGCTCGCGCATGTCGCTTGAAACGCCCGAAAGCCCCAGCAGGCCCGATTCGCGGAACAGCAGCTTTTCCACCTCGTCCGCAGACATGCCGCGCGAGCGCATCAGGTACAGCACCACGGCCGCGTCGAGCCGGCCGCAGCGCGTGCCCATGGTGAGGCCGTCGAGCGGAGAAAAGCTCATTGTCGTTGCGACCGAGCGGCCCTGCGCCATGGCGCACATCGAGGCCCCGTTGCCAAGGTGCGCGACGATCACGCGCTGCTGCGCGAGCTGCGGCGCATGCTCGGCAAACTGCGCCACGATGGATTCATAGGACAGGCCGTGAAAACCGTAGCGGCGCACGCCCGCATCGTGCAGCGTGCGCGGCAGCGCGAAGCGGCGGTTCACATCGGGCTGTGTGGCGTGAAACGCGGTGTCGAAGCACAGCACCTGCGGCACGCCGCTGAAGGCCTGCATGGCGGCGCGCACGCCCGCAAGGTTGTGCGGCTGGTGCAGCGGAGCCAGCGGCTCCAACTCGGCCAGTTCGGCAAGCACCGCTTCGTCGGCACGCACCGGCTCCATGAAGCTGCCGCCGCCGTGCACGATGCGATGCCCTACTGCGGCAATGCGGCTGGCATCGTGCTGCCTGGCGCGCCACTCGAGCAGCGCCGCCAGCGCACCCTGGTGCGAAGCCTGGCCGCCTTCGAGCGCGGCATCGTGCAGCATGCCGCCGCTTGCATCGTGCACCCGCAGCCTGGGCTTGAGGCCCGCGCCAAGGCCGTCGGCCTGGCCCGACCAGCGCGCGACGGGAAGCGAGCCGCCGCCCTCGGCCGCGTCGAACAGCGCGACCTTGATCGATGACGAGCCGGCATTCAGCGTGAGCAGCGAATCGGTCATGAAAAGAGAGAGGTGAGGCGGGCCCGTTTTGACGAAAGATCGTACAAGAAAGCCCTACGGCCTTGCAGGGGGCGGATAGGCCTGCTGGATGAGCATGCGCAGGGTATCGGCAACGCCATGCCGGCCGCCGCGCCGCCACGCCAGGTGAAGCTCGACGTCGAAGCCGTTCGCATCCTGCAGCGGCCTGAACACCACGCCGGCATAGCGCAGCCTGTGCGCGGAATGCGGCACCACCGCCACGCCCACGCCCGCATCGACCAGCGACAGTATCGAATGCGTGTGGCTCAGCGTTTGCACCACCTCGGGCGCAACGCCTTCGGCACGCAGCCGCCCTGCCACCAGCTCGTAAAGGTAGCGCGACTCCGACGGGCAGAACTCGATGAAGGCCTGTCCTTCGAGCGCGCCCAACGGTATCGATTCAAGCTGCGCCAGTGGGTGCTCCGCGGGTATCGCAAGCACAAAGGGCTCGCGGAATATGGCGGCCGATTCGGTAAAGCTGCGCGGCGCAAACGGCCGCACGATGCCCAGCTCTATGCGGTCGGCACCCATCGCCTCGATCTGGTCGGCGGTCTGCATCTCGCGCAGCATGACCTGCACGTCTGGTAATTGGGCCCGCACCGTGGCCAGCAACTGCGGGAGCATGGTGAAGCTTGCAGCGGGAATGAACCCCATGGTCACGCTGCCGGCGTCGGCGCGCATGGCGCGGCGAGCGGCCAGCGTGGCGGCCTGGCTGCGGCGCAGGATGTCTTCGGCCTCGCGCAGAAACACCTCGCCGGCGGGCGTGAGCCGCACGCTGCCGCCCGCACGTTCGAGCAGCAGCACGCCCACTTCATGCTCCAGCAGCTGGATCTGCCGCGTGAGCGGCGGCTGCGTCATGTTCAGCGATGCGGCGGCGCGGCCGAAATGCAGTTCGGTGGCAACGGCCACAAAGCAGCGGAGTTGGGTGAGCTGAAACACGATTCAAATCTTGAATGGCGGCATCCCATGTATGGATTGGACGCTGTTGCCGGTGGCTCCTAGAGTAGCCGTTCTCCGCGCTTCATCCATTTTCCAATCCTGTATTCGACATGAGTTCTTTCCAAGGCCGCGCGTTGCGCGATGCACTCAACGGCATCTCCGGCATTCTGGTGACGCCCTTCGACGCCGACGACGCAATCAGCGTTGCGCCGCTCGAGCCGGTGGTCGGCCGTGCCGTGCAGGCCGGTGTGCATGTGCTGGTTGCCAACGGCAACACCAGCGAGTTCTACGGCCTGCAGGCGCACGAGGCCGAGCGCATGGTGCATGCCGCAGCCGAATGCATTGCGGGCCGCGTGCCCCTGCTGGCCGGCGTGGGCCGCAGCGTTCATGAAGCCTGCGCCCTGGCGCGCGCCTCGCGCGAGGCCGGTGCCGACGCGCTCATGGTGCACCAGCCGCCAGATCCTTTTGTTGCGCCGCGCGGCGTGGTGGCGTACCTCCGAAAGATTGCGGATGCGGCCGATGGCTTGCCGATGGTGCTGTACCTGCGCAACGAGAACATCGGCTTGGCCGCCATCGAGGAGTTGTGCCGCATACCCGAGATCGTGGGCGTCAAGTGGGCCTCGCCCACGCCGCTGGTGCTGGCCGAGGCCATGCGCCGCACCGCAGACCGCCAGCTGGCGTGGGTGGGCGGCCTGGCCGAAGTGTGGGCACCGCCGTTCTACGCCGTGGGTGCGCGCGGGTTTACGTCGGGCCTCATCAACGTGCTGCCGGAGCGCTCGGTGGCCATCTACAACGCGCTCGAAGCCGCCGACCATGCGCTGGCCATGCGCCTCATCGGCGAGATGCTGCCCTTCGAAGAGCTTCGCGCCCAAGAGAACAACGGCACCAACGTAACGGTGGTGAAGACCGCGCTGCAGTTGATGGGCAACGACTGCGGTGCCACCCGCCCGCCTTCGGCCTGGCCGCTGACGGACCACCAGCACCGGCAGTTGCATGCGCTCATGTCGGGCTGGAATTTGCTGCGCTGATCTTTTCGCGCCACGCAGGGCTGGCCGTTGCCGCCCTCTCCTTTTCTTTCTCCATAACTATTAAGGACAAACCAATGAACCATCGCCGATCGCTCCTGGCACTTGCCATGCTCTTTCCGCTCTGCGGCGCCGCCAGCGCGCAGAACTTTCCTGCCCGGCCCATCACCATCGTGGTGGGCTCCAGCGCCGGCAGCGCCACCGACGGACTGGCGCGCGCCATCGGGCTGGAGCTGACGAAGGAAACGGGCCAGCCCGTGATCGTCGACAACCGGGCGGGCGCGTTCGGCGGCATTGCAGCGCAGTTTGTCGCGCGGGCCCAGCCGGACGGCTACACGGTGTTCATGACCACCAACACCACGCAATCGGCCAACCCGCACCTGCAGAAAAAGCTTTCGTACGACCCCATCAAGGACTTCGCGCCGGTATCGCTGTTGACCAAGGGCTACCAGCTGCTGGTGGTCAACCCGCAGGTCAAGGCCAACAACGTGGCCGAACTGATTGCCGCCGCCAAGGCTGCGCCGGGCAAGCTCAACTACGGCTCGGGCAGCTCGTCCGCGCAGGTGGCGACCGAGCTGTTCCAGCAGATGACGGGCACCCGCTTCAACTACGTGCCCTACAAGGCCAATCCGCCTGCCGTGCTCGACCTGGTCGCCGGCCAAACCGAGCTGATGATTGCCGACCTTGCCACCACCCTGCCCCACGTCAAGGCGGGCAAGCTGCGCGCGCTGGGCGTGAGCAGCCCCAAGCGCCTGCCGCTGGTGCAGGGCGTTCCGGCCATTGCCGAATCATTGCCGGGCTATGAGTTCGGCTACTGGAACGCGCTCTATGCACCTGCCGGCACACCGGCCCCGGTGGTGCAGCGGTTGAACGCGCTCATGCACCGTGCCATCCAGACGCCTGCGGTGCAAAAGCTGGTCGAGCAAGCCGGCATGGAGGCCGCGCTTTCCACGCCCGAAGAACTCGCGCGGTTCCAGCTGGCCGAACTGAACCGCTGGGGGCAGATCATCAAGACTGCGGGCATTGCTGCGGAATAAGCGGCCCTGTGTACTCGCCCCGTGCCGGGTAGTCGTTCTTGATGACGAAATCCAGCGCCTGGACCATCTCCGCAAAATTGGGGCGCACAAAGGGCATCGACTGCACCGAGAGGTAGTAAACGGTGTTGTCGGGCCTGACGAGAAACAAGCCCGGCTCTGAAAAAAGCGCCGGCTCCTCGATGCCGATGGACGTCTTGCCGCGAGACGCCGAAACGTACAGGCCCCACTCCCTGGCCTTTGCGAGCGAAAGCCCGTAGCCGATGCGCAAGCTGGCCGCGCCAATTTTCTCGGCCATGGCGCGTGCGCGTTCTTCGCCGTCAGAGCTGATGGCGATGGTGCTGACGCCGCGCTCGGCAAATGAGGGCGTCAGCCGCTCCAGCTCTTTCAGGTAGGTGGCGCAAATCGGGCAATGCAGGCCCCGGTAAAAGCACAGCAGCGTCATTCGCCCGGGTGCTTCGGCGGCCAGGCGAAAGGTGCCGGCCGCAAGGGTATCGACCACGAGTTCCGGGGCTTGTTGGCGTGGCATCAGCATGTGGGTGTTCCTTTGAGGTGGTTGCAAACGAGCCTCGAAGATCGCATGCTTGCGATCATGAAGAGTCCAGATTCCATGATTCAAAGTCCAAACCCTGCCAAGGCCGACCGCCTCGCGGCGTTCATCGAGGTGTTCAAGCTGCGGGTTGCCGTGCTTGCCGAGCCTCATTCCCCCGGGCCGGTTTTGCTGCTTGCAGGCGCGGACGGCAAAGCCGATGCCAGGGTCGTCTTTCGCTTGCACGGCGCTGGCGCGTTGCCGCCCGATGTGCGTGTTGCGGCGCACGTCGATTTCGACAACGACACCAACCCGCTGATGAGCGCCATCCCTGACGAAATATCGGTGCCCTTGCGCGAATCCCTCGCGCTGGAAGCCACCGCCAGGGCATTTCTCTCGGAGGCGATTGAAAGCCGCTGTGGCCGCAGCGCAGCCCTGAACCGGCTGGCCGAAGTGCTCATGCTGATGGTGCTGAGAAGCGCGATCGACACCGGTGCGCAGAAGCCGGGTCTGCTTGCCGGGCTTGCGCACCCCGCATTGCATCGGGCACTGGTGTCGATCCACGAGGCGCCGTCGCGGCAGTGGACGGTGGACGACCTGGCGGATCGAACGGCCATGTCCAGGAGCGCTTTCATGTCGGCGTTTCGCGCGACCGTGGGAATGACGCCCATGGCCTACCTGAGCTCCTGGCGGCTCACGCTGGCGCGCCGGCACCTGGCGGCGGGAGAAGCCGTGAAGCTGACCGCGCGGCGAGCCGGCTTTGGCAGCGCCGCGGCTTTTTCGAGGGCGTTCTCCAGGGCCTATGGGCACGCGCCGGCCGAGCTGAAGCGCGCCGCCGCCACTTGACAATGCCGCCGCACCCGCTCAATACTCAACCCATTGGTTTACTATTAATGAGAGGACACCGCGCATGAAATACCAGGGAAGCTGCCACTGCGGCCGCATCAAGTTCGAGGCCGAAGGCGAGATCACTTCGGCTCTGTCGTGCAATTGCTCCATGTGCCAGCGCAAGGGCACGCTGATGTGGTTTGTGCCGCGGGGCAACATGCAATTGCTCACGCCCGAAGAAGACACGAGCGTCTACCTCTTCAACAAGCACGTGATCAAGCACCGCTTCTGCCCCGAGTGCGGCATTCATCCCTATGGCGAGGCCAAGGCTCCGTCGGGCGAGCCGATGGCGGCCATCAACCTCCGCTGCATCGAAGGCATCGACCTGCAGGCGATTCCGGTCACGCAGTTCGACGGCCGGTCGGTATAGCGCCAGCCTGGCTCTGCACGTGCTTCAACGTGAAGAGCCCCACGTCGACCCGCCGCGACAGAAAGCCCGCCTCGCAGTAGCAGAGGTAGTACTCCCACAGCCGCTTGAACGAGGCGTCGAACCCCAGCGGTTCGATGGACGGCCATGCTGCAAGAAAGCGGTGCCGCCATTCCGCGAGCGTGGCCGCGTAGCTGGCGCCGAACGATTCGGCGCACTCCAGCGCAAGGCCGGTGCGCGCGGCCTCGGCTTCGAGCGCGCGCACCGTCGGCAGCATGCCGCCCGGAAAAATGAAGCGCTGGATGAAGTCGGGGCTGCGGCGGTATTGCTCGAAGTGCTGGTCCGCAATGGTGATGACCTGCACCACGGCCGTTCCGCCCGGCGCAAGCCGCCGCCGCAGCGTGTTGAAGTACACCGGCCAGTAGCGCTCGCCAACAGCCTCCAGCATCTCAATCGACACGATGCGGTCGTAGCTGCCTTGCACGTCGCGGTAGTCCTGCAGGCGCAGGTCGACTTGCGCTGAGAGCCCTTCTTCCTGCACGCGCTGCCGTGCATGCGCAAGCTGCTCAGCCGAAAGCGTGAGGCCCGTTACGCGCGCACCGTGCCCCTGCGCCAGCGCGAGTGCAAGGGCGCCCCAGCCGCAGCCGATTTCGAGCACCGAGTTGCCGGGTGACGGCGCGAGCAGTTGGGCAATGCGGTCGATCTTGGCCGCCTGCGCTTCTTCGAGCGATTCGTCGCCCGTTGCGTACAGCGCGCTCGAATAGATCAAGCCGGCATCGAGCCACTGGGCATAGAAGTCGTTGCCCATGTCGTAGTGAAAGGAGATGTTCTGCCGGCTGCCGCTGCGTGTGTTGTCGCGCATGCGGTGCACGGCGCGGCCGAACCATTTAGCGGGCAGCGAAGCCTCGAACACGCGGCCCCAACCGGCCTCGTTGCGAATGCCGAATTCGAGCAGCGCCGCCAGGTCATGGCTCGACCAGTCGCCGTCGCGGTAAGACTCGGCCAAACCGATGTCGCCGCGCAGCAGCATGCGCGCGAGCGGCCGCCAGCGGTGCAGCCTGATGGAGGCATGCGGGCCTTCGGCCGCACCGCGGCCTTCCAAGCGCTCGCCGTTGGGCAGCTCCACCGCAATGGCGCCGCAATGCACGCTGCGCAGCAGGCGCGCCAGCAGCCGGCGCAGCGGCTGCCGAATCCATGACGCCGGGGCGAGCCCCACGGGCGCGCCGAGCGCGGCAGCCTCGAGGCCGGTGGACGTGGAAGAAGATGAATTGCTCATGAGTCCTTGGTTCCAGCAATGGTGACCGGCTTGGCGGGCGCGGGCGGGCAAGAGCGAAAGCGCGCGCCCTTCATCCACAGCCGCAGTGCTTCCCAATGAATGGCGGCCACCACCTTGATGGTCAGCAGCGGGTGCGAGAAAAACGCCATCGCAAGGGCCGCATCGCCCAGCGGGCGGCGCTTCGCAACGAAGCTCGCGGTGAGCACCGCGCCTTCGGTGTCGCACGTGGTAATGCCGATGCGAAGGCCCTTGCGAGCGGCTTCGGGCGGCTCCACGCGAAAGTCGTAGCGCATGTCGAGATCGAGAAACGGAGACACATGAAAGTGCTTGGCGCATTGCTGCGCGATGCGATCGCCGTGGCGCTCGGCCTCGTTCACCGGAATCAGGTAGCTGTGGCGCTGGCCGAATGTGTTGCTCACCTCGTAGAGCACGGCCTGCAGGCCGCCGTCCGGGTGGCCGCAAAAATACACGCTGAGCGGATTGAACGCATAGCCCAGGATGCGCGGCATGCTGAGCAGGTGAATGGCACCGCCTGCGCGCAGGCCCGCGGCATCGAGCTGCCGCTCCACATACCCGCGCAGCGCCATGCCGTCGCCCGCGCCGTAGTCGCTTTCATGCAGGCTGAAAAGGTTGAAGCGGTTGAATGAAAACAATCGCAACCTGCGCGAAAGCGCCGGCAGTTCGTCGACGTCGACCAGCAGCGAGAACACGCCGTAGCCCAGCCGGTGACGCGCCGGGCGCAGCCGCTGGTGCGTTACGCGGCCGAGATAAAGGGCGGAGCCTTGCTTCAAGCAGCCTCCGCCGCAGCGGCCGGGCGCAGCTTGATGCGGCCCGATTCATTGGGCACATTCCATGGGCGGCGCACACTGCCCAGTGCCTCTGCAACTGCAAGCCCGGCCTGAAGCCCGTCTTCATGGAAGCCCGACCCGAAGTAGGCGCCGCAGAACCATGTGCGGCGCTGCCCCTGCAGCGACCAGAGCTCGTCCTGCGCGCGCATGGCGGCCGAGTTGAACACCGGGTGCTCGTATACCTCGCTGCCGATGAGGTGCTCGCGCGCCGGCTCATGCACGGGGTTGAGCGTAAGGAAAAGCGGCGTGCTTTCCGGAATGCCCTGCAGCCTGTTCATCCAATAGGTCACGCACAAGGCGCCGCCGCGGCTGCGGTCGGCCAGGTAGTTCCAGCTGGACCACACCGCGCGGCGCCGGGGCATGAGGCTCGGGTCGCTGTGCAGAACCGCGCGGTTGCGGCTGTAGCCGAAGGCGCCCAGCAGCCGCGTTTCCGCGCTGCTTGCATCGGGCAGCAGGCGCAGCGCCTGGTCGGCATGGGTGGCCAGCACCACATGGTCGAAACGCCTTGGCGCCCCGCCGCCTTCGGTCAGCACAAGAACGGAGCCGGCCTCGCGCCGCACCTGCACGGCGGCGGTGTCCAGCCGCAACCTGTCGCCCATGCCGTGGGTGAGCCGCTGCACATAGCGCACGCTGCCGCCCGCCACGGTGCGCCACAGCGGTCGGCCGCCAAGGTTGAGCAGATGGTGGTTTTCGCAAAAACGCACGAAGGCCTCTGTGGGGTAGTCGCCAATGCGCGCGGCCGGGGTCGACCAGATGGCCGCTGCCATCGGGTACAGGTGGTCTTGCCTGAAGGCCTGGCCGTAGCCTCGCGCGTCGAGGTAGCAATCGAGGGGCAGCAAGCCGTATTGCGCCGCATCGCCCGGCGCCTGCCGGTAAAAGCGCACCAGGTCGTACAGCATCGACCAGAAACGCGGGCTCACCAGGTTGGCGCGCTGCACGAACAGGCCGCCCAGGCCGCTGCCTGAATATTCCAGCGCGCCGTTGTCCAGGCTCACGGCAAAAGACATCTCGGCCGCCTGGGTTGCCACGCCCAGGTGCGCGAACAGTGCCGTGAGGTTGGGGTAGGCCGATTCGTTGTAGACGATGAAGCCGGTGTCCACCGGGGTCACCCCCGCCCCGCTTGAGACCTGCACGGTGTTGCTGTGGCCGCCGGGCCGGTTGTCTGCCTCGTAAAGCGTGACCCGGTGCCGCTGCGACAGCAGCCAGGCGGCCGAAAGCCCTGAAATACCGCTGCCGATCACCGCGATGTCGAGCGCCGGTCCGCCGGAAGCCAGGCCGGGCGGTGCGGGCGCATGGGGGGCTGCGGCAATCGTCATGGGGGCTCCGAAAAGAATGTGTGGCAACTTGTACGCATGAGTAGGCGGTTTGGATTGCCGGTGTGGATTGGCCGCATTGAAACGAACCGCTGTGATCTAATCCCGCCGGCGGTGCGTAAGAGCAGCATGAACACCGTCCGACAAACCCAGGCACCGGTCTCCTCGCGCGTTCGAGCGCGAGCGCCCTGGCTGTCGATAGTGACACTGCATCAAGGCCGGAACGCGATGCCGACAAGCGAAGAACTCAATCACCTGGCCCAGGCCGTGGCGCTCAACGGCGACAGGCAGGCCTTTGCCGCGCTTTTCAAGCATTTCGCGCCGCGCGTAAAGTCTTACCTCATACGGCTGGGCACCTCCGAAGGGCTGGCCGAGGAACTGGCGCAAGAAGCCATGGTGAGCGTCTGGCGCAAGGCGCCCAGCTTCGACCCGGCCCGCGCCAATGTTTCGACATGGATCTTCACCATTGCGCGCAACCTGCGGGTGGACCATTTCAGGCGCATTGGCAACCGCACGGCCGAGGCGGATGAACTCGATGGCGACGACATGCCCGACACGCTCCCGCAGCCGGACGAACTCATGTTGACGCGGCAGCGCGAGGCCGGCGTGCGTGCGGCCATGGCGCAATTGCCGGACGAACAGGCGCAGGTGCTGCGCCTTTCCTTTTACGAGGAGCAACCGCATTCGCAGATTGCAAAGGCGCTGGGCCTGCCGCTCGGCACCGTCAAGTCGCGCGTGCGCCTGGCCGTTCGCCATTTGCGGCGGCTGCTCGATGGACTCGAACCATGACGACGATTCAACATCACCCAGACGACGACCTGCTGCTGGCCCATGCGGCAGGCAGCCTCGAGCGCGGCCATTCGGTGGTCGTTGCGAGCCATGTAGAAAACTGCGCCCATTGCCAAGAGCGCATGCGCGTCTTCGAGGCCGTGGGCGGCGTGCTGCTGGACGAACTGCCGGCCGCAACCATGGCGCCCGATGCGCTTGCGCGCACGATGGCGGCCATCGACGCATCGCCCCAACCCCTTGCCATGCCGGCGCAGGCACCGCACCCGGTGCTCCCGCCCGGCATGAGCTGGCCGCGCTCGCTCAGCGGATGCTCCGCCACCCGCTGGCGCTGGCTTGGGCCGGGCATGCGCTGGAGCCGCGTCACCTTGCCCGATGATCCGGCGGCCAATGTGTTTCTGCTGCGCATTGGCGCAGGCAAGAACCTGCCGATGCACACGCACAGCGATTCGGAGCTCACGCAAGTGCTCTACGGCACCTTTCATGACGGGCGGGCGCTGTTCGGCCCGGGTGATTTCGATGAAGCGGACGGCAGCTTTCACCACCAGCCGGTGGTGCAGGCGGGCGGCGAATGCATCTGCCTTGCATCGGTGCGCGGCCGGGTGCTGTTCAACGGCGTGGTGGCACGCACGCTGGGCGCGCTGGTGGGCATGTAGCCGGCCGCGTCAGCGGCTCACAGCCAATGTCACCTTGGCTGCGACTGCCGCCGAAACCGCGGTAACGAAAGTGCCCCAGCACAGGTCCGCGACGGTCACCGTCCAGGACCAGTCTTTCAGCGTGGCCTGATTGGTCAGATCGTAAGTGGCGTAGGCCATGAGCCCGAGCAGCGCGCCCAGCCCGAGCGAAGTTAACCAACGGCCGCTGCCGAGCGCAGGCGACACGGCAAACGCCACCACGCCAGTCAGGTAGATCGCATAGAAGGCCGCGGCCGGACCCAGCGCAAAACGCTCCAGCATCAAGTGGCCCAGCGCGGGCCGATAGAGCCTGTCGGCCATGACGGTGAGCCAGATGGCGTCGAGCACCAGGAAGACCACGGCCGACGCCGCATAGGCGATGGCGAATTGCCGGATGGACATGAATGTTTCTCGCTCTCTAGTTGGTTGGGATGAAAGACCGCCGGATCACTTCAGCCGATAGATCAGTTTGCGCCCGCCATCGACCATGGAGTCGAGCCCGACCCATTCGCCCTGTGCCGAATACCACACGTCGATGGGCTGCGCCGGTCCGTCGATGCGCCAGCGCGTTGCTGCCACCTGCCGCCCACGCACCTCGACCGTGCCGCCGCCGGCGCGGCTGACTTGCACGCTCTCGCTGCGGCCGGTCTGCGCATTGAGCAGGCGCGGCTGGCGCTGGATGGCGGGGTTCCAGTAGGCAAAGCTCATGACGCAGCCTTTGAGCGCCTGACGGCCCGCTTCGGTGACCACGGCGAGCCCGTCGCCTTCGGCCTCGGTGCGCACGCGGCTGGCCTTGCCGTCGTCATCTGTCGTGGCGGTCAGTTCACTCAGGCAATCCCCGCGCCATTTTTCGACAGCCCGGTGGCGGTAGCGGTACACGGTGAGGCCCAGCAGCTTGACGGTAAAGCTGGCCTCGCTCACCACGCTGCGCGCGTCTTCGGTGCCGCCTATGCTGAAGCGATGCTCGCCGATGGGCGTGTCATCGAGGAACACGCTGAAGGTCGATTCGCCGGCCGCTGCCGCTGCGGCTGGCAACACCGCAAGCGCGACGGCAAGACACGCCACCGCGCGGCGGCAGGCTGTTCTCATCGTGGCTCTCCACGCGAAGGACCGGGGACGAAGGCATTGGTCCGTGCAATGTAGTCGCGGTACGCCGGGCGACGTTCGGCAATGTCTTTCTCGAGCAGGCTCACGCCGGACACCTTCAGGAGAAGCACCGTCATGAGCACCGGCGACACCGCAGCCCACGCGCCGCCCCACCCGGCCCCGGCCATGGCCATGAGCCACAACCCCCACCAGACGCAAGCCTCCCCGAAGTAATTGGGATGCCGCGTGTAGCGCCAGAGGCCGCGGTCCATCACCTGCCCCTTGTTCGCCGCATCGGCCTTGAAGCGCGCCATCTGCGCATCGCCGATGCTCTCGAATGCAATGCCGAAAACCGCCAGCGCAATGCCGATGGCATCGAGCACATTCATCGCCGCCCCCGCCGACATGCCGGCCAGGAAAGGCGCCGAGGCAATCCACGCCAGCACGGCCTGCAGGCCGAACACCAGGTAGAGGCTCTTGAGCTCGAAGTTCGGTTGGTTGCGTCCGCGGATCTGGCGGTAGCGCCGGTCTTCACCGTGGCCCCAGTTGCGCCAGCTGATGAAAGCGCTGAGCCGCACGGCCCACGCGGCGGCGATCAGCAGCATGCAAGGCGCACGCGCCGACGCTTGCGGCGGCAGCAAAAAAAAGTAGGTTCCGGCCGCGGCCAGTATGCAAAGCGACCATACGCGGTCGATCAGGCTGGCGTCGCGCCGTGCCAGGCTGGCGAGCCAGGTCGCGAATGCAAGAACGGCGGTGGCCGCGAGCCCGGCCAGGGCCACGGTCATGAAACCCGGGTTCTCACCCATGGCGCAACTCCGGAACGCCGACGCCGTCGAACCGGATCGAAAGCCGCACCAGCACCGGCACGAGCACGGCCCAGACCACAGCCAGCGTGAGCAGCGCCGGCTGTGCATGCACAAACTCGGCGCCGCCAAGCCGCACGCCCGAGGCGAAAGACAACGGGCCGACGATGGCACCGAGCACGCATGCCAGCCACAGCCGCTCGCGCAGCCACCGCATCGTCACGTTCAGCGCAATGGCGAACAGGCCCCATAGCGACACCAGCCAATAAGGGGCCAGGTACGGCACGGGCTGCCCGGACGGATAGACGATGTGGCCCTGCAGCACGACCGCCGTCTCGATGACGAACCCCACAAGGCAGGCCAGCGCCACGAGCCGTGCTTCGCGTGCCGGGCGGGCCGAGACGAGCAGATGCCACCCGATGGCGCCGGCCACGCAGGCGGTGCCCGCGAGCGGCCACTGGTGCGCCGCGCCCAGCACCGCCGCAAACCAAGCCAGCTGGAACACCACCAGGTTCGCCAGCTGGACGGCGCGCGTGGGCCGGCTCATGCGCGGCGCTCGAACAGGTAGTGGCTCACCCACCAGCGCTGGCCGCTCTCATAGCCGAAGAGCTCGGCCACGGACATGAAGAAGAGCCGCCAGCGCGTCCACCACAGTTCGGCGTCGGCGCCATAGGTTCTCCTGAAGAGCGGAAACAGCATCATGCGGCGCCCGTCCATGTTGGTGAGCCACGCTTCGGCGGTGCGCTGGTAGTGCGTGCCGTCCCAGCGCCATTGCTTGAGCACACGCAGGTCGTCCTGGCAGCGCAGCGCCAGGCTGTCGCACGGCATCATGCCGCCCGAGAAAAAATGGCGGCTCATCCAGTCGCTCGCATCGCGTTCCTCGAAAGCATAGGGTGCGTCGCGGTGCGCAAACACATGCATGAAGAACCGGCCCTCGGGCCGCAGCCAACGCGCCACGTTGGCAAACGCGCGCGGCCAGTTGCGCAGGTGCTCGAACATCTCGACGGAGACGATGCGGTCGAACCGGTCGGCGGTATGAAAGTCGTTGAAGTCGCGCGTCACAACGCGAACGTTGTGCAGCCCGCGGCGCGTAGCTTCCACCTCGATGTATTCGCGCTGCGAGTGCGAATTGGAAAGCGCCGTGATGCGGCTCGCGGGATAGCGCTCGGCCATCCACAGCGTGAGCGAGCCCCAGCCGCAGCCGAGTTCGAGCACGTGCTGCCCGTCGCGCAGCTGCGCACGCTCGCAGGTGGCCTCGAGCGCGGCCGCTTCGGCCTGCATGAGCGTTTTAGTGCCGTCGGGCCAGTAGCAACTGCTGTACTTGCGGTGGTTCCCCAGCACGGCACCGAAGAAGCCGGCGGGCACTTCATAGTGCTGTTCGTTGGCTTTCTGCGGCAGCAGCGCGAGCGGGGCCGAGCGCATCTCCCGCAAGAACACTTCGGTGAGGTCCGCGGTTTCTTCCGCGGCGCCGCCTTCGAGTTCGGCCAGCCTGGCCCTCAGCAGGCGCCGAATGCCCAGCCGCACGAGGGTGTCGGGCACCAGGCCCCGCTCGACCGATCGGATGGCTGCATCAGTGGTTTGCGGCATGCGCGTGAATCCTTGTTCGCGGCGCCGAAGGGAGCCTGCCGGGGCTATACGCGGGAATCCGCCTGTTGGATCTGCAGCCCTCGCGGGAAACTGAAACAATGCAGCCACCATGGACGGTCTCGACCTCATCAAAACATTTCGTGAAGTGGCGTTCAGGCGCAGCTTCTCCCGCGCAGCCATTTCGCTGGGCATGTCGAAAGCCACGGTCAGCCGCTATGTGGCCGAACTCGAAGAGCGCAGCGGCGTGCGCCTGCTCAACCGCTCCACCCGGTCGCTGAGCCTGACGGATGCGGGGCAAGTGCTGCTCGACCGCAGCGCCGAACTGGTGGCCATGGCGGAAAACACGTTGAACGACCTGCAGGCGCATGGCTCGCACCCTCGCGGGCGCCTTCGCATGAGCGCGCCGCACGGGCTGATTGCGGGCTGGCTGTCCGACGTGATTGCCGAATTCATCAAGCTGTACCCCGACGTGTATGTAAGCCTGGTGTTCACCAACAGCGAGATCGACCTGATCGAGGAAGGCATCGACATTCACCTGACGGGCGGGCGCATCGACGACATGAACCTGATCGTGCGCCGGCTGGTGCCGTTCGACATGGTGGTGTGCGCAAGCCCTTCCTACTGGGCGCAGCGCGGTATTCCCAAGGTGCCCGAAGACCTGGCCCGCCACGACGTGCTGAGCTATTCGGCAAAGCCCACCACCCACCTGCCCTTCGAGACCAAGGGCAAGCCGGTCGACGTGCAGGTGCACAGCCGCATGGAAGCCAACGATGCGATTGCGCTCATCGAGCTGGCATTGCGCGGGGCCGGCGTGGCCTATGTGCCCGAGCCGCTGGCGCAGTCGCACCTGGAGCGCGGCGCGCTGGTGCCGGTGTTGCGCGAGCACATGCCCAAGGACCACTGGCTCTATGCCGCTTATTCGCAGCGCCGGCACAACAGCGCCGCCATGCGCGCGATGCTCGACTTTCTGGAGCAGTCGATGGGGCCGGCCGGAGAGCCGCCGGTCTTTCCGCCGATGCCGAGCGTAATGCCCGCTGCGTGCGCGCTTTCTGCCCCGAGAAAGATTGCCGTTGCGCCTGCACCAGCACCGGCACTCGGGGGTCCCAAGCGCAAATCACCTGCAGAAGAAGAAACGCTGAACTCCTTCTTCGGGCGCTGAGCCGGGTGCAGTCGTGTTGCAATCGCATGTTTTGAACGTGCAGGCAGCCGACGCATGACGACCTCTTCTCCCCCGTCTTCTTCTACTTCTTCATCGCTTCTCATCCGCCCTCCGGCGCCGGAAGACTACGCAGCCTGGAAGCCGCTATGGGACGGCTACAACGCCTTCTACAAGCGCGAGGGCCCCACGGCACTGCCCGACGAGATCACGCAGGCAACCTGGCAGCGCTTCTTCGACGCCTACGAGCCGGTGCACGCACTGGTGGCGGAGCGCGATGGCCGGCTGGTGGGCCTTGCCCACTACCTCTTTCACCGCAGCACCACGCGCATCGAGCCCACGTGCTACCTGCAAGACCTGTTCACGCTGGAGTCCGAACGCGGCCGTGGCGTGGGGCGCCAGCTGATCGAAGGTGTGTACGCGCACGTGAAGCGCGTGGGCGCCCACCGGGTGTATTGGCAAACGCACGTCACCAACACCGCAGGGCGCACGCTCTACGACAAGGTGGCCTCGCACGATGGGTTCATCGTGTACGGCACGCTCGTCTGACCGACGGCCCGCCGAGGCTGCGCATCAGTACTTGATGGTGACGCCGGCTTTCACGCCGTTGTTGTTCTTGCCGTCGCTCAGCACACCGCCCGTGAGCGACACATTGCCGCCCGTGCTCGCACCCAGCGAGTAGGTCGGCCGCGGCGTGGAGGTGTCGGTGCCTATATAGGTGCCGCTGCCGTCGGGCCGCTCGACGCCGATGGTCGCGCCCTTGGTATAGGCCGAGGTTTCGGTAGGGCTGACGTTCGGCGCCACGTAGATGGTGCCCTTCTCGTCACTGTCGACAGGCACCCGTACGGGCTCGGCCGTTGCGGTAATGGCCACAAAGGAGGCGGCCACGCTCACGCTTGCAAAGGTCAATTTGCTCATGGCCCCATCCTGGGGGCTTGAGGGCGATCTCCCTGTAGGACGAGAGGCAGGCCTGCCCGCATCGGCAGGCGATTTGTCATGGCCCGCACAAAGGTGCGCGGGGACGTTTGTCTCCCCGGAAAAGGGGCGCACCGCTCATGCCTGAAAGCGCGTGAATTTTTACATTGGCTTCACGGCAAAAGAGCGCTTGCGGTCCGGCATGGACACCAGGCGACGCCCTCGTTGGCAGGTCACCGGGGGGAACAAGCCGCCAAAAGGGTAAAGCCATGAACAGAATTTTTCGAAGCCTCTGGAATCCTTCGCTCGGCGCCTGGGTTGCCACGCCTGAAATCTCGTGCGGCCACGCCAGGGCAGTCAGCGGCTGCGGCGGCGCCAGCCATAACGAGGACCGCGCTCGCACCCTGACGCGCGCCGACCTGCCCCTGCACGCCATCGCCCTGTCCGTGCTGCTGCTCGGCGCGGCCCTGGCCCTGCCCGCAGGCGCCGCCGGCGGCAGCGGCGGCCAGCCCACGAGCGACACCTCCCGCGGCCCTGGCCCTGCCCGCAGGCGCCGCCGGCGGCAGCGGCGGCCAGCCCACGAGCGACACCTCCCTGCACGCCGGCAGCGGCGGCAGCGATGGCCAGGGCGGCAGCGGCGGGCTCAACGACACCACCGTCAACGCCCACGGCGGCGACGGCGGCGCCTCCACCGAGGCCGGCGCCAGCGCAGGCAGCAGCGCCGACATCGGCAGCTTCGCCGGCGCCACCCCCGGCGCCGGCGGCGCCGCAGGCGCTGCCACCACCCTGGTGGGCCCCGGCACCTGGCAGGGCGACGCCGGTGCCGCCGGCCAATCGCAGACCGGCGACTTTACGAGCGGCAACGGCTATGGCGGCGGGGGCGGCGGCGGCCATGCCGGCAATGCCATGGGCCCGGCCACCACCGCGGCCACCTTCTCGGCCACCGGCGGTGCGGGCGGCACGGGCGGCAACGGCTACTGGGCCGCCGGCGGCGGCGGTGCAGGCGGCGCGGGCGCCACGCTGCTCGACCCTGTGGCCGATGCCGCCAGCAGCGGCGTGCTCACCGGCGGGGCCGGCGGCGCGGGCGGCAATGCTTTTTCCCAGGGCGGAGGCGGCGGGGCGGGCGGCGCCGGGCTGTGGCTGCGCACGGCCACTCCGGGCCTCACGCTGACCCAGGGCGGCACCCTCGCAGGCGGGGCCGGCGGTGCGGGCGGCTCTGAACTGCCGGCGGCGCGCAGCAATGCCGCGGGCGGCGGTGGCGGGGCCGGTGGGGCGGGCGTCGCGCTGGCGGGCAGCGCCGCGCTGACGGTGGTCAACACCGGCCAGGTGCTGGGCGGCGCTGGCGGTGCGGGCGGGGCCGGCGGCGGCGGGGTGGGAGGCACCGGAGCACCCGGTGCAGGCGGCGACGGCGGGGCCGGGCTGGCTTCTGTCGCCCCAGGCGTCACGGTGGTCAACACCGGCACCCTCGCGGGCGGAGCAGGCGGCACCGGCGGGGCCAACAGCAACGGCGGGGCCGCAGGCCTGCCCGGGGCCGGCGGCGCCGGTGTCACGGGCGCCGACCTGGACCTGCAGAACAGCGGCACCCTGGCCGGCGGGCTGGGCGGCGACGGGCTCACGCGCGCACCGGCGGTGGCCTTCACCGGCGGCAGCGGCAACCGGCTGCTCTTGAACGCGGGCGGCACGATGCTGGGCGCGGTGGCCATCGGCAGCGGCGCGAGCGCGCGGATCGTGGCCGGCGCGGACGGGCTGGACCTGGGCAATGCGCTGCTCTTGGGCGGCACGGGCACCCTCGACACCGACGGCCACGGCCTGGCCTGGTCGGGCCCGATCTCGGGCGCAGGCGCGCTGGTGAAGGTGGGGGCGGGCACATTGACCCTGAGCGGGGCGAACACGTACACGGGCGCCACGCAGGTGGCGGCGGGCAGCCTGCGCGCGGGGGCGGCAGGCACCTTGAGCAGCGCGAGCGCGTTCACGGTGGAGGCCGGGGCGGTGCTGGACCTGGCGGGGCACAGCCAGACGATTGCGGGCATGGCCAGCGCGGGTACGGTGTCGCTGCTGAGCGGTGTGCCGGGGGCGACGCTGACGGTGCAGGGGCCGTGGGTGGGCAACGGCGGCACGCTGCGCCTGGGCACGGCGCTGGGGGGCAGCGGCAGCCTGAGCGACCGGCTGATTTTGAGCGGCTGCACGGCGATTGCGAGCGGCACGACGACCATCCAGGTGACGAACCTGGGCGGGCTGGGGGCGCTGACGGTGGGCAGCGGCATCGAGGTGGTGACGGCGATGAACGGGGCGACGACCACGGCGCAGACCACGCGCGATGCGTTCCGCCTGGCCGGCGGGCATGTGGATGCGGGGGCCTATGAGTACCGGCTGCATGCGGCCGATGCCTCGGGGGCGGGGGAGAACTGGTATTTGTGCGGGGGCCTATGAGTACCGGCTGCATGCGGCCGATGCCTCGGGGGCGGGGGAGAACTGGTATTTGCGGTCCGGCATCATCGTTGCGCCGCCACCTCCGCCACCACCGCCGCCGGCGCCACCAGCACCTTCGCCTTCGCCTTCGCCATCGCCATCGCCTTCTCCGGCACCGGCGCCCGCACCTGAAAACGGCGACCCGCTGCGCAATGACGGCTCACAGAACCCGGCAGGCATCACCGTGCCCACCTACCGCGCCGAAGTGCCGCTGTATGCGGCGTTGCCGGAGCAGTTCCGCCAGTCCAACCTGGCCATGGTGGGCAACCTCCACCAACGCGTCGGCGACGAGAGCATGGTCCCCACCGGCCCTGCCGCGTCCAGCCAGGGCCTTCGCCAGGGCTGGGCCCGCATCATCAGCATGGACCGCACCATCAGCCAGGCCGGCACCGTGGGCCCCACCAGCGAAGGGCGCCTCACGGGCTTCCAGGCCGGCAACGACCTGTGGGCCGATCCGAACTGGCGCATCGGCCTGTACGTGGGCCAGCTCGAGGGCGACGTGCGCGTGAGCGGCTTTGCGCGAGGGATACCGGGCTACGCCGCCGGCTCCAACGACTTGCGAAGCCAGTACCTGGGCGCCTACGCCACCTGGAAGAACGACGACGGCCTGTACGTGGACGGCGTGCTGCAAGCCGGACGCCACCGCTACACCGCGGGCACGGACCTGGGCGCTTCCAGCTCGGGCAAGGGCCGCAGCCTGCTGGCTTCCATCGAGGTGGGCCAGGCCTTCCGCATTTCTCCGGAATGGATCGTCGAGCCGCAGCTGCAACTGGTGCACCAGCGCGTGAGCCTGGACGACACCGGCATTGTCGGCGCCGTGGTGCAGCAAGACAGCCACAGCGGCTGGCTGGTGCGCGCAGGGGTGCGCATCAAGGGCGAGCTGACCACCAGCGCCGGGCCGCTGCAGCCCTATGCGCGGCTCAACGTGTACCGCAGCAGCAGCGGCACCGACGTGGCACGCTTCGTCGGTCCGGCGGGCTACACAGACATTGCCACCCGCACCGGCGGCACCAGCACCGAGCTTGCGGCGGGCGCCACGCTGCGGCTCACCCAGAACATGAGCCTGTATGGAGAGCTGGGCAAGTTCTGGGCATCGGGCGGCGACTCGCGCACGAAGAGCGGCCTGAACGGCAGCGTGGGCGTGAAGATCCGCTGGTAGGACCTGCCGCCGCCACCTGGCACCTATCTAGGCGAGACCACCACCGCCGCAGGCGCATCGGGCATGGCCAGCGGGTTGAGCCCGGGCGCGGCCACCCGCGTCAGCGTGTTGCGGTCGGTGTGATGAAAGGGTTCGGCCCGCCCCTGGATCTGCATCACGGTGTCCTGGTCGTAAGACCAGGTGCCGTCGGCGTTGATGGTGACCGTGATGTTCCACTCCAGCGTGGTGAAGGCCTCTTCGATGAACGGGTTGGACACGATGCCGTTCACCAGGCTGCCTCGCTCGGCGCTGAGCGTGAAGCGCGTGTCGCCGGCCTTCGCATGGCCGCTGGCCATGGCCACCTGGCCGCGCGGAATGGCCAGCGTGTGCAGCACCGTGCCGGTGGCCGGCTCCCAGAGCCAGTAGCCCACCTGGTCGTGGTACATCTTGGTGAGGCCGGGCTTGTGGATGTAGGTGTGATAGCGCAGGCCATACAGCAGCTGCGGGCCGTTGGTCTGCGGATCGATGGGCTGCAGCTCGTAGCGCTCGACGTAGACCTGCGTCTTGGGGCCTTCGCGCTTGGGCTTCACGTCCACGCCGCGGCTGCCCTCCCAGATGCCGGCCATGGCGCGCAGCGGCCCCAGGTTGGCAAGGGTGTCGGGGTCGGCATTCGGCTCGGTGTAGATGTCTTCGGTCATGGTGGGGCTGTCGATCATGCGATCGAACGGTGGGTTTTGAATTTTTCTGATGGGGCGAGCAGGCGCTAGGCGCCGTGCCCAGCCGGTTTGTCTGGCGCGGCCAGCACCCGGTCGATCCGGCGCCCCTCGAGCGCGGCAATCTCGAAGCGCCAGCCCACGCATTCGATCACCTCGCCCGCTTCTGGCAGATGGCCCGAAACGGCCATCAGCAAACCGGCAACTGTGTTGTAGCGCCCGCGCTCCTCCTCGGGCAGCTCGCGAATGCCAAGCCGTGCGCGCAGCTCCGAAACCGGCATCAGCCCGTCGAGCTCCCATACGCCGTCGGGCCGCTCGCGGGCCCATGCGTCGGTGAGCGTGCCGGGCTGCAACTCTCCGGTAATGGCTTCGAGCATGTCGCGCGGCGTCATGAGGCCCTGCACCACGCCGTACTCGTCGACCACGAACACCAGGCGGCCGCCGCGTTCGCGGAACTGCTCGAGCAGTTCCATGCCGGTGAGGGTTTCGGGCACGAACACCGCCGGCGCGGCCTCTTGCCCGAGCACGCCCGCGTGCTCCGTGCCCAGCCTCAGCAGATGCGCCACGCTGATCACGCCCACCACGTCGTCCAGCGAATTGCGGCACACCGGGTACCACGAATGCACGATGTTGAGCGCGCCCGCGTCCGCCACCTTCTTCAGCGCCTGCGCCACGGTGTCAGACGCGTCGAGCCATTCGATGTCAGCGCGCGGGATCATCAGCGACGACAGCCGCCGGTCGTCCAGGTGGAACACGTTGCGCACCATCTGGTGCTCGTGCTGCTCGATCACGCCCGCGTCCACGCCCTCTTCCAGGCTGGCCGAGATTTCTTCCTCGGTCATCGAGCGGGCGGCATTGGCGTCGATGCGCAGCAGCTTCAGCACGGTGGCCGTGGCGCCCGCCAGCAGCCACACAAACGGCTTGGCGCCCTTGGCCAGCCCGCGCATGGGGCGCGACACCCAGCGCGCCACGGGTTCGGGGTAGAGCTGGCCGATGCGCTTGGGCACCAGCTCGCCGAAGATGATGGTGAAGAAGGTAATGCCGGTGACCACCACGGCGGTGGAAACCACGCTGGCCGTGCCGCGGCCCATGCCGAGGTTTTCCATCCAGACTGCGAGCGGAGCGGCAAAGGCGGCTTCGCCCACGATACCGCTGAGCATGCCGATCGACGTGATGCCGATCTGCACGGTCGAGAGGAAATGGGTCGGTTCCTCCATCAACCGGAGCGCGGCCTCGGCGCCGGCGTCTCCTGTCTCGGCCAGCGCTGCCAGGCGCGCGCGCCGGCTGGTTGAAAGGGCCATTTCGGACATTGCGAACAACGCATTCAGCGTGGTCAGCAAAGCCAGCAGGAGAACATCCATGAACAGGGGGTGAAAATAAGGAAATGGCACTTTACTTGATCGGCGACATCCAGGGCTGCGACAGCGCCCTCCAGAAACTGCTCGACACGATCGGTTTTTCTCCCAGCCGCGACACCGTCGTGCTGCTCGGCGACCTGGTCAACCGCGGTCCCGATTCGGCCGCGGTGCTGCGCCGCGTGCAGGGCTACGGCGCCTCGGCGCTCAGCCTCTTGGGCAACCACGACCTGCACCTGCTGGGCGTGGCGCACGGTGCGCGCAAGCCAAGCCGCAAGGACACGCTGGCGGGGCTGCTCGAAGCGCCAGACAGCGAAGCCCTGCTCGAATGGGTGCGCCAGCAGCACATGGCGCTGCACATGCAGATCGGCGGCGGCGACCTGCTCATGGTGCACGCCGGCGTGCTGCCGCAGTGGACCGTGGGCGAGACGCTGGTGCTGGCGGCCGAGGTCGAATCGGTGCTGCGCGGGCCGGCGCTCGGTGAGTTCTTGCTCACCATGTACGGCAACGAGCCCGCGCAGTGGAGCGATACGCTCACCGGCAGCGCGCGGCTGCGCGCCATCGTGAACGCGCTCACGCGCATGCGCTTCTGCTCGGCCGAGGGCGTGATGGAGTTCGAAACCAAGGACGGCGCCGCCACCGCGCCCGACGGCTTCATGCCGTGGTTCGACGTGCCCGGCCGCAAAACCGCGAATGCCACCGTCGCGTTCGGCCATTGGTCCACGCTGGGCTGGCTTTCGCGGCCCGACCTGCTTTCTACCGACACGGGTTGCGTCTGGGGCGGCTGCCTCAGCGCGGTGCGCATCGGCGCCACGCTGGACGAGCGCGAGCTGATCCAGGTGAAGTGCGAGCAGGCGCAGAAGCCCGGCTGAACCTGTCAGGCCCGCAAGCCGTCAGCTGCGCGGCAGGCGAAAGCGGTCGAGCGCCATGCGCTGCGTGCCTCGGGCGTCGAAATTTTCCGGCGCAAGCCAGCGCTCCAACGCCGTGCGCAACGCCGGCCATTCGCTGTCGACAATCGAAAACCACGCGGTGTCGCGGCTTCGGCCCTTGTAGACGATCGCCTGCCGGAAGATGCCTTCGAACTGGAAGCCCAGGCGCAAGGCAGCGCGCCTGGAAGGCTCGTTGAGGCTGTCGCATTTCCATTCGTAGCGGCGGTAGCCGAGCTCGTCGAAGGCCAGCTTCATCAGCAGGTACTGGGCTTCGGTGGACATGGGCGTCTGCTTCAGCAGCGGAGAAAAAACGACGGCGCCCACCTCGATGCTGCCGTGGGCCGGGTCGATGCGCATCAGCGCCAGCGTACCGACGGCCCGGCCGCTCTGCAGGTCGATGACCGCGAAGTGCATGGGATCTGCGCCCTGCGCGGCGCGTTCGATGTAGGCCCTGGTACTTGCCGCGTCGGCGGGCCGGTCGAAGAACAGGTAGGTCCAGTCGCGTTCGTCGGGCGCCATTGCATAGGCGGCATGGAGGTCGTCGGCGTGCCTGGCGGCGTCGAGCGGTTCGAGCACGCAGCAGCGCCCCACGATGGGGCGGCGCGGCGGCTTGGAACGGGGGGTCCATTCGGGCACCAGGGGACCGATGGCTTGGCCGTATTCGTTGTGGCGAACTGACATGGGGAGACTTTCGGAGGCAAGTAGCGGCAGTGCCGGGAAACGGTAAAGTACGTGCCGCGTGGCGCCATCGGAAGTACCACACCATGTTCATTTCATGGTGCCACGTTTTCGCTCATGAGCAACATTCCCCACCTTGACGCGGCCGCGCTGTTCGAATCCCCTTTGGCGCGGGACCGCGAAGCCGGCTCGATGCAGCGCCAGCTGCACGAGCGCCTGAAGCGAGCAATTCTTGACGGCAGCCTGGCGCCGGGCTACCGGTTGCCCGGATCGCGCGCGTTGGCCGAATCGCTCGCTGTCTCGCGCAATACCGTCACCGCAACCTACGAGCATCTGGCTGCGGAGGGCTACGTGCGGCCCGACCGCCAGGGCACGCGGGTCATCGAACTGGCCTCGCCGGCGTTGCCGGGGCGCCCGGGAAAATCCGCCGGCGCCCCAGCCACCGCGCGTCGCCTGGCCGGCATCAAGCCGAGCACGCCCTTCACCGTTCCCGATGCGGCGCTGCGCCCGGGCGTGCCTGCGCTGTCGCACTTTCCATCCGCAGCCTGGCGGAGTGCGCTGGACCGGGCCATGCGCGCGGCCAGCCCCGCAACGCTCGGCTACGGACATCCGCTGGGCGAACCGCAACTGCGCGCAGCCATCGCACGGCACCTGGCCATTGCGCGCGGGGTCCGATGCGAGGCATCGCAGGTGGTCATCGCCGAAGGCGCGCAGGAAGCCATCTCCCTGTGCGTGCGGCTGCTGGCGAACCCCGGCGAAACGGGTTGGGTCGAAGACCCGGGCTATCGCGGTGCGAAGGCAGCCATGCATGCCGGCGACATGCGCATCGTGCCCGTGCGGGTCGACGCCGAGGGCCTGTGCGCAAGCGCAAGCGATTGGCAGAAGCACCCGCCCCGGTTGGTCTACACCACGCCGTCGCACCAGTACCCGGCCGGTGCCGTGCTGAGCATTGCGCGCCGCCTGGCACTCATCGCGGAAGCCCGCCGGCACGGCGCCTGGATCATCGAGGACGACTACGACAGCGAGTTCCGCCACACCGGCGAACCCATAGGAGCCATGCAGGGGTTGGTGGAAGATGCACCGGTGCTCTACGTCGGCACCTTCAGCAAGACGATGTTCCCGTCGCTGCGGCTCGGCTTTCTGGTGCTGCCGCGGCAGCTCATGGCGGTGGCGCAGACGCCGCTTGGTGAAATGCTGCGCGGCGGCCACCGCCACGAACAGCTGGCCATGGCCGACTTCATCGAGAGCGGGCAGTTCAGCCGGCACCTGGGCCGCATGCGCCGGCTCTACCGCGAGCGGCAGCAAGCGCTTCGGGTGGCGCTGACCCGGCACCTCAAGGTGCCGCACCAGATCGACGGCGGCTATTGCGGACTGCATCTCACGGTGCGGCTGCCTGCCCGCTTCGACGACCGGCGGATCGCCGCCGAAGCGCTGCGCCATCAAATCGCGCCCGTGCCGCTGTCGAGCTTTGCAATACAACCCAGGGCGGCGGACAACGGGTTGGTGCTGGGCTACGGCAACACCTCGGCGGAACTCTTCGAGCCGCTGGTCAAGCGCCTGTCGCAGCTGGTGCGGTCCGCGGAGCGCGGCCAGGCTTGATCAGCCCTGGCCAGCCACGCCAAAGCCCGTGTCGAACGTGCCCTTCACATCGAGCGGCTGCTTGATGAGCCCCACCTGCCGGTAGAAATCCGCCGTGCCCTGCTGGTCGGCAATCACCTGCGCATCGATCGGTATCCACTTCTGCCGGCGCCGCTCGAACTGCAGCTTGGCCGCCTCGGGCGGAATGCCGATGATGCGTGCGAGCGCGGCCGAGTAGGCATCGACGTTGCGGTATGACCAGAGCTGCGCCTTCACCACGCGCTGCAAGAAGTCTTGCAGCACCGGGCGCTTGGCGGCAATGGCCGCATCGGTGGCCGCCAGGTAGCTCAGGCCCGGCAGCAGCCCGCGCCCGCTGACCAGCACGCGCGCATGCTGGCTCACCTCCGCCATGGCCGTGTAAGGCTCCCAGGTGGCCCATGCATCGACCGAGCCCTGCGTGAGCGCGAGCTTGGCATCGGCAGGCGCAAGAAAGCGGATGTTCACCTCTTCGGGCTTGAGCCCTGCCGCGGTGATTGCCTTGAGAGTGACGTAGTGGCCAATGGAGCCGCGGTTGGTTGCAATGCTCTTGCCCTTGAGATCGGCCGCGGTCTTGAGCGGTGAGTCGGGCCGCACCAGCACTGCAGTGCCGTATGAGTCCGAACGGTTGGCGCCGATGGCTTTCACGCGCGTGCCGGCGGCCAGCGCAAAGATGAGCGGCGCATCGCCGATGGGACCGGAATCGACCGCGGCGGCGTTCAGCGCCTCGGCCAGCGGTGCGGCCGCGGGGAACTCGGACCACTGGATGTCGTAGCCGAGGCCCTCAAGGCCGTTGGCCGCTTCGAGCAATGCACGCAGGCCGCCCTTCTGGTCACCGGCCTTGAGCACCTGCCGGCCTTGTGCATTGGCCTGGAACGAGATGGCAGGCAAGCTGATGGCCGTGGCGGCAGCGAAGCTGTGCGTGAGCAGCCGCCGGCGCGCTCTGTCGGGGTGTGGTGAGTGCATGGGTTCTCCGTGTTCGTTGAAGTTGAAAAATCCGGTCAATGGATGAAGCCGCCCTTGACGAAGCGCACCGGCTCGGCGTCCATGCGGGCAATGAGCGCACCCAACCCGTCGGTCGGGAATGCGGCGCCCTGCCCTGGCGCCGCCGTGGCGCGTTCGCTGCGGCAGACCAGGTCGTCGTCGGACCAGCCCGCCTTGCCGGGCTCGCCGCGCACGCGCAGCCAGCCGTCGCGGTCGGCGATGAGTTGCGTGCCGGCAAGGCGGTCGGTCCCGGTGATCAAGGCCAGCGCCTCCCATGCGGCGGCGGACTGCGCAACGCAATCGGCAGTGGCGGTCGAGGCGATCGGCGGCGGCGGCACGAGCAGCACCGTCACGAGCCGCGGGTCTTCAGCCGGTGCTGCATTGCCGGCGACGATGCGCACACGCTGCCCGCGCCAGCTTGCGAGCGACCGCGCAGGTTGCGAGCCGCAACGCACCGCCATGTCGGGCAGGCCGATGGGCTGCGGCCAGTTGCCGAGCGCGCGCAGGCTCTGCCCGGCGCCCAGCGCCTTCATGTAGTCGATGAGCGCCCACGCCTCGGCCTCGTCGATCTTTGCGCCGAAGCCCGGCATCGTGGCCCTGCCATGCTGCGCATCGCGCGTGCCGTGAAGAATGCGCCAGAGCAGGTCGCCGTCGGCACGCCGCCATAGCAAGGGGCCGCTCAGGCTCGGCGGCCACACCGCCAGCGAGGCCGCGAGCGGACCTTGGCCCCTGCCATCCGCGCCGTGGCACGCGACGCAGTTCTGTTCGTAGAGCGCGCGGCCCTTGGCAATGGAGGCGGCCGTGAAGCCGGTCGGCGATGCCTGGAAACTCGTGGGCGTTGCCGGCACCAGCACCACATGCGCATCGGGCCACGGTGCGGCGATCAGCAGCATCGGTACCAATGCCAGAAAGTAGAAGCGCGGGCGCCGCCACAGCAACGCGAGCAGCAGCGCAAGCAGCGCCGCGGCAACAAAGACCAGCGTCCACGCGAGGCTGCGCGCCTGGCCCAGGTCGATCAGCAGGTTCTCGCCCGAGAGGCGATGCGTCCAAGGCCAGGCCGGCTGGCCGTGCACCTGCCGTGCGAGCCCGAGCGCATCGAGCACGCGCAGCAGCTGGAGCTGGGCGCCTTGCAGCAGGCCGATCAGCAGGTTGAGCCAATCGGCCTCGGGCGTGCTGTTCATCTCACCAGGTGGCGTCGAGCCCCAGGTGCCGTAGCGCCTCGTGACGCAACTCGGCGAGCCTCGCATGGCCGCGGTGGCGCGGATATGGCAGATCGACCACGATCTCTGCCGCAACGCGCGCCGGTCGGTCGCTGAGCACGATCACGCGGTTGGCAAGGAACAGCGCCTCTTCCACGTCGTGCGTGACCAGCAGTGCCGAAAAGCCCGCGCGTTGCCACAAGTTGACCAACTCGCTCTGCATTGCCATGCGCGTGAGCGAATCGAGCTTGCCGAGCGGCTCGTCGAGCACCAGCAACTGCGGGTCGTTGACCAGCGCGCGTGCCAATGCCACGCGCTGCGCCATGCCGCCCGAAAGCTGATGCGGGAACACCTTGGCGAAGTCGGTGAGCCCCACGAGCTTCAGCGCCTCGTCGACACGCCCGCGTTGCGCCTTGAGCACGCCGCGCGCCTGCAGCCCGAGCGCCACGTTGTCCCACACGCTGCGCCAGGGATAGAGCGTCGGGTCCTGGAACACGACGATGCGCGACGGGTCGGGCCGGGTGATCGGTGCATCGTCTTGCGTGATGCGCCCGGCCGTGGCGGGCTCCAGGCCAGCCACCAGCCGCAGCAAGGTCGACTTGCCGCAACCGCTCGGGCCCAGCAGCGCGACAAATTCGCCGGGCTTCACGGTAAGGTCTATGTCGTCGAGCACCTGCAGCGGCCCCGCCGGCACATCGAACCAATGGCTCACACCGCGAATGTCGATGTGCGCGCCGGCTTGGCGCACGCCTGCATCGGCAGTGGCTACCATTTGACGGTTCCCTTCTGCCACGACAGCACGCGGTCGCGCACCTTGAACAGCAGCGTGATCAGGCCAGAGCACAGCACGGCCATCACGATCAGCGCGGCGTACATGTTCGAGTACGAAGCCCAGCCCTGAGCCCAGGAGAGATAGAAACCGAGCCCGGCCTTCACGCCCATCATCTCGGCCGTGACGAGCACGGAGAACGCGGCACCAAGCCCCATGAAAAGGCCCACGAACACCTGCGGGAGCGCAGCCGGAATGGCCACGCGCAGCACCAGGAAGCGCTCGTTCGCGCCCATGGTGCGCGCCACGTCGTAGTAGTTGCGATTGACACCCGCCACGCCGGACCAGGTGAGCACCGCCACCGGAAAGCCGGTGGCCAGCGCAATCAGGAACACCGCGGCCGCATAGCTCGACGGAAAGAAGAAGAACGCGAGCGGCAGCAGTGCCGAGGCCGGCACCGGCCCCAGGAAGCGCAGCACCGGGTGCACCCAGTAGCCCGCGATGCGCGACCAGCCGATGGTCACGCCCGTGAGAAAGCCGGCGAGCGCACCCAGCACAAAGCCGTGCGCCAGCAACCGCGCCGAGTGCAGCAGGCTTTCGCCGAGGCGGCGCCAGTCGTCGATGTAGGTTTCGACCAGGCTTTGCGGCGGTGCGAAGAACGGCGTGGGGAGCAGCGCGAGCTTGGCCGTGGCGATCTCCCAGATGGCGAAGAGCACGGGCAGCGCAACCAGCCAGGGGCCGGCAGGCCGCAGCAGGCGTGCGGCGCGGCCGGCGCGCGTTCCAAGCAATGCGACGGCAAGGAGCAGCGCACCGACGGCAATGGCGGCAATGCCGAATTCGTCGGTGTAGGCCCAGTCGCTGAAGCCCACGGCCTGGTTCGGCCAGTAGACGGTGAGCAGGCCTAGCGCGAGCCATGTCGCAGCGGCGGCGAAGCCGATGCGCCATGTGGGCAGGGTCGCTGGGGTGGGGGCCGGTGTCGAAGCAGGAGCCAGCGGGCGTTCGGGCGCCGCGGCCCCCACCCTGGCCCTTCCCCGGAAGGGGAGGGAATCGAAGCCCAATGCGGGGTCGGGGGTGCTCATGCCAGCGGATCGAAGGAAACGTGTTCGGCAAAGCGCACCGGGTCGGTGGTCTTCTTGAGAACACCCACGCTTCGGAAATCCCGCGCATAGAACTCCACCTCGTCGCGCAGGTTCTTGCCCAGCGGATGATGGTTGTGCGTGAGCGTGCCGAGCAGCGCGCGCAGGTCTTCCACCGGCACCTTGGGCGAATACTTGGCAAAGAGCTTGGCCGATTCGTTCGGGTTCTCGGCCACGTAGTCGGAGGCCTGCGCAATGGCGCGCACCAGCGCAGCGACGGTCGGCTTGTCCTTGCGTACCAGCTCGCCGCGGGCACCGACGATGCAGCAGACCTTGTCCTTGTATTCGCCGGAGAGGTTGCTTGCAATCTCCACGAAGGCGCCCTTGTTGCGCTTCTCGATCAGGTAGACGTTCGGGTCGCCATCGGCAATGGCGTGGATCTCACCTTTCTGAACGGCAATGTCGAGCAGGTCGGCCGGGTACTGGCGCCAGGTCACGTCCTTTTCGGCATCGACCCCGTTCTTGGTCAGCAGGATCGAGAAGAAGTTCTTGCCCGGGCTCGCAATGTCCGACACGCCGATGATCTTGCCCTTGAGGCTTGCAAGGCTGGTCGCGCCCGCGCTCTTCGCGCCCACCAGCCGCACGCAACCGCCGTGCGAGCTGCCGACGATCTTCACGTCGAAGCCCGACTCCAGCGGCTTGAGCCAGCGGTGGATCATGCCCACGGCCGCATCGGCCTTGGCCGTTGCCAGCGATTCCAGCAGCTGGTCGGTGGAGCCGGTGTAGTTGATCAGGTCCACCTGCAGGCCGTTGCGCTCGAAGTAGCCGCGCTCTTGCGCCACCACCACGGGCGAGAGGCAGAACGCGGCAGCGTTCCAGGCAAAGGTGAGCTTGCGCGCCTGCTGCGAGAAGGCCTGCGAGGCGATCAGCCCGCCCGAGGCGACCACGGCGGCGGCGCCGCCGGCGCGCAAGACGCTGCGGCGTGTAAGGGATGCGGTCATCGAGAACTCCGTTGGTTTTTTATCTTCAGTCCAGCAGTTCGGGTTCCGCTTCGACAAGGCCTTGATAGAGGCTGTCGAAGGAATGGATGGCCCCCTCCGAGCCGCCGATCTGGCTGTGGGTATGGCGTGCTGTTGCTTCGTCGATGGGCTGCGGCTTGCCGGCGGCTTCGGCCAGAAGCTGGGTGCGGCAGGCGTTGTCGAGCGCGATGTACCACCACGCGGCAGCCTCCACCGTGGGGCCCGCTGTCAGGATGCCGTGGTTCTTGAGGATGGCGCCCTTCTTGTCGCCCAGCGCCTGGGCAATGCGCTCGCCCTCGCTGGTGTCGACCACCATGCCGGTGAAGTCGTCGAACAGCGCCACATCTTCGTGGAACACGCAGCTGTCCTGCGTGATGGTGTCGAGCTTGCGGCCCAGCGTGGACCATGCCTTGCCGTAGGTCGAATGCGTGTGGGCCGCGGCAACGATCTTCGGGTTGTGCTCGTGGATGGCGGCGTGAATGGCAAAGGCGGCCTTGTTGAGCGGCTTGTCGCCGATCACGGTTTCACCTTTGGCGTTGACCAGCAGCAGGTCGGACACCTTGATGCGCGAGAAGTGAATGCCCAGCGGGTTGACCCAGAAGTGGTCGGTGAGCTCCGGATCGCGCGCGGTGATGTGGCCGGCAAGCCCCTGCGCAAAGCCGAAGCGTGCGAACAGGCGGAAGGCGCCGGCGAGGCGCTCCTGCCGGTGGCGGCGCTCGGCCTGCAGGCTGGTGCGCGGCGGGATGGGGTCGAACCAGTACTTTTGCTGTGGGTTCGGGTTGCGCCGAAGCGCGAAGCCGGCGTCCCAGTCGATCGACAGAACTGCACTCATGAAAGATGTCCTCGTGTTGGGTATTGCTCCTTCCCCCGCTGGGGGAAGGCTGGGATGGGGGCAAGCGGCGCTTGCAAGGCCGCGGCGTGTTGAACGCCGCTTGCCCCCACCCCTGCCCTCCCCCGGAAGGGGAGGGAGAAAATCGGGTCAGGCAGCCTTGCGAACCGAGGCTGCGCGCTGGGCCACCAGCTCACGCGTGCGCGGAATCAGCTCGCGGCCGTAGTCCGTCGCATCCTCCAAGGGATCGAAGCCTCGGATCAGGAACGTCGTCACGCCCAGGTCGTAGTAGTCGAGCAACGCATCGGCCACCTGCTCGGGCGTGCCGACCAGCGCCGTGCTGTTCGAGCGGCCGCCAATTTCTTGCGCCACCGCGGTCCACAGCCGCTTGTCGAGCCGCGTGCCCTTCTCGGCCGCAGCCAGCAGGCGCTTGGCGCCTTCGCTTTGCTGCGGACCGCCGCGGTTGTAGCCCTGCACCACGCGCAGGCGTTTTGTCTCGGCCAGGATGTTGTCCGCACGCGCCCATGCGGCTTCCTCGGTCTCCGCCAGGATGGGCCGGAAAGACACCGAGAAGCGCACGCTGCGCCCGTGCTTCGCCGCTTCGGCGCGAACGCGGGTGGTGAGTTCGCGCGCCTGGTCGAGCGATTCGCCCCACAGCGCATACACGTCGGCGTACTTGCCGGCCACGGGAATCGCGGCCTCCGAGGCACCGCCAAAATACACCGGCACATGCGGCTTGCCGTTGCGCGTCTGCACCGGCTTCACTTCCGAGAATGCGTTCTGGAAGCGATAGTGCGCGCCCTCGTGGTCGAAGGGCTTCTCGCTGGTCCACACCTTGTGCAGCACCTCCAGGTATTCATCGGTGCGCGCGTAGCGCTGGTCGTGGTCGAGCCAGTCGCCGTCGCGGCGCTGCTCCTCGTCGGAGCCACCCGAGATGTAGTGCACGCCGAGCCGGCCGCCGCTGAACTGGTCGAGCGAGGCGAACTGTCGCGCCGCCAGCGTGGGCGTGACGAAGCCGGGGCGATGCGCCAGCATGAAGTGGATGCGCTCGGTGACCGAGGCCGCGTAGGCCACGGTCAACGTTGCATCGGGGCTGGTGGAATGGTGCGGCACCAGCACGCGGTCGAAGCCCGCGTTCTCGTGCGCCTGCGCAAAGGCGCGCACATAGTCGCGGTCGATGGCGGGGCCCTTGGCGGCGTGGATTTCCGAGACCTTCTGGCCCTGGATCATGCCGATGAATTCAACGTCGTTCTGGCTCATGGTGTCCTCGTGTTTTCAGGTGGATGCGTGGTTGTTCAGGCGGCGGACGGGCGCAGCACGCTTTCGAAGCTGCGGTCCCACAGGGGCTTCACGTCGGCCGGGCCGTCGAGCACGCCGATCTTCAGGAAGGTGTCAGCCACCTGCTGGTGGCTGCGCACGACCGCATCGGTGACGGGGCCCAGGCTGTAGTCGCCGCTGCGGCCATTGAAGAGTTCGACCAGATCGCCGACGGGCACGCGCGTTTCGGCCGACTGCGCACGCGCATAGGCCAGGAAGTTGCCGTTGATCCATGCGAACGAGCGCTGCAGGCGCTGCAGCAGGTCGCTCAATGCCGCGCGGCGCAGTGCGTCGTCCAGCGCGCGCGGGTTGGCGTAGATTGGAAAGTTGCCCGAGAGATAGCCCACGCCGGTCTTGATGGTGCGCGCGCCGTACTGCGTGCGCGCCAGCTGGCCGTTGTAGCCGTAGATGGCCCATGCATCGAGATCGCCGCGCGCAAAGGCCGAGAGGCCGTCCGACGGCGTGAGGCTCACAGCCTGTATGTCGCTGAACGAGAGCCCTGCCTCGGCCAATTGCCTGGCCAGGTAGTAGTGCGAGGTGGTGGCGCGCACATAGCCGACGCGCTTGCCCTTGAAATCGGCAATGCTGCGGATCGGCGAATCCTTGCGCGCCAGCGTGGCCTGGTTGTTCAGGTCTTCATGCGTCACGGCCACGAGCCTCACGCTCGACTTCTGGCGCGCCGCGAACACCGGCGGAATCTCGCTGCCCGAGCCCAGGTCGAGTGCGTCGCCGTTGATAGCCTCTATGTGCAGCACGCCGTTGTTGAGCTCGCGCCAGTCGATCTTGTAGGGCGTGTCGGCCTGGCCCGAGGCCGTGAGCAACGGTCGCCACAGGCCCTTGTAGGTGCCCACGCGCAGGGTCACGCCGGAGAGGTCGCGTGCCGGTGCCGCGGCCCGCGAAGCGCCGGTTGCAGCAGCCATGGCGCTCCAGGCCGCGGCGGCCTGCAGCAGGCGGCGCCGATCGAGTGGGAATTCAGTTTTCATGCACCGGACCGTACCGGCGCGCCCGGCAAAAGCGAACGCAGAAAAACGAGTTTGCATATGCGGGATGCGTCGTTTCCGGCGCGGCACGGGGCCGGTACTGTGCGCAACCATGAGTGCACTCCCCTTGCGCCGCCCGCCGGCCACCAATGAATTCCCCACATCAAGCGCCGCTTCGGCCGCGGTCGACGGCGCCCTTCTCGCGCGCCTGTCGGCCCAGTTCGCGGCGACTGCGGCCGACCACGACCGCAGCGGCGCCTTTCCGCGCCAGAACTTCGAGGCACTGCAATGGCACGGCCTCATCGGCCTCGTGGCCCCCGCGGCGTACGGAGGTGCCGGCGCCAGCCTGGCCACTGCGCGGCGCGTGATTGCGGCCGTGGCGCGCGGTGAACCTGCCACTGCGTTGATCCTCACGATGACCTACCTGCAGCACCACGCGCTTGCGCGCAGCGACAGCCGCTGGCCGCTGCATCTGCGCGAACGCGTGCTGCGCGATGCGGTGGAGCACGGCGCGCTCATCAATGCGTTGCGCGTGGAGCCCGCGCTGGGCTCCCCGGCGCGTGGCGGGCTGCCCGCAACCGTCGCACGCCGCGAAGGCAACGGCTGGAAGATCGACGGCCACAAGCTCTACACGACCGGCATCGAAGGGCTCTCCTGGCTCGCCGTATGGGCACGCACCGACGAAGCCGCGCCGCGCACCGGCATCTTCCTGGTGCCGCGCCATGCGCCCGGCGTGCGCGTGATCGCAAGCTGGGACCACCTGGGCCTGCGAGCCTCCGGCAGCCATGAAGTGGTGTTCGAGAGCGTGGCGATCGACCTCGACCACGCAGTCGACCTGCGCGCGCCGGCCGACTGGGCGCCCGATGCCGGCAGCCAGACGGACATCGACGCACACGCCACGCAGCAGGCTTGGATGACCGTGCTGCTCGGCAGCCTGTACGACGCGGTGGCGCAGGCCGCGAATGGCTGGTTGACCGGCTTCCTGAACCAGCGCGCACCCGGCAGCCTGGGCGCGCCGCTTGCGAGCCTGCCGCGCGTGCAGGAGCACGTGGGAGAAATTGCCGCGCTGCTGCGCACCAACCGCGTGCTGCTCGACGATGCGGCCCGCGCCGTCGACGAAGGCCACGCGCAGCCGGCCACGGAGAGCGGACTGCTCAAGTACACCGTGACCGGCAACGCAGTGCGCGCAGTCGAAATCGCGCTGCAGCTGAGCGGCAACCATGGCCTTGCGCGGCAGAACCCGCTGGAGCGGCACCACCGCGACGTGCTGTGCAGCCGCATCCACACCCCGCAGAACGACGCCATCCTGATTGCGGCGGGCGCTCGCGCATTGCAATCTTCGAGAGCCGCCGCATGACCGACCTTCTCTTCTCCAAGGCTTCGCGCCGCAATTGGCTCCAGCAGGGCACCGCACTCGCACTGGCGGCTGCCGTCCCCATGCACGCTTTCGCGCAACAGCCGCAGACCACGCTGGTCCTCGGCGACCAGGCCGGAGGCCTGCGCGCCCTCTTCGAGGCATCGAAGGCGTTGGAGGGCGTGCCCTTCGCCTATCGCTGGGCCAACTTCCAGGGCGCGGCGCCGCTGTTCGAAGCGCAGCGCAGTGCGGCGGTCGATACCGCGGTGGCCGGCGACCTGCCGGTGCTGGCTGCCGCAGTCGGCCGCACGCCGCTGAAGATCGTCGCCACGCGTGTGGGCAAGGCCGATGCGCTGGGCATTGTGGTGCAGCCCGATTCACCGCTGCGCACCGTGGCCGACCTGCGCGGCAAGACGGTCATCGTTTCGTCCGCGCGCGGCAGCATCTCGCAGTACCAGCTGTATGGTGCGCTCGAAGAAGCCGGCGTGCCGCGCAGCGAGGTCACCGTGAAGTTCGTGCTGCCCACGGATGCGGCCGCAGCCTTTGCCTCGAAGCAGATCGACGCGTGGGCCGTCTTCGACCCCTACTACACCATCGCGCTGCAGCAGGGCGGGCGCATCTTGCGCGACGGGCGCGGCATCAACACGGCCCTGGGCTTCATCACCGCCAGCGAACCTTCGCTGGCGGACCCCGCCAAACGCATTGCCATCGTGCAGTTCCTGGACCGGCTGGCGCGTGCGGGCGAATGGGCGCTGGCCAACCCCGAGGCCTACGCGCAGGCCTACAGCCAACTCACGCGGCTTCCGATCGAGTCGGCCCGCATCATCACGGCGCGTGCTTCGGTCACGGGCCGGCCCGTGGCCGAAGCCGACATCGTTGCCTTGCAGGCGGTGGCCGACCGCTCGGCGCGCGACGGCATCCTGCCGGTGCGCGTGGACGTGCGCGCCATCACCGATGCGCAACTCTGGAAACGGCCCGCATGACGGCACCCGAAGTTGCCGCCATCGCGCCGCTGCGCGATTTTGTTGGCGCGTTCGGCCGGCTGCTCGACAGCGCGCCCGATGAGCCGCGCATTCTTCTTGAAGGCCGCGCGCTGCTTCGCACGCTGGTCGCGCGAGACGACTGGCTGCCCGACGCGTTCGCGCAGCCCGACCCGGTGCACTACCGGCAGTTCCTGCTGCATGCCGACAGCACCGAGCGCTTTTCGGTCGTGAGCTTTGTGTGGGGGCCGGGCCAGGCGACGCCGGTGCACGACCACACCGTGTGGGGCCTGATCGGCATGCTGCGCGGCGCCGAATACAGCCAGGGCTATGCGGTGGGCAGCGATGGGCAGGCCCGGCCGAAAGGCGAGGCGGTGCGGCTCGACGCCGGTGCCGTGGAGGCGGTGTCGCCCACCGTGGGCGACTTGCACCGCGTGCACAACGCGCATGAAGACCGCGTTTCCATCAGCATCCACGTGTACGGCGCCAACATCGGCGCCGTGCGGCGGCATACTTACCCGGCCGAGGGCGGACGCAAGCCCTTCGTTTCGGGTTACTCCAACACGCTTCTTCCCAACCTGTGGGACCGCTCCGCCGAACTCCGATCGACATCCGCATGACGACCACTGCCACCTTTCCCCTGCTGCCCTTTGCCGCCGTGCGCGCGCGCCTGCTCGCACGCGAAGAAACCGCGCTGCTCGACGTGCGCGAAGAAGATCCCTTCGCGCAGGAACATCCGCTGTGGGCCGCCAACCTGCCGCTCTCGCGCATCGAGATCGAAGCCTGGCGGCGCATTCCGCGGCGCAGCACCTTCATCGTGCTCTACGGCACGCACGGCGGCATCGACCTGGCGCCGCTTGCCGCGCAAACACTGGCCGCGCTCGGCTACACCAACGTGCACCTGCTCGAAGGCGGACTCGAAGGCTGGCGCGCGGCCGGCGGCGAGTTGTTTCGCGACGTGAACGTGCCGAGCAAGTCTTTCGGCGAACTGGTCGAGCATGAGCGTCACACGCCATCGCTTTCCGCTCCCGAAGTGAAGGCACTGGTCGAGGGCAAGGCGAACGTGGTGGTGCTCGATGCGCGCCGCTTCGACGAATACCAGACCATGAGCATCCCCTCGGCCACCAGCGTACCCGGCGCGGAGCTGGTGCTGCGCGTGCGGGAGCTCGCGCCCGACCCGGCCACGCAAGTGATCGTCAACTGCGCGGGCCGCACGCGCAGCATCATCGGCACGCAATCGCTGGTGAACGCGGGCATTCCGAATCCGGTGACAGCCCTGCGCAACGGCACCATCGGCTGGAAGCTCGCGGGACAGGTGCTCGACCACGGCGCCAGCCGCCGCGCGCCCGGTACGGTGACCGATGCGACCCGCGCACAGGCGCAGGCCGATGCACGCCGCGTGGCCGACAAGGCCGGCGTGCGCCGCATCGCGCTCGACGCGCTGCACACGCTCGAAGCACCGGATCGCACGCTCTACCGCTTCGACGTGCGCACACCCGAGGAGTACGAGGCCGGCCACCTGCCCGGCTTTGCAAGCGCACCCGGCGGGCAGCTGGTGCAGGAAACCGACCATCAGGTGCCGGTGCGCGGCGCACGCATCGTGCTGGCGGACGACGACGGAGTGCGCGCATCGATGAGCGCATCGTGGCTCGCGCAGATGGGCTGGGAGGTGTACGTACCCGATGCGGTGCCCGCGGCTTCGTCGTTCACTGAAACTGCGGCGCCTGCGCCTGTCTATCCACCTGTTGCGCCAGCCGTCGCCGAGATCGAGCCGAAGGCGCTGGCAGCGCTGCTCTCGCAGCCCGGCACCGCGGTGATCGACGTGACCACCAGCGCCAACTACGTGAAGCGGCACATTCCCGGCGCCTGGTATGCCATTCGCGCGCAACTGGCGCAGGCCATCGGCACTGCAATCCCACCATCGCAGCGCTATGTGCTCACCTGCGGCAGCAGCCTGCTCGCGCGCTATGCCGCAGCCGATTTGCGCGCCCTGCTCGATGCGCGCGGCCAAGGCGATGCGGAAGTGCTGGTGCTGGCTGGCGGCAACGCCGCGTGGTTTGCTGCGGGCCTTGAGGCCGAATCCGGCGAGACGCGGCTGGCCACGCCGCGCACCGACCGCTACCGCCGCCCCTACGAAGGCACCGATGCGCCCGCCGAAGCGATGCAAGCGTATCTCGATTGGGAATTCGGGCTGGTGGCGCAACTGGCGCGCGACGGGACGCATCACTTTCACGTGATCTGAGCGTTTGCGCTTGGGCCGATGGGCCCAAAGAAAAAAGCCGGCAGTGCCGGCTTTTTTTGTGGACGGGAGGCCTCGCCAAAGCAGGGCCCTGAGCCCTGTCAGTTGGTCTCGGCGCTCTTGAACAGCGCCGCAACCTTGCGCTTGGTCTTGATGTTGCTCGAGATGCCACGCGCGGGCGCAGCCTTGGCGGCGGCTTCCCAGTCGGGAGCGGCTTCGCGCTCACCCGGCTCATAGGGCTTGTCGAAGAACGGATCGCGCGGGGCGGAGGGTGCCCGATGCGGGCGTCCGCCGCCGCGGCGCGCATCGGCGCCGATGCTGCTGCGCTCGCGCGGCTGATCGAGCACGTCGCGTGCGTCGCCGGCTTCGCCCTCTTCGCGCCAGTGACGGCGTCCGTCGTTGATGCGGCCGCGCGGCTTGTCTTCTTCGAACTCGACGGGTTCCAGCTCGATCTTCTTCTTGATCAGCTTCTCGATGTCGGCCACCAGGCGCGCATCGTTGCCGCCGCTGGCAAAGCTCACGGCCAGGCCCGACGCGCCGGCACGGCCCGTGCGGCCGATGCGGTGAACGTAATCTTCGGCGTTGAACGGAATGTCGAAGTTGAAGACCGCCGGCACGTCCTTGATGTCGAGGCCGCGGGCCGCGACGTCGGTGCACACCAGCAGGTCGACCTCGCCCGCCTTGAACGAGGCAAGCGCCTTCAGGCGTTCGTCCTGGCTCTTGTCGCCGTGCAGCGCCGTGGTGCGAAGGCCGTCGCGCTCGAGCGAGCGCGCGAGGCGTGCGCAGCCGAGCTTGCTGTTGACGAACACAAAGGCCTGGGTGATGCCGCGCTGCTTCACGATCTGCTTGAGCGCGCGGCGCTTGTCGTCGTCGCTCACGCTGTAGAAGTGCTGCTCGACGGTGGAGGCCGTTTCGTTCGGCCGCGCCACCTCGATGGTGACGGGGTTCTGCAGGTAGCTGCTGGCCAGCCGCTTGATTTCGGGCGAGAAGGTGGCCGAGAACAGAAGCGTGGTGCGCTGCTTGGGCAGGTAGCTCAGGATGCGCTGCAGGTCGGGCAGAAAGCCGATGTCCAGCATGCGGTCAGCCTCGTCGAGCACCACGTACTCCACCTGGTTGAGCACCGCGTTCTTGGCCTCGATGTGGTCGAGCAGCCGGCCCGGCGTGGCCACCAACACTTCGACGCCCTTCTTGAGCTCGAGTGTCTGCGGCTTCATGTCGATGCCGCCGAACACCACCGTGCTGCGCAGGTTGGTGTACTTGGCGTACAGCTTGACCTGCTGGGCCACCTGGTCGGCCAGCTCGCGCGTGGGCAGCAGCACCAGCGCACGCACCGGGTGCCGCGCGGGCGAGGTAGAGGCGTTCTCGTGCTTGAGCATGCGCTGCAGCAGCGGCAGCGAAAACGCCGCGGTCTTGCCGGTGCCGGTCTGCGCGGCCCCCATCACGTCCTGCCCCGAAAGCACGACCGGAATGGCCTGCTCCTGGATGGGAGTCATGGTCTCGTAGCCCATTTCGGCTACGGCGCGCGCCAGCGGTTCCGCCAGCGATAGATTGGAGAAGGAGCTTGTCATTAAGCCTTCTATTGTCGCATTGCCGCAAAAAATGGCAGTGACGGCGCCGTGACAACGTCCGCGACGGCCACATTGCTATTTATTTTATAGCGCGACCTGCAACAACCATGCAGCCTGCGGCGCACCGAGGCTCAAAGAGTGCGCGCGTTGAAAGTGTCGCAAGACTTGATATCGCCGCTCTGGTACCCCGCGCCGAACCAGCGTTGGCGCTGCGCGCTCGACCCGTGGGTGAAGCTGTCGGGCACCACGGCGCGGCCTGCGGAACGCTGCAACGCGTCGTCGCCGATCTTCTGCGCGGCGTTCATGGCCGCCTCGATGTCGCCCGGCTCGAGCCACTTCTTGGACTCTTGCGAATGGTGCGCCCAGATGCCGGCAAAGCAGTCGGCCTGCAGCTCGACGCGAACGCTCAGCGCGTTGTTCTGCGACTGGCTCAGCCGGCCGCGCATGCCGTCCACCTTGGCGGTTACGCCGAGTTCGTCCTGCACATGGTGGCCGACCTCGTGCGCAATGACATAGGCCTGCGCAAACTCGCCCGGCGCGCCGAGCTGGTTCTTGAGCGTGTCGTAGAAGCCGAGGTCGATGTACACCTTCTTGTCGCCCGGGCAGTAGAACGGCCCCATGGCCGATTGCCCGGTGCCGCAGGCCGTGGGCGTGGCACCGCGAAACAGCACGAGCCGGGGCGGCTGGTAGCTGCCGCCGTTCTGCCGGAAGACGTTGGTCCAGACCACCTCGGTGTTCTTGAGCACCGTCGATACGAAGGCCGCCTCGCGGTCGCCCGTTGGCGGCTTCGGTGCCGGCCCCTGTTGCTGCTGCACCTGGGCGGGGTCTCCGCCGCCGCTCAGCAGGCTGAGCACCGTGAGCGGATTGATGCCGAAAATCCAGCCGGCAACCAGCGCAACCGCAATGGTGCCAATGCCGATGCCGCGGCCGCCGATGAAGCCGCCACCGCCGCCACCCTCACCGCGGCGGTCTTCGACGTTGTCCGATTGTTCGTTGCCTTCCCATCTCATCGCAGTCTCCTTGCCGGGCAGTTGTGCCGGAGCGTCGCTGGATGGTACTTTGTCCGCGCCGGTGCCTTGTAAGCAAAACAGGCATTTGCATGCCTGTGGTGACGCCGTCGGAAGCGGAGGAACGCGAGGGGTACCCCCCGCGAGGCCTCTCAGGTCTTGGGGAGCGTGACGCCGCGCTGGCCCTGGTATTTGCCGCCGCGGTCCTTGTAGCTGGTTTCGCAGACCTCGTCGCTCTCGAAGAACAGCACCTGCGCGCAGCCCTCGCCCGCGTAGATCTTGGCGGGCAGCGGCGTGGTGTTGCTGAACTCGAGCGTCACGTAGCCTTCCCATTCGGGCTCGAACGGGGTCACGTTGACGATGATGCCGCAGCGTGCATAGGTGCTCTTGCCCAGGCAGATGGTGAGCACGTTGCGCGGGATGCGAAAGTACTCGACCGTGCGCGCCAGCGCAAAGCTGTTGGGCGGAATGATGCAGTAGTCACCGTGCATGTTGACGAAGCTCTTCTCGTCGAAGTTCTTCGGATCGACCACGGTGCTGTGGATGTTGGTGAAAACCTTGAATTCAGGCGCGCAACGGATGTCGTAGCCGTAGCTCGAAGTGCCGTAGCTGATGATCTTGTGGCCGGCGGCCTCGCGCACCTGGCCGGGCTCGAAAGGCTCGATCATGCCGTTCTGCTCGGCCATGCGCCGGATCCATTTGTCGCTCTTGATGCTCATATGCGGTCGCTGATGCTGCTGCGGGGGAGGAATGGCACGAATTGTGGCATGTGCCACCGAGCCATCCCTATCCCGCATCTATCCCGCCTGCGAGATCACCGTCCGCTCGATCAGCCGGTCGTCTCCCAGCACGATCATCGAGAACAGCAGCTCCTCCAGGTTGTTCGCGCGGGCGGCCTTGCGCGCCATCAAGGGTGTGGCCTGCGGGTTGAGCACCAGGAAATCGGCCTCGCAGCCGGGCTGCAGGTTGCCGATGACGCCTTCGAGCCCCAGCGCGCGCGCCGCGCCGCCGGTGTGGCGCCACCACAGCTGCGAAGGCGCAATGCTCAGGCCGGTCTTGGTTTGCCCCTCGCGGCCCACGTAATAGGCCGCCATCATGGTGTGGAAAGGGCTGAAGCTGGTGCCGCCGCCCACGTCGCTGGCCAGGCCATAGGGGTAGCCGACGCGGTCGGCCGCGCCGAAGTCGAAGAAGCCGCTGCCCAGGAACAGGTTGCTGGTCGGGCTTACCGCAGCGGCCGTTCGGGTGTCGCGCAGCAGCTCGCGGTCGGTGTCGTCCAGGTAGATGCAGTGCGCATACACGGCGCGTTCGCGCATCAGGCCGAAGCCGGCATACACATCGAGGTACGAACGCGCCTGCGGATACAGCTCGCGCACCCACGCCACCTCGTCGCGGTTTTCGGCCACGTGCGACTGGATCCACGTGTCCGCATACTTGGCGGCCAGCTCGCCGGCGCCGCGCATCTGCGCGTCGGTGCTCGCGGGCGCAAAGCGCGGGGTAATGGCGTAGCCCAGGCGGCCGGTGTTGTGCCACTTGCGGATCAGCGCTTCCGAGTCGATGAGGCTCTGCTCGGTTTCGTCCCGCACGCCGTCGGGCGAATGCCGGTCCTGCAGCACCTTGCCGCTGATCATGCGCAGGCCCCGGCGCTGGGCGCCTTCAAAAAAGGCATCGACCGACGCCACATGCGACGTGGCAAAGGTCAGCGCCGTGGTGACGCCGTTGCGCAGCAGCTCGTCGAAGAACACGTCGGCCACTTCGTTCGAATGCGACGGATCGACGAATTTTGCTTCCGCCGGAAAGGTGTAGTTCTCGAGCCAGGGCAGGAGCCCCGGCGAGGGCGAACCGATGATGTCCGTCTGCGGAAAGTGGATGTGCATGTCCACGAAACCGGGCGCGAGGATGCGGCCCGGGAGGTGGGTCAGCTCGGCATCGGGGTGGCGCGGCGACACCGCGGCATGGCTGCCGGCGTCGAGCACGCGCTGGCGGCCGGCGCTGTCGGGGGCGACGACCAGCAGGCCGTCTTCATCGAAAACGGGCAGTCCCGCATCGTCGAATCGCAGGAGGGAGGCGCGGTAGGCTTTTTTCATCGTTGCTGCGGAGGGTAAACCAGCCCCGCAGCGCCGCAATTTCCATGCGCGTATGAGTGCTATATGGCGAACGTACTTCAATCCGGCGGCAAGGCACGCGACTGGATGTCGAAAGGCACGCCGCGTGGAACGGCCCCGTCGTCGTCCTTGTGCTTGAGCAGCAGCGCGTATTTCGACTCGATGAAATAGACACGGTTGCCGAGCACCGCTCCGGAGGACGGGTCGTTGAGCCCCGCCACCACCGTCTGCAGCGCCAGCTTCGCGCCGTCGACGCTCGCCACGGTGACCTGCCCACCGTAGGGTCCGTCGCCGAAGGCATTGCTCTCGAACAGCACCAGCCGACCGGGCTTCCAGGCGCGGATCGCATCGACGTTCTTCATCACGCGCGGTGCCTCGATACGGGTGACTTGGCCGGCCCCGCCGTCGGCGTTCAAACCGATGCGCAGCAGATGCGATGCGGCGGCCACGAGGCTCACATAGATGCCCTGGCCTTCATCGATTGCAATGCCGTTCAAGCCCTTGTACGGCCCCTCGCCGGCGAATGCCGGGTTTTCCTTCCAGACCGTGAGCGCCGTGGCATCGGGCGTGAGCCGCAGCACGCGCGGGTGAAAGGAATCGGTCACGTAGATGTTGCCGCGCGCGTCCTGCGTGAGGTCGTTGCAGTAACCCGCATCGGGCATGGCATAGCTTGCACGCGGCGCGCCCGTTGCCAGGTCGTAGCGCTTGAGCGCGCTCGGTGTCTGCGGCACGGTGGTGAAGCCGCTGTTGCCCGAGCAGACCCACAGGGCCTGGCGTTTCGCATCCACCAGCACGCCCTGCCCGTTCGCCAGGCCATTGGCGCCTGGCTTCACGAGCACTTCGGCCTTCGGCGCAACGCCCGGCTTCAACCGGGCGACGGCACCCTGGCGCCAGCTGCCGACGTAGAACGCACCGTCGGGCCCAATGGCCACGCTTTCCGGATACCAGTCTTCGGGCAGCGCCTGTACGGCGGGCGGTGCAGCCATGGCGGCCGCCGCGGCGAGCGCGAGCAGCGCGCCGGCCCATTGCGTGCGCGTGCTCATTGCCACACGCGGAACACGCGCCCCGTCAGCGGGCCTTCGACGCTGCGCACATAGGCCAGCGCCACGCGTGCGGCCGGCACGGTTTCGACGCCCGGAAAGAGCGAGCCATACGCTTCCAACGATTCGGTCAGCAGTGTCGGACTGACCGCATTGATGCGCAAGCCGCGCGTCAGCTCGATGGCTGCGCCTTTCACAAAACCCTCGACTGCCGCATTCACTGCCGCCGCATTGGCGCCGCCACGAACCGGATCGTCGGCCGCCACGCCCGTGGTCAGCGTGATCGAGCCGCCATCTGCCAGAACGTGCTGGCCCAGCAGCGCGAGGCGTACCTGGCCGAGCAGCTTGTCCTGCAGGCCGATGTTGAAATCGGCCGGCCGCATTGCGGCCAGCGGCCCGAAGAACAGCCCGCCGGCCGCCGAGACGATCGCATCGACCTGCCCTACCGCGGCATACAGCGCCTCGACGCTGGCATCGCTCGTGATGTCGACCTGCCGATCGCCGCGCGTACGGCCCGCACGCACCACCTCGTGCCCGCGCGCGGCCAGCGCCTGTGCCACGGCACTGCCCACTGCGCCAGTCGCGCCCACAACAAGAACCTTCATGGAAAACCTCGCCAAAATGAATCAGGAAGGCGTCATTGTTTTGCGAATCGATAGTTTGATAAATTGCCATCCGGTTCTGCAATTCGAAACTTTGAGTTCTCAATATGGACAAGCTGCGCGCGATGGAAGTCTTCGTCGCCACGGTGGACGCGGGCAGCTTTGCCGCCGCCGCCGAGGTGCTCGATCTCTCGGCCGTGATGGTCGGCAAGCACATCCGCGCGCTCGAAGATCAGCTCGGCGCCCGCCTGCTGGAGCGCACCACGCGGCGCCACGCGCTCACCGAAATCGGTGCCGCCTACCTGGAGCGTTGCCGCGATGTGCTCGCGAGCGTGCACACGGCTGACGGCGTGGCCGAGTCGCTGCGCGCCATGCCGCAGGGCGTGCTGCGCGTGACAGCGCCTGTGGCCTACGGCGCGCATCGGCTCACGCCCGTCATTGCGGAGTACATCGCCGCCTATCCGCAGGTGAAGGTCGACCTGAACCTGAACGACCGCGTGGTCGACCTGGCCGAAGAGGGCTTCGACTGCGGCATCCGCTCGGGCGCCGCGGTCGATGAACGGCTGATCGCGCGGCCGCTGGCACTGGCGCGCATGTTCGCGGTGGCAAGCCCGGCATGGGTTGCGCGCCATGGACTCCCGAAGCACCCGTCCGAGCTGGAGGCCTTCCCGCTGCTCGGCTTCGCGGCGTGGGGGCCGAATCACTCATGGCGCTTCACGCGAAACGGCCAGACGGTGCTGGTGCCCGTGCGCGGTCCGCTCAACACCAACAACGGACAGGCGCTGCTGGCCGCGGCGATTGCGGGCGTCGGGGTGATCGTGCAGGCCGACGCATTGCTCGGCCCTGCGCTGGCTTCGGGCCAGGTGGTCCGGTTGCTGCCCAAGTGGGAGCTGCCGACACGGCAGGTCCATATCATGCGGCTGCCCGAAGCCCGGCCCAGCGCCAAGCTTCGGACCTTCGTCGACCTTGTCGTCAAGCGGCTGGGCTAACGCGCGACGCGCCCCTGCACGCCTTCGGCCAGCCAGTTCATCTTCAGGATCTGCTCGTCGCTGAGCTGCGCACCTTTCGCAATGACGACATGGCCCTCGTTGTCGCGCACATCAGCGGCCACCGCGCGAAACGGCTGCAGCTTGCCCGCGGCAATGTCCTGCTGGCGCGCCAGCACCTCCTGCTGCACGGCCTTCGGCACCTTGGCGCCGAAGTCGCCGACGCGGATCATTCCTTCCTTTACGCCGCCCCAGATGTTGCCGCTCTTCCAGCTGCCGTCGAGCACTGCCTGCGCGCGCTGCGTGTAGTAGCCGCCCCATTGGTGGGTGACGGCGACGATCTGCGCATCGGGCGCAATCTTGCGCATGTCGGAGTGGTAGGCCACGGCCATCTTGCCGCGCTCCTGCGCCGCTGCCATCACCGCGGTGGAGCCGGTATGAAAGGCGACGACGTCGGCGTTCTGGTTGAACAGCGCCATGGCCGCGTCGCGCTCCTTCGGCGGGTCGAACCATTCGTTGAGCCACACCACGACCACCTTGGCATTCGGGTTGACCGAACGCATGCCGAGCGTGAAGGCGTTGATGCCTTGCAGCACTTCAGGAATCGGAAAGCCCGCCACGTAGCCGGCCACGTTCGTCTTCGTCATGCGGCCGGCCGCAATGCCTGCGAGGTAGCGGCCTTCGTAGTAGCGCGCATTGGCCGTTGCCACGTTGGGCGCGGCCTTGTAGCCGGTGACCGATTCGAACTTCACATCGGGAAAGTCGCGCGCCACCTTGAGCGTCGGCTCCATGTAGCCGAAGCTGGGCGTGAAGATCAGCCGGTTGCCCTGCTGTGCAAGGTCGCGGATCACGCGCTCGGCATCGGCCCCTTCGGGCACGTTCTCGACGAAGGTGGTCTTGACCTTGCCGCCGAGTGCCGCATCGACGGCCTTGCGGCCCTCTTCATGCTGGCGCACCCAGCCGGCATCGGTGACCGGCGTCACGTAGACGAAGCCGATCTTCAGTGGCTCCTTGGGAGCCTGCGGTTGCGAAAAAGCGGGAGATAAAAAACAGGCGGCTGCCCACGCCAGAACGGCGCGGCCCGCGAGGTTTTTGTACATGGTGGTCCTCTACATGGCCCCGGAAAAGCAGAAACCCGCAGCCGGCCGGGACGCCCTGCTGCGGGGTGCGGATTCTAGCGGGGGCCGTTCAGTGAAGCTGCGCAGGCTCCAGCTGCACATGCTGGCGCACGGCCTCCAGCAACAGCGTGGCAAGCCGCTCCACCGGCGTCTCGGCCGCGGCCTGCGCGCGGTAGAGCATGAGCGACATCTGCGGCAGCGCCGGAAGGCCCACAGCCGTGCGGTCGATCGGGCGCACATGCGCAGGCAGGCCGAAGGGCGTGCGCACCGAAAGGCCGAGGCCCGCCGAGGTGGCCGCCCACAAGGCCGCAAGGCTGGCGCTGGTGAACGCATGCCGCCACGGAGTGCCCGCGCGATCGAGCGCGGCGGTGACGATCTCGCGCAACGGGCACGGCGCATCGAGCAGCACCAGCGGCAGCGGCTCCCTGGTCTTGCGGGCGCCGCTGCGGCGCTCGCGCTCCTTCCACCAGGGCGCGTCGAGCGCATCGGGCACCTTGGGGCCAATCCACTGCAGCGGCAGCCGCGCCACGCGCTCGCCGTGCGGCGTCATCTGATCGCCGGTGTCCCACACCAGCGCCAGGTCGAGCTGCCGGAGTTCGAGCCGCTCGCGCAGCTCCGCGCTGCGCGCCACGCAGGCCTCGATGCGCACCTTGGGGTGCGCGCGCGAAAAGCGCCCGAGCACGGCGGGCAGCAGTGTCTCGCCGAAGTCTTCCTGCAGGCCGAGCCGCACCCAGCCCTGCAAGTCGGCCCCGCGCATGGCGGCGCCGGCTTCTTCGTTGAGCTCGAGCATGCGGTGGGCGTAGGCGAGCAATGTTTCGCCCGCATCTGTGAGCTCCAGGCCGCGGCCGGCCTTGCGGAAAAGCGCCGTGCCGGCCTGCGCCTCCAGCTTCTTGAGCTGCGCGCTCACCGCCGACGTGGAGCGGCCCAGCCGGTCGGCTGCGCGCGCATAGCTGCCGAGCGCGATGCCGGTGGAAAAACTGCGCAGCACATCGAGATCGAACATCACCTGGGACATGGATTCACCTTTCGCAATCGTCCTGTTTTTTCGAACGGTTGCATTATTATTTTCTGATTTTCAAAACCTTTGCAACCGCGGAAACTCCGCCGCAAATGAACCCATCGACCTCCTCTTCTTCATTCCCACCCAGTCATCGCTGGAAGGTGCTGGCCGCGGGCGTGGCCGCCAACGCAGCTTTCTCCGTGGCCTTCAGCGGGATTCCTATGACCGCGGTGCTCATGCGCACCGGCTACCAGCTCGACAACGCCACGCTGGGCCTGGTGCTGGGCCTGATGGGCCTGGGCATTGCTGTGAGCGAGCTGCCGTGGGGCCTGCTGACCGACCGCTGGGGTGACAGGCCCGTGCTGTTGACCGGGCTGGGCAGCACCGCCATTGCACTGCTGGCCATGGCGCTCTGGGCGGCCCCCAGCGCACAGCACATTCCCGGCCTGGGCTGGCTGGGCGCGGGGCTGCTGCTGGTGGGCCTGCTCGGCGGCAGCGTCAACGGTGCGAGCGGCCGGGCGGTGATGACTTGGTTCGATGCGGGCGAGCGCGGGCTTGCCATGAGCATCCGCCAGACCGCCGTGCCGCTGGGCGGCGGCATCGGCGCGCTGGTGTTGCCCTTTGTGGCGCTGCACTTCGGTTTTGCCACGCTCTACGGCCTGCTGGCGGTGCTCTGCCTGCTGAGTGCGGTGATGAGCTGGGCTTGGGTGCATGAGCCGCCGATTGCACCGCGCAGCCAGGCCGGCACTGCACAAGCGTCGGCTTCACCGCAGAGCGGCCCGCTGCGCAACGCGCGCGTCTGGCGCATCGTGGCCGGCATCGGCATTCTGTGCGCGCCGCAGTTCGCGGTGCTGTCTTTCGGCACGGTGTTCCTGCACGACTTCGGCCATGCCGGGCTTGCAACCATCACCGCCACGATGGTGTTCGTGCAGGTCGGCGCGATGGTCATGCGCGTATGGAGCGGCCGCTGGACCGACCGCCGCCGCAACCGCCCCGCCTATCTGCGTGCCTGCAGCGCACTGAGCGTGCTGCTGTTTGCCGGCCTTGCCGGGCTGGTGATGGCGGCGGGCACCCACACGGCCGACTCGGCGGCGCTGCGCGTGGCGCTGGTGGTGTTGCTGGCCGCGAGCGGTGTCTGCGTATCCGCCTGGCACGGCGTGGCCTACACGGAGCTGGCCACGCTGGCCGGTGCGGCCCGTGCCGGCACCGCGCTGGGCATGGCGAACACCAGCGTGTTCCTGGTGTGCTTTATCACGCCCTTTTCCATTCCGCACCTGCTCGCGCTGCAAGGCTGGGCGCTGGTGTGGCTTGCGGCCAGTGCCTGTGCGCTGGTGGCAATGCCGCTGCTGGTTCCGCGGCAACCTGCCGCCGCGGATGCCGGTCAGAAGGTTGCGAAGACGGCGTTGAGCCGGTCGACGTAGGCGCGCTTGGCGCTGGCGTCGATGAAGCTGCCTTCGAAGCTGTTGGCCGCGAGTTGCCAGGCCTGCTGCACATTCAGCCCGGTGGCAGCAAAGGTCTGCGTGAAGTTCTGGTTCATGTAGCCGCCGAAGTACGCCGGGTCGTCCGAGTTGACGGTCGCGACCAGCCCCCCATCGAGCAGTGCACCGAGGTTGTGCTGCGCCAGATCGGGGAACACGCAGAGCTTGAGATTCGACAGCGGGCACACGGTGAGCGGAATGCGCTCTTGCGCAAGCCGCTTCATCAGCGCCGGGTCTTTCGCGCTCTGCACGCCGTGGTCGACGCGCTCCACCTTCAGCACGTCGAGCGCGCTCCACACGTACTCTGGCGGCCCCTCCTCGCCCGCATGCGCGACAAGATGCAAGCCCAGCTCGCGGCAGCGCGCGAACACGCGCGCAAACTTTTCGGGCGGATGGCCCACTTCGCTCGAATCGAGCCCCACGCCGATGAACTTGTCGCGGTACGGCAGGGCCTGCTCCAGCGTTTCGAAGGCTTCTTCTTCGCTCAGGTGGCGCAGGAAGCACAGGATGAGCGCCGCGCTCACGCCCAGCTTGGGCAGCGCATCGGTGCACGCACGGTGCAGGCCGTTGACCACCACCTCCATCGGCACGCCGCGCGCCGTGTGCGTCTGCGGGTCGAAGAACATCTCGGTGCGCACCACGTTGTCGGCCGCGGCGCGCTCCAGGTAGGCCCAGGCCATGTCGTAGAAGTCTTGCTCCTTCAGCAGCACGCTGGCGCCGGCGTAGTAGATGTCGAGAAAGCTCTGCAGGTTGGTGAAGGCATAGGCGCGGCGCAGGTCTTCCACGCTCGCGTAGGGAATGCTCACGCCGTTGCGCTGTGCGAGCGCAAAGATCAGCTCGGGCTCGAGCGAGCCTTCGATGTGCATGTGCAGCTCGGCCTTGGGCATGGCGCGCAGCAGCTCGGGCAGGCGGTCGGCGGCAATGTTGCCGAAGCTCTTGTCGAAGACGGGTCGGTAGTCGGTCATGGTGGGGCAAATCTGGCGTTGTGATTGCGCACAGCATAAGCGCAGCCGCGCCCGTGCGCGAGGCCGCCGCGGCCCGGATAATCGCGCTTCCACCCGCATGAGGATTCCATGAGAGCCATTGCGCCCATTGCAGCCCTGCTCCTGGCCGCCTGCTCGGCGGTTGCCGTACCTTCCGCTTTTGCGCAGACACCCTACGCCGGTCCGCTGTTCGACACGCACCTGCACTACAACCAGGAAGCCTGGGACGGCAATGCCGGGCCGTATCCGCCGGCCGAGGCGCTCGCGCGCATGCAGCGCAACAACGTGAAGGCGATCATCGCCAACTCGCGCCCCAATGCGGGCACGCAAACCCTGGCGGCGGCGCGCGAAACCCGCGAGGCGGGCGTTGCCGTGGTGCCCTTCGTGCGCCTGTACCGCAACCGCGACGACTACAGCAACTGGTTCCGCGACGAAACCATCCACGAGATGGTGCAGGCCGAACTGGCGCGCGGCACCGCAAGCGGGCCCTACCGCGGCATCGGCGAATTCCACCTGTACGAGAGCGCCAACGCCAATGGCCCCGTCGCCAAGAAGCTCATTGCGCTGGCGGAGCGGCAGAAGCTCGCGGTGCTTGCGCACGTCGACGATGTGGCAATCGACCTGCTGATGGCCAATGCGCCTTCGAAAGGCCAATCGCTGCGCCTCATCTGGGCGCACACCGGCATCGGCGGCGCGCCGATCGAGCGGGTGCAGGCGCTGCTGGAACGCTACCCGCTGCTGATGGGCGAGCTCTCCTACCGGCCCGGCCTCACCTGCGAGGCCGGCAAGCTGTGCCCCGAATGGCGCGCGCTGCTGCTCAAGTATCCCGACCGCTTCGTGGTCGGCTCCGACACCTGGGTCAACCAGCGCTGGAGCGCCTACGACGAGATCATGCGCGGCTACCGCACTTGGCTTGGCGACCTGCCGCCCGACGTGGCGCAACGCATTGCGTGGGGCAACGCGGCCGCGCTGTTCAGCCTGCGCTGAGCGGGGCCGCTGCCTTGGCCTCGACCGGCAGCTCGAGCGTGAACGCCGCACCGGTGCCGGGCCCGTCGCTGTGCGCCGTGAGCGTGCCGCCCATCTCATGTGCGGCAATCACCGCGCTGTGCAGGCCGAAGCCATGGCCGGTCTTCTTGGTGGTGAAGCCGTGCACGAACACCTGGGTCAGCGCCTGCGTCTCTATGCCCACCCCGTTGTCCGCTACGCAGATGCGAAGCCGCTGCGCGGGCGTCAGGTCCACCCGCAGCGTGAGCTTCGGCTCGCGGTCGCTCACGCCGTCCATCGCCTGCTCGGCGTTGCTGATGAGGTTCACAAGGATCTGAAGTATTCGCCCTTGATCGAGCATCAACTCGGGAACGGAAGCGATCTCTTTGTCGATCACCATCTGGCGCCGCTTCAAAGCCTCTTCGTTGATGCGCAGTGCATCTTCGACCAGGTCGCGGATCTGCACCTTCTCCAGCAGCCTCGAAGCTCCGGCATGGGCCTGCTGCGCGGCAATGATCTCCTTGATGTGTTCCACGTTCTTGCTCAATGCAGCAAGCTCCTTGATGGCGTCGTTCTGCTCCGCCACCAGCGCGGAAGCCAGCTGGCGCAAGTAAGCGGGAAGCATCTTGCCCTTGGGGTCCGACGCCAGGAACGCACCCAGGTCATCCGCATGCTCGTCCAGCAACTGCACCGCCCGCGCGAGCCCGGCCACCTTGGAGGCACGAACGCGCGAAAGAACGAGCGCGGCGGAGACGTTCACGCTGTTGAGCACATTGCCTACGTTGTGCAGCACATTGGTGGCAATGCGGGCCATGCCCGCCAGGTGCGAGGCCTCGACCAGCTGCTTGTGCACCTCGGCAATCTGGCGCTCGGCCTCCTTCAGGTCCGAGATGTTCTTGGTGATGCCGAAGGTTCCGACGATCTCGCCCGCACGGTTGCGCAGCGGCATCTTCGTGGTCAGGGCCCAGGTGTCGGGCCGCCCGTCGATCCAGGTTTCTCTTTCGACCTTGCCGATCATCGGCAGGCCGGTGCGGATGATCTCCTGCTCGTCTTCGAAGGCCGGCCGTGCATGGTCTTCGGAGAAGACGTCGAAATCGGACTTGCCGACAAGCCCCTCGGGCGTGGACATTCCGAATTCAAGGGCCTGGGCCGTGCTGGTCTTGATGAAGCGGGACTGCGCGTCCTTGAAGTAGATATGGTCCGGGGAGTTGTCCAGCAGCGCGCGAAGAAGTTCCCGCTCGTTGGCCAGCATCTCGTCTTCCTGGTGGCGCCGGGTCACCTCGAGCACGACCCCCTGGCTGCCGATGACCGCTCCGCTCGGCCCCAGCACCGCGGATTCGACCACCTGCCAGGTCTGGGGCTGCCCGCCCGCGCCAGAAAGAACTTCTTCGCGCTCGAGTTGCTGCCCCGTCTGCACGATCTGCGCGTGCTGCCTGTCTTCCCGTTCTGCGAGTTCCGGCCGCCAAGGCGAGTCCGGCCGTTGTGCCGCTTCGGCAGACGCGATCTCGGTGGCAGTGCGGCCGAGGATCCGGTCCGCCGGAGTGCGCTTGAGCTGACTAAACCGCTCGTTCACGAAGACGAACCGCCCGGCGGCGTCCTTGCGAAAAACACCGGCGGGCAACTGCTCGATGATCGGCACCGTGTCCTGCGAAAGGGTTGCGCTTGCGACCGAGGCGGTTTGGCTTGGCATGGCGATGCGGCTCCCGAGAAAAAATGTCTTATATCCCGGGCCGCGGGCGGACACCAGCATTGGCTCTCCCCGCAGCCGCCCGACCGCCGCACACCAAACATGAACATCGTATAAACTTGTACGAAGTTCATTTTTATCGATCCAGCTTGGCAGATTCGGAACTCCCGGGCAGGCGCGAACGGCGCCGCGCCCAAACGCTCGACAGCGTGGCAATGGTGGCCATGCAGCTCTTCGAAGCCAACGGCTACAACGCGACCACCATGGAGCAGATCGCGCTGCAGGCAGACGTGGCCAAGGGCACGCTCTACAACCACTTTCCAACCAAGGAAGCGATCCTTGCGCACTGGGTGCACATGGAACTGGCCGCCGACACGCAGCGCCTCGGGCGCCTGATCGAGAAGCCCGGCAGCTTCGAAGCGCGGCTGATGCAGCTGCTCGAAGCGTCCGCCGAATGGTCGGAGCGCTACCGCGCCTACCTGCTCGACTACTTCCGTTTTCGATTTCTCAACATCGAAGACGAGCTCGACACCGCAAAGGCCCGAGAGGGGCCGCGCGACCTTGCAGGGCTCTTTGCGCTGCTGATCGAACAGGCGCAGCAAGACGGCACGCTGCGCGCCGACCTTCCGGCCGAGCACCTGGCTTCGCTGCTGCACCACTTGTACTTCGGCGCGCTGATGCGATGGCTCACGCAGCCGGGCCTGGTGCTCGGCGACGAGTTTGCGGTCATTGTCGAAATCTTTGTCAGCGGCGCCCGTGCCGCCGGCAAGCCACTGCGGAGAAAGCGCGCATGAAGATCGCCGTCGTTACCTATGGCACCGAGGGCGATACCCGTCCGCTCGCGGCGCTGTGCCATGCGCTCGACGACGCGGGCCACGCCTCGGTGCTGCTGGCGGACGCATCCACGCTGGGCACGGCGCAGCGGCTCGGCGTGCGCTCGCATGCATTGGCAGGCGACATCCGCGGTGCGCTGGGCTCCGGCGGGGCCATTGCCAACGTGGTGGCGCAGAGCGACCGGCCCGGGGCGGCGGCCAAGGCGCTTGCGGACATTGCCAACGTGCAAGCCGCGGCCTGGCTGCGGCAAACGGTCGAGGCCGCGCGCGGGTGCGATGCCATCGTGTGTGCGGGGCTCGCCGCTTTCGTGGGGCTGTCGGCGGCGGAATCACTCGATGTGCCGGCTATCGGTGCCGGCATGTTCCCGCTCACTCCGACCCGTGAGTTCGCATCGCCTTTCCTTCCGCCTTCGCGCGTGCCGCGCTTTCTGAACCGCGCCAGCCATCATCTGGTCACCGCAATGCTGTGGCGTGCATTCCGGCCGGCGCTGAATGCGGCACGCGCCGAAGTGTGCGGCCTGCCACCGCGCCGGCGCATCTGGAGCACGCACCCGGCGCTCTACGGCTTTTCACCCAGCCTTGTGCCGCGGCCGGCCGATTGGCCCGCGAACGCAGCCGTTTGCGGCCAATGGATTCCACCTGAACCGGAGTGGCAACCGCCACAGTCGCTGAGTGCCTTCCTCGCCGCGGGCGAGGCACCGGTGTACATCGGCTTCGGCAGCATGACCGGATTCGACGCTGGACGGATGCGCCAAGTCGTGGTCGATGCCGTCGCGGGCCGGCGCGCCGTGCTCAACCCCGGGTGGAGCGGCATCGACGTGCAGTTGCTGCCCGCCAACTTCCACGTGGTGGGCGACACGCCGCACGACTGGCTGTTTCCGCGGATGTCGGTGGTGGTGCATCACGGCGGTTCGGGCACCACGCATTCGGCCGCACGCGCCGGAGTGCCGTCGGTGGTGGTGCCCTTTGCGGGCGATCAGTTCTTCTGGGCGCACCGGCTGGCGCTGGCGGGCATTGCGTCGAAGGCGGTTGCAGGCAGCCGCCTGGGAGCGGATGAACTGGCTCGGTCCATTGCATTTGCAGATCGCCCGGAGGTGCGTGCCAGGGCGCATGCCTTGGGCGAGCAGATGCGTGCGGAAAACGGATTGGCGCGGGCCGTGGGGTCCATCGAGAAAATCGTGGCGACTGCTGGCTGATTCGATGGTTGCCGCTAGTCCGCGGCCCTGCCCTGCACCTGGGCCTTGAAGCCGCGGTTGTTTTCGAAAGCCACGTTCAGCCTGGCGCCATCGAAGCGCAGAAGGTACATCGACACGTCGCCATCGCTCAGCGACCGCGAAAAAATACGGAAGCCCTGCGGTTCGATCCACTCGCCTCTCACCGCAATCGGCGCATCGGCAATCTTCTCGTTGACGCGGTAGTAGCCATCGAGCCCCAGCGGCCCGGTCACAGGCTCGGCGTCGGCGCGTCCGTTGTCGAAGAGTATTTCGTAGCTCGGGCTGGCCGCGGTCAAGTCGAGCATCAGCCGCTTCACGCCCAGGACGTTGCGATCGAACTGCCAGACCTTGCGGGAAACCGCTGCCGCAAGTTCGGGCGCGGGCGCCACCGGGCCTTGCTTTTCAACGGACGCAGCGCGAATGCGATCGGCCAGCAGGGCCTGCGCAGTGCCGTCATCGGGCAGCCGCCCGGCCGAACGGGCAGAGGCCGCGATCATGTCGATGAACGGAGGCAGCAGGTAGTTGCGCCTTCCCGTGACGACCGCAACCACGTCGATGTCCGGCATCACGATGATGAGCTGCCGGTTCATGCCCGCGGCGATGTAGGCGCGCTTTTCCGGAATGGTCCACCAGCCATTCGCATACCGGAACACGGGCCCATCGCGAAACTCCATGTTCACCGAGGCGTTGAACACCTGGTCGACCCATGCGGCGGGCAGCAGCTGGCGCCCTTCCCATTGGCCCTTGCGCAGGTAGAGGTAGCCGATCTTGGCCATGTCGCGCGGATGCAGGTAAAGACCGAAGCCGCCGGTCTCGATGCCCTGCGGGTCCTTGCGCCAGCGAACGTCGCCGATGCCCAGCGGCTGGAACAGCCTGCGCTGTGCATAGGCCAGCGTGCTGCCGCCTGTTTTCTTGGCAAGAATGGCCGACAGCAGATGCGTGTTGCCGCTGTTGTAGTTGAAGCCGCCGCCGGGCGGCTGCGCCATCGGGCGGTCGAGCACAAAGCCTTGCCAGTCGCGACTGCGCCCGAACTGAAGTGCTGTCTCGGGCACCGAATCGTCGAGCTTTTCCTTCCAGTCGATGCCCGACGTCATGTCGAGCAGGTGCCCGATGGTCATCGCCTTCTTCGACGCATCGAGATTCGCAATGCTGCGCTCGGGAAAGAAGTCGATCACCGGCTGGTCGCGCGAAGCCAGCAGCCCGTCCTGGATGGCCATGCCGGTGAGCGTTCCAACGACGGCCTTGGTGGTGGAGTTCACCGCATGCTTGAGATTGGCGCGGTAGGGTGCATAGTAGGCCTCCGCAACCAGCCTGCCGTGGCGCGTGACCAGCAGGCTGTCCATCGCGTTCGCGGCGCCAAAGTCGACCAGCCTGGCGACCGCGGCTGAATCCATGCCTTGCGCCTCGGGTGGGCTTGCCGACCATCCGGCGGTTGGCCAGACGGCCGGTTCATCGGCCGGCGCGGCCCTGAGCGGCAGGCCTGCAAAGAGCAGCGCGGCGGCCATGCTGGCCAGGAGGTTTGTGTTGCCGTGCGCACGCATACCGGTCTCCCAGTGAGTTTGGCGCAGATCATATCGGCGTTGCTTCAATCGCCGAAGGCCCGCAGCATGGCCTTGCGCAACCAGGACTCCGCCGAGTCCTTGTCGGTCACGGCGCGCCAGGCCAGCTTGATCTGGTAGCTCGGGCTTTCGAACGGCAAGGCCTCGTAGCGAAGGCCGCCCTGCGCCGACAGCGCCTGCGCCACGTGTTCGGGCACCGTGGCCAGCAACTCGGTGCCGGCCAGCACCGCAGGCAGGCTGCCGAACTGCGGCACCGAGAAGGCCACGTCGCGCTGCCTGCCGATCTTGTGCAGGGTTTCGTCGACGGTGCCGCAGAGGTCGCCCGCATAGGTCACGAGCACATGCCGGCGGCGGCAGTAGTCGTCCATCGTGAGCCTTCCGGCGGCGGTGTCGGCGCGCAGCAAGGCGAAACGCGCCGTGCGGACCTTGCGGACCTTCGCACCCGCGGGCAGGTCTTTCAGGAAGCTCATCACCGCGCTGACCTGCCCGTCGTCCAGATGCTGCGCAGCGTTGCGGTAGCAGACCGTGAGCGTAACCAGCCTGGCGCGCGGCGCCTCGGCACTGAGCGCGCGCAGCAGCCGCGGCAGCATGGCAATCTGCAGGTCGTCAGTGAGCCCGATGCGAAACACCGGCGCGGCGCGCTCGGGCACGAACTCCGCCTGCGCGCGGAAGGTTGCCTCGATCTGCTCGAGCGCCGGCCCTAGCCCTTGCATCAGCGCCAGCGCGCGTTCGGTCGGCTCCATGACCCGCCCTTGGCGCACCAGCAGCGGATCGCCCGTGAGATCGCGCAGCCTTGCAAGCGCGTGGCTCACCGCGGGTTGCCCGAGGTTCAGGCGCTCGGCGGCGCGGCTCACATGCCGCTCGCGCATGAGCGCCGCCAACACGGTGAGCAGGTTCAAGTCGATTCGGCTGAGTTCGATGGGTTTCATCCAGGTGCTTTCAAGCTATCGATCGCGTGCATACCGACTATCGTATGAATCGATTTCCTTGATTGTCCAGTGGCCACTAGATTGGCCTGGACGGTTGCTCCGGTGTTGCAGCCCCCCGTTCTTTCAAGGAGTGTTTTTGTATGAGCAAGATGGTTCGCTTTCACGAGTTCGGCGGTGCCGAGGTGCTGAAGCTCGAGCAGGTGGCAACGCCGCAGCCCGGAGCCGGCGAGGTTCGCATCGCGGTGCGGGCCATCGGCCTGAACTGGGCCGATGCGCTGTGGCGGCAAAATTTGTACATCGAAGACGCAACCCTGCCCGCCGGCCTGGGCAACGAGGCGGCCGGCACCATCGATGCGGTCGGCCCGGGTGTCAGCGGCTTCTCCATCGGCGACCGGGTTGCGGTTCTGCCGGGAGCCAATCAGGGCCGCTACCCTACGTATGGCGACAGCATCCTGTTTCCCGCAACCCACGTGGTCCGCTACCCGGAGCAGCTCTCCCCGGCGCAAGCCGCCGGCGCCTACATGGCCTACCTGACGGGCTACTTTCCCATGTTCGAAATGGCGCGGCTGCGGCGCGGGCAGACGATGCTCATCACGGGCGCTTCATCTGGCACAGGCATTGCGGCACTGCAAATGGCGCGCGCGGCCGGCATCATTGCCATTGCAACCACCCGCACGGCGGCCAAGCGCCAGGCGCTCTTCGATGCGGGCGCGGCGCATGTGGTGGTCACGCAAGACGAAGACGTGGTCGAACGCGTGCTGGCGCTCACCGACGGCCGCGGCGTCGACCTGGTGTACGACGGCGTGGGCGGCGCGCAGTTGGAGCGTCTCGGCGGCGTGGTCGCGCAGCGCGGCTGGTATGTGCTGTACGGGCTCTCCGGCGGCGCGGAGCTCAGGTACCCGGTTCTTGCGCAGTTTCGCAAGAGCTGGCGCTTTCATGTCTACACGGTGCTGGAGTTCATCGGCTCGCCCACCATGGGCCTGCCGCGCGACCAGGACGCCTTTGGCCGCGGGCTGGGATTCGTCAACGAGGGCCTGGCCAGCGGCGCCTTGCAGATGCGCATCGACCGCGGCTTTGCGCTCGACGATGTGGTGCAAGCGCACCAGTACCTCGAGCGCGCAGGTCACGTCGGCAAGGTCGTTCTCACGGTCTGATCTACCAGGCCGCCTCGCCGCCCTGCAGCGCCCGATGCGCAAGCAGGAAGGTGGCGGCGTTCCAGCTCTGGCCCGCCATGCCCATCGGCACCAGCGTGCGGCCATGGAACCACTCGGTAAAGCGCCAGTCGCCGAGCTGGTTCACATGCGCCAGGCGCGCGAGCTCGGGCCAGGCCTGGTCATGCAGGCCCATGTGTGCAAGCGCCATCACCCAGAAGCCGCCCACAAAGGGCCAGATGCCGCCGTTGTGATACTGGTGCACCACGTTCTGCTGATGGCGCGCCATGTACGGCCGCCACAGCGCATGCTCGCGCGTGAGCGGATGCAGCACCACGCGCACCGGGTAAGGCTCGCAGGCGCGCGCCGCCGCAATGGTCTTGACGATGCGCCGCGCCATCGAAGAATCCGCCAGCCCGCTCTGTATGGCCAGCACGTTGCCGAACACGTCGCCCTCGTTGCCCACGAACGAAAGGTTGACGAAGCTGAGATACAGGCCCGGGTCGTCCCGCCCGCGGCGCGCGTAGTGGCGCAGCAATCTTGCGCGGTGGTACTCGGGCAGGTCTTGCTGGAACGGATTGAACAGGTGGTTGAAGTGATGCTCGGTGGCTTCGGCGTGCTCCAGCGCGAAGCGGCGCTTCACGTCGTACCAGAGTGCGTTGGTGTACAGCACGTAGCCCGAGCGGGGCATGATGTCGGCCCAGTCGCTGGCCTCGTTCTGCTGCAGCAGCCGAAAGTGCTGGTGCTCCTGCGCCAGCAGCCAGCCGATGGCGCGCTCCGCCTCGCCGCTCCAGTGCGAGGCCCCCACCTGGCCGTGGCGGCGCACGTGGTCCACCGCAATCAGCCACCACAGCGTGGCATCGATGCAGCCCAGGTACCAGAAGTCGGCATCGAGTCCTTCGGGGTCGACGTATTTTGGAATCTGCCCGTTGGCGGCCTGCTGCGCCGCCAGTGCATCGAGGCTGGCGACCGCGCCTTTCTCCAGCGCGGGCACGCCGCTGCCGCACATCGCCATCACGCAAATTGCGGCATCGCGCCCGAAGATGCGCGTGTAGCGCCGCGCCACCGCGGCCTCTGTAGGGCTCGCGGCCAGGATGCCATGCGGCGTGAGGTTGCGCTCCAGGAGCTGGATCGAAGCCCGGGCGCAGTTGTCGATCAGCGCGAGGGCGGTAGCGTCAAGTTTGGTCATGGGTTCGATAGGCTTGCAGAGGCAAGTATTACAGCGCTGGCAGTGCTGTCCGTAACAGCATGCGGAGCAGCCACCCGCTGTCGCCTCAGCAGGCCGACGCGGCCAGGGTCCAGCGCGAGCAGCGGGCCGTTAAGCGCGTGCGCGAGTTGACCTCTAGCTGCGCAAAAACAAAAAGGGCCGCCTGCGGCGACCCTTTTTTAGCGCAACGCTCGAAGCGATTACTTCTTGTCGCCGCCCGGCACCTTGCCTTCCACGCCCTTGACGTAGAAGTTCACGCCAGAGAGAAACTTGTCGTCGGCCACGGCATCCTTGGCAACCACTTCCTTGCCGTCCTGGCCGAGGATCGGGCCTTTCCAGATCGCAAAGCTGCCGTCCTTCAGGCCCTTTTTCACTTCTTCGACCTTGGCCTTGGTTTCGGCCGGCACGTCTTCGGCGATGGAGACGATGTCGATGGCGCCTTCCTTCACGCCCCACCAGCTTTGGCCGGTGGCCCACTTGCCGTCGAGCGCATCTTGCGTGGCCTTGATGTAGTACGGCGCCCAGTTGATGGTGGCCGAGGCCAGGTGGGCCTTGGGGCCGTAGGCGGTCATGTCCGAATCCCAGCCGAAGGCGCGCTTGCCTTTTTCCTGTGCGGTCTTGAGCACGGCCGGCGAGTCGGTGTTCTGGAACAGCACGTCGGCGCCGCCGTTGATGAGGGCGGTGGCGGCTTCGGTTTCCTTGGGCGGGCTGAACCATTCGTTCACCCACACCACCTTGGTGGTGATCTTCGGGTTGACCGACTGGGCGCCGAGCGTAAAGCTGTTGATGTTGCGCAGCACCTCTGGAATGGGCACCGAGCCGACCACGCCGAGCGTGTTCGTCTTGGTCATGGCACCGGCAATCACGCCGGCCATGTAGGCGCCTTCGTAGGTGCGGCTGTCGTAGGTGCGCATGTTCTCGGCGGTCTTGTAGCCGGTGGCGTGCTCGAACTTCACGTCCTTGCTGTCGGCCGCGACCTTGAGCATGGGCTCCATGTAGCCGAAGGTGGTGCCGAAGATCAGCTTGTTGCCCTGGCCGACCATGTCGCGGAACACGCGTTCGGCGTCGGCGCCTTCGGGCACGCTCTCGACGAAGGTGGTCTTGATCTTGTCGCCGAATTCCTTCTCGAGCGCCTTGCGGCCGTTGTCGTGCGCGAAGGTCCAGCCGCCGTCTCCCACCGGGCCGATGTATGCGAATGCGATGTTGAGCGGTGCAGCCGGCGCGGGTGCGGCGGCAGCAGGCGCCGGGGCGGGCGCAGGGGCCGCAGCGGGTGGCGCCGCCTCTTCTTTCTTGCCGCAGCCGATCAGGGCTGCCGAAGCCACCGCAGTCAGGGCGGCGAGCTTGAGCAGGGAAGAGCGCTTGTTCAGATCATTCATTGTCGGAAATCCTCAAAAAAGGACAGGTTGGCGGAAAACGAAAAACGAGATTATGAGCCGGGGTAGAACGGCTTTCCGATGGAAGCCGGCATGTTGACGCGAATGAAGGCCGGATTGCGCGAGATGAGCGCCAGCACCACGATGGGCGCGATGTACTGCAGCATGCTGAGGAACTGCGGCGGCACGTCGACGCCGCTGCTCTGCAGGTGAAAGCCCAGCATGGAGACACCGCCGAAGAGGTAGGCGCCCAGCAGCACGCGAATCGGCCGCCAGGTGGCAAAGGTGGTGAGCGCCAGCGCGATCCAGCCGCGGCCCGCGACCATGCCCTCCACCCATAGCGGCGTGTAGACGGTCGAGAGGTACGCGCCCGCCAGCCCGCACAGTGCGCCGCCCGCAATCACCGCCATGAAGCGGATGCGCCGCACCGGGTAGCCGAGCGCATGCGCCGATTCGGGCGACTCGCCCACCGAGCGCAGCACCAGGCCGGAGCGGGTGCGGTACAGGAACCAGATCAGGCCGAAGGTCAGCACCACGGCAAAGTACACCATGGGGTGATGCCGGAACAGCGCGGGTCCGACGAGCGGAATGTCGCTGAGCACCGGTATGGCGTAAGACACGCTTTCGGGCAACTTGGCCTGCACGAAGTTGATGCCCACGAACGCGGAAAAGCCGACGCCGAAGAGGCTGAGCGCAAGCCCGGTGGCGTACTGGTTGGTGTTGAGCCAGATCACCAGCACGCCGAAAAAGGCCGCGAGCAACGCGCCGGCGGCCATGCCGGCCAGGAAGCCGAGCCACGGGTTGTGCGTGATGACGACGGTCGCAAAGCCCGCGATGGCGGCGCAGAGCATCATGCCTTCGGCGCCGAGGTTGACGATGCCGGCTTTCTCGTTGATGAGGAGGCCCAGTGCCGCAATGGCGAGCACGGTGCCGGCGCTGAGGGTGGAACCCAGCAGGAGTGCGTAGCTGTCCATGTCAGAGGGCTCCTTCGGTCGACCGCGCGGGCGGGGCCGTGAGCGGCGTGCTGGCTTGCAGCGAGCTCGTCGTGTGGATGGCGGCCTTGGCGGCTGCCTTGCGGCGGATGCGGTAGGCAATGAGCGTGTCGCAGGCCAGGAGCGTGAATAGCAGGAGGCCCTGGAACACGCCGGTGAGCGACTTGGGCAGGCCGAGGCGCGATTGGGCGAGCTCGCCGCCGATGTAGAACATGCTCATGAGGATGGCCGAGAACACCATGCCGACCGGATGCAGCCGGCCGACGAAGGCCACGATGATGGCCGCGAAGCCGTAGCCCGCCGGCACATACGGCGTGAGCTGGCCGAGCGGGCCGGCCACTTCGAGCGCGCCGGCCAGGCCTGCGGCGCCGCCGGAGGTGAGCAGCGCGATCCAGATGGCGCGCCGGGCCGAGAAGCCCGCGTAGCGCGCGGCCGCCGGTGCAAGCCCGCCGACCTGCTGCGCGAAACCGGCCCGGGTGCGGAACAGGAACACCCACAGCGCGCCCACGCCCAGCAGCGCGATGATCAGGCCGATGCTCACGCGCGAGCCCTTGAAGAGCCGCGGAATCTGGGTCACGGCCTCGAAGGTTTTCGACTGCGGAAAGTTGTAGCCCTGCGGATCTTTCCAGGGGCCGAAAACCATGTAGCCGAGCAGCAGCGTGGCCACGTACACCAGCATCAGGCTCACGAGGATTTCGTTGGCGTTGAACTTGTCGCGCAAGAACGCGACGATGCCGGCCCACACCATGCCGCCGAGGGTTCCCGCAACCAAAATGGCCACCACGATCCATGAGCCGGTGGTCTTGTCGGCCATGAGCGCGACGCCGCCCGCCGCAATGGCGCCGAACACGAACTGCCCTTCGGCGCCGATGTTCCAGACATTCGAGCGAAAGCACACCGCCAGGCCGAGCGCGATGATGAGCAGCGGCGTGGCCTTGATGGTGAGCTCGCCGATGGCGTAGCCGCTCTTGATGGGCTCATAGAAGAACACGAGCAGGCCCTTGACCGGGTCTTTGCCCAGTGCGGCGAACAGGGCCACGCCGATGAGCACGGTGATCAGCAGCGCCAGGATCGGCGAGGCGAAGGTCCAGAAGCGCGAAAGCTCCGGACGAGGTTCGAGCTTAAGCATGGGCCGCCTCCTTGTTGTTGTTCTTCTCCCAGAGGCCGCTCATCCACTCGCCGATCTGCGGCAGCGTGGCGGCCGCGCGGTCGATCGAGGGAGAAAGCCGGCCTTTGGCAATCACGTGCAGCCGGTCGCTGATGTCGAACAGCTCGTCGAGCTCTTCGCTGACCACCAGCACGGCGCAGCCCGCATCGCGCAGCGCGAGAATTTCGCTGCGAATGAGCGCGGCGGCGCCCACGTCCACGCCCCAGGTCGGCTGCGCGACGATGAAGAGCTTGGGGTTGGCGTCGATCTCGCGGCCGACGATGAACTTCTGCAGGTTGCCGCCCGACAGCGACCGCGCCGCAGCGTTCGGTCCGCCGGCCTTCACGTTGAAGCGCTCGATGATGCCGCGGGCATGCTTTTCGAGCGCCGAGGTGCGGATCCAACCGCCCTTGCCCACCGCATTGCCGCGCGTGAGCAGGAGGTTGTGCGCAAGGCCGAGCGTAGGCACCGCACCGCGGCCGAGCCGCTCCTCGGGCACGAAGTGCAGGCCGAGCGCGCGCCGGGCACGGGGCCTGAGCCGGCCGGCCGGCTTGTCGAACACCCGCACCATCGCGGGCTCGGCACGCACGTCTTCGCCCGAGAGCGCGTACAGCAACTCCTTCTGGCCGTTGCCGGACACGCCCGCAATGCCGACCACCTCGCCGGCGCGCACTTCGAACGAAATGCCGTCGAGGTCGACGCCGAACTGGTCTTCACGCGCAAGAGAAAGCCTGTCGACATGCAGCGCCACCGCACCCGCATGTACCGGCCGGTGCTTGAGCGGCGGCGGCTCGCTGCCGATCATCAGCCGCGAGAGCGACTCGTTGCTCTCGTTCTGCGGATTGCACACGCCCGTGACCTTGCCGCCGCGCAGCACCGTGCAGGCCGTGCACAGTTCGCGGATCTCGTGCAGCTTGTGGCTGATGTAGAGAATGCTGCAGCCTTCGGAGGCGAGCTTGTTGAGCACCGTGAACAGCTTGATGACCGCCTGCGGCGTGAGCACCGAGGTCGGCTCGTCCAGGATCAGCAGCTTGGGGTTGGTGAGCAGCGCGCGGATGATTTCCACGCGTTGCATCTCGCCCACCGAGAGCGTGTGCACCGGGCGCGAGGGATCGATGTCGAGCCCGTATTCGCTCGCCTTGGCCGTGATGCTGCGGGCCACTTCGGCCAGCTGCAGAGACTTGTCGAGGCCCAGCCACACGTTTTCGGCCACGGTGAGCGTGTCGAACAGGCTGAAATGCTGGAAAACCATGCTGATGCCCAGCGCCCTCGCCTGCTGCGGGTTGCGCAGGTTGACGGCCTGGCCGTCGAAGACCACGGTGCCTTCGTCGGGCTTGACCGAGCCGTAGATGATTTTCATCAACGTCGACTTGCCCGCGCCGTTTTCGCCGAGCACGGCGTGGATTTCGCCTGGCGCCACGGCCAGCGAGATGTCGCTGTTCGCGACCACCGCAGGGTAGCGCTTGGTGATGTTCGCGAGCTGGAGTCTGGGGGTTGTCATGCCGGGTTTCGTGGGTTTGTCTCGTTCAACAGCAACAAGCGGGGCAGCTATGAGTTTAGGGCCTGTAAGCGCTATATTCGGTTCCGCGAAGGCATGCCAGGGCGGGCCAATCAAGGCGCGCGACGCCGCCTGTGCGTCCGCACAGGCAAGGAGCGCAACGCCGAGTGGCCCGCCCTGGCATGCCTTCCCTTCGGGTTGGCCGGCAAAGGGGTTGGATGCAAGGCGCCCTCGCGCAGCAAGGCTTGTGACTTGCAAGCGCGGGCAACGCCGCAGACGACCCCTTTGCCGGCCAACCCGAAGGGAAGGCATGCCAGGGCGGGCCACTCGGCGTTGGGGGGGGGGGCGCAGCGAAATAAAGGAGGAGGGGCGTAGCCCCGGGGGACATTCGCGGAGGGGAGTACCCGGTGGCCTTTGCACGCGCCCTGAAAAACAGCCCTCGCACAACACCCCTCGCACAGCAGCAAAAAACCTACAACCCCAGCGCCCGAAAGTCACGCGGCGCGTGCCCAGTCCACTGCAGGAACGCGCGCGAAAAACTCTTCTCGTTGCGAAACCCCACCGCCAGTGCCACCTGCTTGATCGGACGATTGGTCCGGCGCAGCTGCTCCACCGCCATCTCATGGCGCACTTCGTTCTTCAGCACCTGCAGCGATGTGCCTTCTTCGTGCAACTGCCGGTGCAGCGTGCGGCCCGACACATTGAGCAGCGTGGCCAGCGCCTCCGCCGTGGTGGCCTCGCCGGCGCGCGAACGCAGCAACTCTCGCACACGCTGACCCAGCAAGCGGTCGCGGCGGTACTGCAGGATGGTCAGTGGCAGCGCGCGCTTGAGCATGGCGCGCAACGCCCGTTCGTCGCGCTGCAGCGGTAGGGCGAGGTAGCGCTCGTCGAAGCTGATCGTGGCCTGCGGCGCGTCGAAGCGCACCTCCGGCGTGAACATCGGCGCGTAGGCGTCGCGGTGTGGCGGCTCTGCGAACGGAAAGGTGGCGTTGCGCAGGGAAATGCGCGAGTCGATGGCCCAGCACATGTAGCCGTGCATGAAGCGCAGGCTGGTTACCAGGCAGAACTCGCGGAAAGCCTCCTCGAGCGCGTGGTTCTCGGTGATGCGCAGCGTGGCCACGCCGCCCGCCACCTCGAGCGCGAGGCCTATGTCCTCGGTCAGCAGCCGGTGGTGGCGGCACCAGCGCTTGATGGCAACGCCCAGGTCGGGCGAGCTCAGCGATGCGCGGCACAGCATGCCGTAGCTGCCCCAGGGCAGGCGCCGCGAGAACCAGCCCAGCGCCTCGTCGTCCAGCTCCTGCATGGCATGTTCCGAGAGTGCCTCGAACTGCGCCGCCGTGACCCGCGCGCCCGGCCGCACCAGTTCGCGCGGCGTGATCTGTGCCGCTTTCAAGGCCTCGGCCGCGTCGACGCCGTAGCGCTCGTATCCCTTCACGATGGCTCTCACAAAGGCCATGGGGGTGACCGCTCGGGCGGGCTTCAGGAAGGCGGGCGAGGTCATGATTCAGCGAGGCGTGCGTGGCGCAATTTGCAACCATTGTGGCGCCAATTGCGGCGCGGCGAGGCGTAAGCTGCGTTCTTCCAAGCGCCAATCCGCGTGGGTAGCTCTGCGCGCCGACCCCCTCAGAGGAGACAACACACATGCACGATCCCGGCCTGAACTTCGACCTGGGCGAGGACATCGACTCGCTGCGCAGCGCCATCCAGGACTTTGCCGCGAACGAAATCGCGCCGCGCGCCGCCGACATCGACCGCGACAACCTGTTTCCGCACGACCTGTGGCAGAAGCTCGGCGAGCTCGGCCTGCACGGCATGACGGTGAAAGAAGAGTTTGGCGGCACCGAGCTGGGCTACCTGGCGCACATCGTGGCCATGGAAGAAGTCTCGCGCGCCTCGGCCTCGGTGGGCCTTTCTTACGGCGCGCACTCCAACCTGTGCGTGAACCAGATCCACCGCAACGGCAGCGACGCGCAAAAGAAAAAGTACCTGCCCAAGCTGGTGAGCGGCGAGCATGTGGGCGCGCTGGCCATGAGCGAGCCCAACGCCGGCTCCGACGTGGTGAGCATGAAGCTCAAGGCCGAGAAGAAGAACGGCTACTACGTGCTCAACGGCGGCAAGATGTGGATCACCAACGGCGGCGACGCCGACACGCTGGTCATCTACGCCAAGACCGAGCCCGAAATGGGGGCGCGCGGCATGACGGCCTTCATCGTCGAGAAAAGCTTCAAGGGCTTTTCGGCCGGCAGCAAGCTCGACAAGCTCGGCATGCGCGGCTCCAATACTTATCCGCTGTTCTTCGACAACTGCGAAGTGCCGGAAGAAAACGTGCTCGGCGGCGAAGGCATGGGCGCCAAGGTGCTGATGAGCGGGCTCGACTACGAACGCGCCGTGCTCTCGGGCGGCCCGCTGGGCATCATGGCCGCATGCATGGACGCGGTGCTGCCTTTCATCCACGAGCGCAAGCAGTTCGGCCAGAGCATCGGCGAGTTCCAGCTCATGCAGGGCAAGCTGGCGGACATGTATTCGACGTGGCAGGCCACGCGCGCCTATGTGTACGCCGTGGGCAAGGCCTGCGACCGCAACGACCATGCGCGCACATTCCGCAAGGACGCGGCCGGCGCCATTCTTTATTCGGCCGAGAAGGCGACATGGATGGCCGGAGAGGCGATCCAGGCGCTGGGTGGGGTGGGGTACACCAAGGAGTTTCCGGTCGAGCGGCTGTGGCGCGATGCCAAGCTGTATGAGATTGGCGCGGGGACGAGCGAGATCCGAAGAATGTTGATCGGGCGCGAGCTGTTTGCGGAAACCGCCTAGGATGTTTTTCTCCCTCCCCCTCTGGGGGAGGGCAGGGGTGGGGGCAAGCGGCGTTCGATGAAGCACTGCACCGAACAAGCGCCGCTCGCCCCCATCCCAACCTTCCCCCAGAGGGGGAAGGAGCAAGACCAGACGGAGACAAGGAAGGACATGAGCATGACTGCTGCGTTGACCGAAAGCTACGGCAAGGGCGCCACCGACGTCCCCCTCATCGAGCAAACCATCGGCGACTTCTTCGACGACATGGTCGCCAGGCAACCCGACCGTGAAGCCCTCATCAGCCGCCACGAAGGCAAGCGCTTCACCTACCGCGAGCTGCAGGCTGAATCCAACAAGCTGGCAAGCGCGCTGCTGAACCTCGGCCTCGCACCCGGCGACCGCGTCGGCATCTGGTCGCACAACAACGCGCCCTGGGTGCTGATGCAGATCGCCACCGCCAAGGCCGGCCTCATCCTCGTCAACATCAACCCGGCCTACCGCACTTCAGAGCTCGAATACGCGCTCAACAAGGTCGGCTGCAAGGTACTGGTGACGATGGCGCGGTTCAAGACCAGCGACTACCTCGGCATGCTGCGCGAACTGGGCCCCAAGCGCCTGCCGCAGCTGCAGCACACGTTTTGGATCGACGGCAACGCGGCCGCCGATGTGGATGAGCCCGGCATGCGGCGCTTCAGCCAGTTGCTTGCAAGCGGCAATGCAGCCGACCCGCGTGTGGCAGAGGTGCAGAAGACGCTCAAGGCCGCCGACCCGATCAACATCCAGTTCACCAGCGGCACCACGGGCTTTCCGAAGGGCGCGACGCTCACGCACCGCAACATCCTGAACAACGGCTTCTTCATCGGCGAGTGCATGAAGCTCTCGCCCGCCGACAAGCTGTGCATTCCGGTGCCGCTGTATCACTGCTTTGGCATGGTTCTCGGCAACCTCGCCTGCCTCACGCATGGCTCGGCCATCGTCTATCCGAACGACGGCTTCGATCCGCTCACGGTGCTGGAGACCGTGCAGGCCGAGAAATGCACCGGGCTGCACGGCGTGCCCACGATGTTCATTGCCGAGCTCGACCATCCGCGCTTCAAGGAGTTCGACCTTTCCACGCTGCGCACCGGCATCATGGCCGGCTCGCCGTGCCCCATCGAGGTGATGAAGCGCGTGGTGAACGAAATGCACCTGAGCGAAATCACCATTGCCTACGGCATGACCGAGACCAGCCCGGTGAGCTGCCAGAGCAGCACCGACACGCCTCTGGACAAGCGCGTGTCGACCGTGGGCACCGTGCAGCCGCACCTCGAAGTGAAGATCGTCGACCCCGAGACCGGCGCCATCGTGCCGACCGGCCAATCGGGCGAGCTTTGCACGCGCGGCTACTCGGTGATGCACGGCTACTGGGAAGACGAGCCCAAGACCCGCGAGGCCATCGACGCCGAGCACTGGATGCACACCGGCGACCTGGCCACCATGGACACCGAGGGCTACGTCAACATTGTCGGCCGCATCAAGGACCTGGTGATCCGCGGCGGCGAGAACATCTACCCGCGAGAGATCGAGGAGTTTCTGTACCGCCACCCCAAGGTGCAGGACGTGCAGGTGGTCGGCCTGCCGGACAAGAAGTACGGCGAAGAGCTTTGCGCCTGGATCATCGTCAAGCCCGGCCAGAGCGCGACCGACGCCGAGATACGCGATTTTTGCAAGGGGCAGATCGCGCACTACAAGGTGCCGAAATACATCCAGTTCGTCTCCGAGTTTCCGATGACGGTGACCGGCAAGATCCAGAAATTCAAGATCCGAGAAGCCATGACCGAGCAGCTCGGTCTTACGCAAGAAAAGACAGCATGAGCAAACTCGAAACCAAACTGAATGCGCGTTCCGCCGACTTCCAGGCCAACGCCGCGGCGATGCGCGCACTGGTCGACGACCTGCACGCGCAGTTCGCCAAGGTAGAGCAGGGCGGCGGCGAGGCCGCGCGCGCCAAGCACACTGCGCGCGGCAAGCTTCTGCCGCGCGACCGCGTGGCCGAGCTGCTGGACCCGGGCACGCCGTTCCTGGAAATTGCACCGCTGGCCGCGCATGCGATGTACCTCGACGCCAAGGGGGCCGAATCGGCACCCGGCGCCGGCCTCATCGCTGGCATCGGCCGCGTGAACGGTGTCGACTGCATGATCGTCTGCAACGACGCCACGGTGAAGGGCGGCACCTACTACCCGATGACGGTGAAGAAGCACTTGCGTGCGCAGGAAATCGCCGAGCAGAACCGCCTGCCCTGCATCTACCTGGTCGACTCGGGCGGCGCCAACCTGCCGAACCAGGACGAGGTGTTTCCGGACCGTGACCATTTCGGCCGCATCTTCTACAACCAGGCCAACATGAGCGCCCAGGGCATTCCGCAGATTGCGGTGGTCATGGGCTCATGCACGGCAGGCGGCGCCTACGTGCCGGCGATGAGCGACGAATCGATCATCGTGAAGAACCAGGGCACGATTTTCCTGGGCGGCCCGCCGCTCGTGAAGGCGGCCACGGGCGAGGTCGTCACAGCCGAAGACCTGGGCGGCGGCGACGTGCACACGCGGCTGTCGGGTGTCGTCGACCACCTGGCGCAGAACGACCTGCACGCGCTGGCGCTTGCGCGCTCGGCGGTGGCCAACCTCAATGCGAAGACCGCCGCTGAAGGCGCCGACAAGGCCGCCGTGCGCGAACCCGCGTTTCCGCGCGAAGAGCTCTACGGCGTGATCCCCACCGACACACGCAAGCCCTTCGACGTGCGCGAGATCATCGCGCGCATCGTCGACGGCAGCGAGTTTCACGAGTTCAAGGCCCGCTTCGGCGCCACGCTGGTCTGCGGCTTTGCGGAGATCGAGGGCATGCCCGTGGGCATCATCGCGAACAACGGCATCCTGTTCAGCGAGTCGGCGCAAAAGGGCGCGCACTTCATCGAGCTCTGCTGCCACCGCAAGATTCCACTGGTGTTCTTGCAGAACATCACCGGCTTCATGGTGGGCCGCAAATACGAGAACGAAGGCATTGCGCGCCATGGCGCCAAGATGGTGACTGCGGTGGCCACGGCCAATGTGCCCAAGTTCACCATCATCATCGGCGGCAGTTTTGGCGCCGGCAACTACGGCATGTGCGGCCGCGCCTACAGCCCGCGCTTTCTCTGGATGTGGCCCAACGCGCGCATCAGCGTGATGGGCGGCGAGCAGGCCGCGAGCGTGCTGGCCACGGTGAAGCGCGACGGCATCGAGTTGAAGGGCGGCAGCTGGAGCAAGGACGAGGAAGAAGCCTTCAAGGCGCCGATCCGCCAGCAGTACGAAGACCAGGGCCACCCGTATTACGCGACGGCGCGGTTGTGGGACGACGGCATCATCGATCCGGCGGATACGCGGCGGGTGCTGGCTCTGGGTCTTGCTGCTGCGCGCAATGCTCCGATTCCGGAGCCGAAGTTCGGCATTTTCCGGATGTAGCCATGGCACGGCTTTCTTTCGCTTCGGGTGGATATCGGCGTCGCCTTTCGGGGGGCGCACCCGCCGACGGGGTACCTTTCTCCGCGAATGTCCCCCGGCCTGCGGCCTCCTCCCCCTCCTCCTTTATTTCGCTGCGCAAGGCACCCCATCGACGTGTGCGTGATGAACGTCGGTCGTTGATCGGCTGTACACCAGCAGCGTGCCCAAGTGCACAGGGCATCGGGTGCTCCGCGCAGCGAAATAAAGGAGGAGGGCTGGCGGGGTGCCTTGCGCAGCGAAATAAAGGAGGAGGGGCGCAGCCCCGGGGGACATTCGCGGAGAGGAGTACCCGGTGGCCTTTGCACACGCCATGGAAAAAACGCGCACCACGCCACGGATCACATAAATGACCTTCACCAAACTGAAACTGGAAGTCCAGGACACAGTAGCGCGCATCTGGCTGGACCAGCCCGACGCACGCAATGCCTTCGACGACATCGTCATCGCCGAGCTGACCCAGGCCTTCACCGAAGCAGGCGCCCAGCCGCAGGTCAAGGCCATCGTGCTCGGCGCGAACGGCCCGGCCTTCTGCGCCGGAGCGAATCTCAACTGGATGCGCCGCATGGCCGACTACACCCGCGACGAGAACATCGCCGACGCGGGCAAGCTGGCCACCATGCTGCGCACCATTGCCGAATGTCCCAAGCCCACCATTGCGCGCGTGCAGGGCGATGTGTACGCCGGTGGCATGGGCCTGGTGGCGGCCTGCGACATGGCGGTGAGCGTCGACACAGCCTGGTACTGCCTGAGCGAAGTGAAGATCGGTCTTGTGCCGGCAACCATCAGCCCCTATGTGCTGCGCGCCATGGGCACACGCGCATCGCAGCGCTACTTTCTTACGGCCGAGCGCTTCACCGCCGCCGAGGCGCACCGCATCGGCTTCGTGCATGAAGTGGTCGCGGGCGCCGACGCGCTCGATGCCAAGGTCGATGAACTGGTGAAGGCGCTCACCAGTGCCAGCCCGGCCGCGGTGCGCGCCTGCAAGCAGTTGATCGCAGATGTGGACGGACGCGAGATCGACGATGCGCTGATTGCCAAGACCGTCGAGGGCATTGCCGACATCCGCGCGAGCGACGAAGGCCGCGAAGGCGTGCAGGCCTTCCTGCAGAAGCGCAAGCCGTCCTGGCTCGGCCGCTGAGTGCACGCCATGAACGCGCTCGACATGCCCCAACTGCTTGCCCTGGCCGCTGCGGTCGGCTGGGCCAGCGGCGTGCGGCTGTACCTGGTCGTGCTGCTCACGGGGTTGGCCGGCTACTTCGGCTGGGTGCCTCTGCCCGGCGGACTGCAGATGCTTGCGCATCCGGTCGTCATTGCGGCCAGCGGCTTCATGGTGTTCATCGAGTTCTTCGCCGACAAGATTCCCGGCCTCGATTCGCTCTGGGACGTGGTGCACACCGCCATCCGCATTCCGGCCGGCGCGGCGCTCGCGGCCAGCGTGTTCGGCGCCGACCATGGCGCGATGGCCGTGGTTGCGGCGCTGCTCGGCGGCGGCTTTGCGGCCACCGCGCATGCCGCCAAGGCCACCACGCGCGCGGCCATCAATACATCGCCCGAGCCGTTCTCCAACGTAGGCGCTTCGCTGGTCGAAGACAGCATGGTGCCCGCCGGCTTGTGGCTGGCGGTGGCGCATCCGCTGGTCTTCCTGGTGCTTTTCGTGCTGGTGCTTGTGCTCAGCGCGTGGCTCATCCGCAAGAGCTGGCGCTTTCTGAGGGCACTGTTCAGCCGCGTTGCGCGCATCTTCAGCGGCCGACCCGATCCGGGCGTCGTCCCTGCATTTCAACTGAAAAAGAATCCTCCGGGAGACACTCCGAATGTTTAAGAAGATCCTGATCGCCAACCGAGGCGAGATTGCCTGCCGTGTTGCAGCGACTGCCCGCCGCATGGCGATCCGCACCGTGGCCGTGTACTCCGACGCCGACGCGCATGCCAACCACGTACGCGCCTGCGATGAGTCCGTGCACCTGGGCGGCAGTGCACCGAAAGACAGCTATCTGCGCTGGCAGAAGATCCTCGAAGCCGCCAAGGCCACGGGCGCCGAAGCCGTGCATCCGGGCTACGGCTTCCTGAGCGAGAACGAAGAATTCGCGCAGGCCTGCGCCGACGCAGGGCTCGTCTTCATCGGCCCGCCGCCCTCGGCGATCAAGGCGATGGGCCTGAAGGCCGAGTCGAAGCAGCTGATGGAAAAAGCCGGCGTGCCGCTGGTGCCCGGCTACCACGGCCACGACCAGGACCCGGCGCTGCTGCAGCGCGAGGCCGACCGCATCGGCTACCCGGTGCTCATCAAGGCGAGCGCGGGCGGCGGCGGCAAGGGCATGCGCGCGGTCGACAAGGCGGAAGACTTTGCGGCGGCGCTCGCTTCGTGCCAGCGCGAGGCGATCAACAGCTTCGGCGACGATGCGGTGCTGATCGAAAAGTACGTGCAACGCCCGCGCCACATCGAGATTCAGGTGTTCGGCGACACCCACGGCAACTACGTCTACCTGTTCGAGCGTGATTGCTCGGTGCAGCGCCGGCACCAGAAGGTGCTCGAGGAAGCGCCCGCCCCCGGCATGACTGAAGCCATGCGCAAGCAGATGGGCGAGGCCGCCGTGGCTGCGGCGCGCGCCGTCAGCTACGTAGGCGCTGGCACCGTCGAATTCATCGTCGAGCAGCGCGAAGGCGGCGAGATGAACTTCTTCTTCATGGAGATGAACACGCGCCTGCAGGTGGAGCACCCGGTGACCGAGGCCATCACGAGCCTCGATCTGGTGGAGTGGCAACTGCGCGTGGCGTCGGGCGAGCCGCTGCCCGCAAAGCAGCAGGAGTTGCAGATTCACGGCCATGCCATCGAGGCGCGCATCTGCGCCGAGAACCCCGACAACAGCTTCCTGCCCGCCACCGGCACATTGCGCGTGTACCGCAAGCCGCAGGCCACGGCTTTCCAGCGCAGCCGCGTGCGCATCGACGACGGCGTGCGCGAGGGCGGCGAGATATCGCCGTTCTACGACTCGATGATTGCCAAGCTCATCGTGCACGGCAGCACGCGCGACGAGGCTTTGGCGCGGCTCGATGCGGCGCTGGCGCAGGTACAGATCGTCGGCGTTTCGACCAACGTGCAGTTCCTGCGCGGCATCTTGGCGACCGAATCGTTCTCGAAGGCGAACCTCGACACTGCGCTGATCGAGCGCGAGCGCACCGTGCTGTTCGACCGCGAGGCACTGGGGCTGCCGCTGGCCGCTGCCGCCGCCATCACCCGCACGCTGATCACCGAACGTCCGGCCGGTACCCCCGACCCGTTCGAGCGTCGCGACGGCTGGCGCGCGATGGGCGAGTACCGCCGCCACTTCGACTTCGAATTCCGCGGTGCCGAGCAGACCGCCTTGCTGACCTACAAGCGAGACGGAAGCCTGTGGCTCGAAGCCGGCGGCGTGCAAGGCCCGCTGGTCGTGGGCCAGTTCCCGACGGGCGAGTTCGAAGTCGAGTTCGCGGGCACGCGGCAGACGCTCGATGTGCATCTGGACGGTGCCACGGCCCATGTGTTCGCGTCGAAGGGCGCGACCAGGATCACGGCCGTCGACCGGCTGGCCCATGCCGGCGACACCCATGCCGAAGGCGGCCGGCTCACTGCGCCGATGCCCGGCAAGGTCGTGTCGTTCGCGGTCAAGGCCGGCGACAAGGTCAGCCGCGGCCAGCCGCTCGCGGTGATGGAAGCCATGAAGATGGAGCACACCATCGCCGCGCCGGCCGACGGCACCGTGGAAGAACTGATGTTCTCGCCCGGCGAGCAGGTGGCCGAAGGCGACGAGTTGTTGCGAATGGCCGCGGCGGCGGCTTGAGTCAGCCCACCACCACTTCGCTGATCTGCATCACAGGCGCGATATCCGTATAGTTCCTGATGTCGCCGAGGATCTCCTTGGCGTGCGGGCCGAAGGCCGCCTGGAAAGCTTCGGTCGATTCGCAGAACACGTGGCACATGCCGACATAGGCCGGCGGCGTACCGGGTGCGCCGCCCGCCAGGCCCTTGTCGATGGTGTACGACTTGCAGGCGTCTCCCATGCGGGCCTTCAGAAGCGGCATGTGCGTGTCGCGGTAGTAGGCGTGGTCGAACCGGGCGTCCTCTGTGTAGGGGTACATCACGCTGACTTTGATCATTGCTTCGGTCTCCTGGTGTTTCGATGTCTTCGGTGGTCGCGCACCAGCATAGAAGAAGGCCAGGGGCGCCACAAGCGGCCATTGGTATGGGCCGGCATGCGGCCGAGGGGCCGGCCCCCTCTAACGGCCCCTCTAAGATTGGGCCATGAAAATCATCGTCTCCCTCACCGACAACCGCCCCGAACCGTGGATCGAAGGCCTCAAGGCCGAGCTGCCTGAAGCGCAGATCGAGACCTGGCAGCCGGGTGCTGCCCAAGCCGACCATGCCGTGGTGTGGGCGCCGCCGCAGCAACTGCTCGACGAACAACCCCAGCTGCGTGGCCTCTTCAACATCGGCGCGGGTGTGGATGCGCTGCTCAAGCTGAAGGTGCCGGCGCAGACGCGCATCGTGCGGCTCGACGATGCCGGCATGTCGGTGCAGATGGCCGAGTACGTGTGCCACACGCTGATCCGGCACTTCCGCGAATTCGACGTCTACGAAGCCGATGCGCGCGAAGGGCGCTGGAGCTACCGCAAGCCGCGGCTGCGGCGCGACTTTCCGGTCGGCATCATGGGTCTGGGTGTGCTGGGTGAAAGAGTTGCCAAGGCCGTGGCGCAGTTCGAGTTTCCGGTGCTGGGCTGGAGCCGTTCGCCCAAGGCCATCGACGGCGTGAAGGTGTTCAGCGGCGAGGCGCAGTTCGACGAGTTCCTGTCGTCCACGCGCGTGCTGGTCAACCTGCTGCCGCTGACCGATGCCACGCGCGGCATTCTCAACCGCAACACGCTCGGCAAGCTGCGGCCGGGCGGCTATCTCATCAGCATCGCGCGCGGTGCGCACCTGGTCGAAGACGACCTGATCCCGATGCTCGACGCGGGCCAGCTGGCGGGCGCCACGCTCGATGTGTTCCAGGTCGAGCCGCTGCCGGCCGACCATGCCTTCTGGCGCCATCCGAAGATCACGGTGACGCCGCATGGCTCGGCGCGCACGCTGCGTGAGGAATCCATCGCCCAGATCGCCGGAAAGATCCGCGCGATGGAGCAGGGCCTGCCGGTCAGCGGCGTGGTCGATCCCGTTCGGGGCTACTGACCGACTGCGTTCGCCGCCCGCCAGAAGTGGCGGCAATCCGGCGAAAGGAGGGGCAGGCAGGGCAAACCCCGACGCGATTGTTTTTCACATACGAGAAAATTCCTTCATGGTTGTGAAAACTGCTTTTCGCGTGATCGAGATCGTCGAGCTCTTCGCCCGGGAGAAGCAGCCGCTGGCGCTGTCCGAAATGGCGCGCCTGCTCGAAATGCCCGTGTCCAGTTGCCTCGGGCTGATCCGCACGCTCGAAGAGCAGGGCTACATGTACGAAACCGGGCGGCGCCAGGGCTACTACCCCACCGGCCGGCTGCTCGCCATGGCGCAGATCATCGCGGCGCACGACCCGGTGCTCGACCGCGTGCGGCCTGCGCTCGAAGAACTGCGCGACGGCGCGCGCGAAACCGTGCTGTTCGGCAAGTTCCGCGACCCGAACACGGTCGTCTACCTGGAGGTGCTCAGCGCGCCGCAGAGCATTCGCTATTCCGCCGAGTCGGGCGAAACCCGCCCGGCCTATGCCAACTCGATGGGCCGCGCGCTGCTGTCCACGCTCGCGCCCGAGGCGCGCCGCAAGCTGCTCGAAGCGACCCGGCTGCAGCCGCTGACCGATGCCACGCTGACCACCGCCGAAGCCATCGAACAAGAGCTCGAGCGCTCGCCCGCACGCGGCTGGTACGGCAACCTGGGCGAAAGCATTCCCGATCTGGTCGGCCTTGCATGGCCGCTGCGCATCGGCGGCGAGGCCTACGCCATCTCTGTGGCGGGCCCGCGCTACCGGCTGGAGCCCCGCATCGACGACGTGGCCGCCATGCTGCGCTCGGCCTGCCTGGCCATCGAACACAAAGGTTGAAAAACAAATGACCTCTCCACGCTACTTCGTCCGCGAAAGCGAGATTGACGGCTACCACCCGGCCAATCACACCGGCACGCTGAACAAGCGGCTCATCGGCCCCGAGACCGTCGGCGCGAAGCAGCTCGAGGTGCTGGTCGGGCATATCCGGAAGGGCAAGGGCGCGCTGCCCCACGCCCACCCCGGCATCGAGCAGGTCTGCTACATGCTCGAAGGCCGCGCGGTGGCCGAAGTGGGCGGCCAGCGGCAAGAGCTGCACCCCGGCGACAGCTGCTTTTTCCCGGCCGACGCAATGCACACCTTCACGGTGGTGAGCGACGAGCCGGTGCGCGTGCTGGTCATCTACAGCCCGCCGTACGAGGAATTGCCGGAGCGCGTGATCCGGCCCTGACCGACAACAACCCCGGAGACAGACAACATGCAGACGACGAAGAACGCGACAGAAACAGTCGCGGTGGCAAGCCGCCGCCGTTTCATTTCCATCGGAGCCGCCGCGGGCCTTGCCGGCGTGGCGCCGTGGGCCTTTGCGCAAGAGGGCTATCCGAAGCAGCCCATCAAGCTCATCGTGCCCTTTGCGGCCGGCAGCGGCACCGATGCGGTGGCGCGCATCACCGCGCAGATGCTGGGCGAGGCGCTGAAGACCTCGGTCATCGTCGACAACCGCGCGGGCGCCAACGGCGTGATTGCCGCCGAGTTCGTGGCCAAGGCGCCGCCCGACGGCTACACGCTCTTCATGACGACCAACACCACGCACTCGGCCAACCCGAGCCTGATGAAGTCGCTGCCCTACGACCCCGTGAAAGACTTCGCGCCCGTGAGCCGCATGGGCAACCTGCCGTTCATGCTGGTGGTGAACAACGACCTGCCGGTGAAGAGCGTGGCCGAGCTGCTGGCATGGGGCCGGGCCCATCCGGGCAAGCTCACTTATGCGAGCGGCAACAGCACCGGCATCGTGAGCGGCGCCACGCTGTCGCGCATGAGCGGCGTGCCGATGCTGCACGTGCCCTACAAGAGCACGCCGCCGGCCATCGCCGACCTGATCGGCGGGCAGGTGTCGATGATGGTGGTCGACCTGGCCGCGGGGCTCGCCACTGTCAAGGCCGGCAAGATGCGCGCGATTGCGGTCACCACGCAGGAGCGCACCAAGCTCTTTCCTGAGCTGCCGCCACTGGCCGACACGCCGGAGCTCAAGGGCTTCGACATCACTTCGTGGAACGGCGTGTTCGCGCCGGCCGGAACGCCGCGGGACGTTGTGCTGAAGCTCAACAAGGCGCTGTCGGAAATGGCGAACGGTGCGGTGTTCCGGGAACGCGTCGCGAAGCTAGGCTTCGATGCGTTCGGCAGCACACCGGAGGAGTTGGGGGCGTTCACTGTGGCGGAGCTGGGCAAGTGGAAGAAGCTGATCCAGGCCGCGGGCATTCAACCGGAATGACCGTGCTGTTGAATTTCTCCCTCCCCTCCCGGGGGAGGGCGGGGGTGGGGGCACGCGGCGTATCCATCGGGCGCTCTGCCTGCCCCCATCCCGACCTTCCCCCGGAAGGGGAAGGAGCAAAGACATGAACACTACGGGACCTCTCGACGGCATCCGCATCCTCGACCTCACGGCGGTGGTGATGGGCCCCTACGCCACGCAGACGCTCGGCGACCTGGGCGCGGACATCGTCAAGGTCGAGCCGCCTTCAGGCGACAACCTGCGCGCGGTCGGTCCGATGCGCAATGCCGGCATGGGCGCGATGGCGCTGCACCTCAACCGCAACAAGCGCTCGATCGTGCTCGACCTCAAGCAGCCCGAGGGCCGCGAGGCCTGCCTGCGGCTCGCGGCCGGCTGCGATGCGCTCATCTACAACACGCGGCCGCAGGCGATGGCGCGGCTCGGGCTCGGCTACGAAGCGGTGGCCGCGGTCAACCCGAAGATCGTCTACCTCGGCGCGTTCGGCTATGGCGAAGAAGGCCCGTATGCCGGCAAGCCCGCGTACGACGACCTGATCCAGGGCGCGGCCGGCGTTGCTTCGCTCTTTGCGCAGCAAAGCGGCGGCGCACCACGCTATGCCCCGGTCACGCTGGCCGACCGCGCCGTGGGCCTGCAGGCCGCCATCGCGCTGCTGGCTGCCGTGCTGCATGCGCAGCGCACCGGCCAGGGCCAGGCGGTGGAAGTGCCGATGTTCGAGGCGCTTTCGCAGTTCGTCATGGGCGACCATCTGGGTGGCCACAGCTTCGAGCCGCCGCTCGGCCCCACCGGCTATGCGCGCCTGCTCGCGCCGCACCGCAAGCCCTACGCCACGGCAGACGGCTACCTGAGTGTGCTGATCTACAACGACAAGCACTGGCAGGCCTTCTTCGACGTGATCGGCCGGCCCGAGCTGCGCGACTCGCCGATGTTCGGCACGCACACGGCGCGCGCCGCGAACATTGGTGCGGTGTACGCGTTCGTGGCCGAGGTGATGGCCACGCGCGGCAGCGACGAATGGATGGCGGTGCTCGAAGCAGCCGACATCCCGGTCGCGCGCCTGCACAGCACCGAGAGCCTGCTCGACGACCCGCACCTGCGCGCGGTCGGTTTCTTTCCCGAACTCGGCCACCCGAGCGAGGGCCGCATCCGCACGCTCGCGCCGGTCGGCCGCTACAGCGCCACGCCCGCGGCCATTCGCCGGCCCGCGCCGCGCATCGGCGAACAGAGTGTCGAGCTGCTGCGCGAAGCGGGCTATGCAAGCGAAGAGATCGACCGGATGCTCGCGCGCGGCGTGACGCTGCAGCCGGAACCCACGAAGGACAGCGAATGAAATTTTCCCTGAACGAAGACCAGCGCTCGCTGGTGGCGGCCATCGAGCGCCTCTGCGAAGACTTTCCTGCCGACTACTGGCGCGACCACGACGACCGCGCCGCGTTTCCGCACGAGTTCCACCGCGCCGTGGCCGATAGCGGCTGGCTCGGCATTGCAATGCCCGAGGCGCAGGGCGGTGCGGGCCTGGGCATTACCGAAGCGGCGCTGATGATGCGCGCCATCAGCGCATCGGGTGCGGGCATGTCGGGCGCGTCAGCGGTGCACATGAACATCTTCGGGCTCAACCCGGTGGTGGTGTTCGGCAGCGAGGCGCAGCGCCAACGGTTTTTGCCGCCGCTGATCGCCGGCACCGAGAAGGCCTGCTTCGCGGTGACCGAGCCCGATGCGGGGCTCGACACCACGAGCCTCAAGACGCAGGCGGTGCGCCAGCCGAACGGCAGCTACCTGCTGCACGGCCGCAAGATCTGGATATCGACCGCGCAGGTGGCCGATCGCATGCTGATCCTCACGCGCACCACGCCGATTGATCAGGTGAAAAAGCCCACGCAGGGCCTCACGCTGTTCTACACGCCGCTGGACCGTAGCAAGGTCGAGGTGCGCGAGATCCACAAGCTCGGACGCGCGGCGGTCGATTCGAACATGCTCTTCATCGACGGGCTCCAGGTGCCCGAGGAAGACCGCATCGGCGAAGAAGGCCGCGGCTTCGAGTACATCCTGCACGGGCTCAATCCCGAGCGCATATTGATCGCGGCCGAAGCCATCGGCATCGGCCGGGCCGCATTGCGCATTGCCTCGCAGTACGCGCAGGAGCGCATCGTTTTCGGCCGGCCTATCGGCCAGAACCAGGGCGTGGCGCATCCGCTTGCGCGCGCCTGGGCCAACCTCGAGGCGGCCGACCTGATGGTGTTCAAGGCCGCCACGCTGTACGACGCGGGCGAGCCCTGCGGCACCGAGGCCAACGCGGCCAAGTACCTGGCGGCGGAGGCCGCGCACGACGCCTGCCAGAACGCGGTGCTCACGCTCGGCGGCATGGGCTACGCGAAGGAATACCACGTGGAGCGCCTGCTGCGTGAGAGCTACATCCCGCGCATTGCGCCCGTGAGCCCGCAGATGATCCTGAACTTCATTGCGGAAAAAGCGCTCGGATTGCCCAAGTCGTATTGAGCGATGTTGCTGCGCTGGCACGATTTGCAACGCCAGCGGCGGGCATTGCAACCCCGCGCGGCAGCCCCGGCCAAGCACGCCGGATGCAGGTGGCCGACAATCGGCGGACGGCCATTTTTCCTATTCCTGCGAATTCCAGAGACACGCCATGAAACTCCCCGCCAAGGTCAAGATCGTCGACGTCGGTCCGCGCGACGGACTGCAGAACGAGAAGCAACCCGTCCCGGCTGACGTCAAGATCGGGCTGGTGCATCGCCTCCAGGACGCAGGCGTGAACGAGATCGAGGTCACCAGCTTCGTCAGCCCCAAGTGGGTGCCGCAGATGGGCGACAACGCCGAGGTGATGCACGGCATCAAGCGCAAGCCCGGCGTGCGCTACTCGGTGCTCACGCCCAACATGAAGGGCTTCGAGGCCGCCATTGCCGCGCCGCGCGAAGAGTGGCCCGACGAGATCGTGGTGTTCGGCGCCGCGAGCGAGGCCTTCAGCCAGAAGAACATCAACTGCTCCATTGCCGAGAGCATCGAGCGCTTTGCGCCCGTGGTGGCCGCCGCGCGCGAAAAAGGCATCGGCGTGCGCGGCGCCATGTCGTGCACCGTCGGCTGCCCGTACGAAGGCGAGGTCGCGCCCGAGCGTGTGGGCATGCTGGCCAAGTTGATGAAGGACATCGGCGTGCAGCGCGTGGACGTGGCCGACACCATCGGCGTGGGCACGCCTCGCAAGGTGCGGGCCGCCATCGAGGCCACGCTGGCGCACTTCGGCGTGGACGACATCTCGGGCCACTTCCACGACACCTACGGCCAGGCGCTGGTCAACACGCTGGCCTCGCTGGAGCTGGGGGTCTGGAACTTCCAGTCGTCCTCCGCCGGGCTGGGCGGCTGCCCCTACGCCAAGGGCGCGACCGGCAACGTGGCGACCGAAGACGTGGTGTACATGCTGCATGGCATGGGCATCGAGACCGGCATCGACCTGGACAAGCTGATCGACGCGGGCGTGTACATCAGCGAGGCGCTCGGGCGCGAGCCGAATTCGCGGGCGTCGAAGGCCATCCGCACCAAGCGGGCCGGCTGAGCCCCGCACGCAAAGGAGTTCTCATGGACCTGCATGTCTGGCTCGCATTTCTGGTGGCCAGTTGCGTCATCGCGGTTTCGCCCGGTTCGGGCGCGGTCCTCAGCATGAGCCATGGGCTCAGCTACGGCGTGCGTCGCACCACGGCGACCATCATCGGCCTGCAGCTGGGGCTGGCCGTGATCCTGCTGGTGGCGGGCCTCGGCGTGGGCGCGGTGCTCACCGCCTCGGCGACCGCGTTCACGGTGATCAAGGTGGTGGGCGCGTGCTACCTGCTGTGGCTGGGCTGGCGCCAATGGCGGGCGCCCGTGTCGGCTGTCGCCAAGGCGGATGGCGGTGCGCCGGATTCCGTTCGCGAACCCGAGCTCTCGGCAGGGCAGCGCGTGCTGCGCGGCTTCCTGACCAACGTGACCAATCCCAAGGGCATCGTCTTCATGGCCGCCGTGCTGCCTCAGTTCATCCAGCCGACGCGGCCGTTATGGCTGCAACTGCTGGTGCTGCTGCTCACGACGGTGATGGTCGACGTGACCGTGATGCACGGCTACGCCTGGCTGGCCGCGCGGCTGCAAGGCGTGCTCCGCAGCGTGCGTGCCCGGCGCGCGCAGAACCGCGTCTTCGGCGGCGTGCTGATGGCGATGGGCGCCTTCCTGTTCATGTTCAAGCGCAACGCCTGATAAATTCGAGCGCATCATGTGCGGCTCTGAACTCCATTCCCTCCCCGAAGGCGTGCAACGCGTCTCACGCGTGCTCCAGGACGCCGGCCACCCCCATTCGCCGCGCATGCTCGACGACGCCTGCCGCACCGCGCAGCAGGCGGCCGATGCACTCGGCATCTCGGTCGGGCAGATTGCCAAGAGCATCATCTTCCGCCGCAAGAGCGACGACGCTGCGGTGCTGGTCATTACCTCGGGCGACAAGCGCGTGGACGAGAAGAAGGTCGACGCGCTCATCGGCAAGACCGGGCGCGCCGACGCCGAGTTCGTGAAGGCGCGCACCGGCTTCACCATCGGCGGCGTGTCGCCGGTAGGGCATGCAACCAAGCCGGTGGTGCTGATCGATCGCGAGCTGTTCCGCTTCGATGACATCTGGGCTGCGGCAGGGCACCCGCATGCGGTGTTCCAACTCAAGCCGCAAGATCTCGAAACCCTCACCGGTGCGCCGGTGGCGGACGTGGTTTGAACTTCGCAGAAGCCGAGACGCTGGCCGCACGCGCGGCCGCGGTGCAAGCGCTGCCCGAAGGCGTGCCCTCGCCGTGCACCTCCGTCTGCCGCATGGACCGCCAGAGCGGCTTCTGCGAGGGGTGCCTGCGCACCATCCCGGAGATTGCGGCCTGGAGCAAGATGGAGGACGCCGCCCGCCGCGGGGTATGGCACGCGATAGAGTTGCGGGCGCGTGCCGGCATCTGGCGGCTGGCCGAGGCACCCGGAGACAACCACGCATGAAGCACATCGACTTTTACCTCGACTTCATTTCGCCCTATGCGTACCTTGCGTTCGAGCACCTGCCCCAGGCGCTCGAAGGCCTGAGCTGCAGCGTGGCGTACAAGCCGCTGCTGCTTGGTGCGTTGCTCAAGCACCATGGCCAGCTCGGCCCCGCCGAGATTCCGGCCAAGCGCAGCTGGACCTACAGGCATGTGCTGTGGCTAGGTCACGCCAACGGCATTCCCATCGAGATGCCGGCCTCGCACCCGTACAACCCGCTTCCGCACCTGCGGCTCGCGGTCTCCACGTCGGACGACGGAAGCATCAGCCGCCTGGTGGCCGAAACCGTTTTTCGCAACGTGTGGCGCGGCGGCGAAGAAGCTGGCGACCCCACGCGCCTGGCCGCGCTCGCGGCGCAGCTGCGGCCCAGGCGCGAAATGAACAGCGACGAGAGCAAGGCATTGCTCAAGCGCAACACCGACGAAGCGGTACAGGCGGGCGTGTTCGGTACGCCCGCGTATGCGGTCGACGGCCGGCTGTTCTGGGGTTTCGACGGGCTTGCGATGCTGCGTGCCTACCTGGCCGGCGATGTGTGGTTCGACGGGCCCCAGTGGGCCGGCGCAGACCAGCGTCCATCGATGCTGCGCAGCAGCAAAAACTGATCAGGACTTTCCCGATTTCTTACAACCTGAAACGAGCGCTGCGGGTTTCACCTTAATTCGTAAGCGTCGGTTCAGTTTCGCGAAAGGCTCGGGTCAGTCGCGCCTCCAAGAATGCCCCACGGTCCCGAATGCCGGGACTGAACGAACGCATACACAGGAGACGACGCAAATGGCAGCAACACTGGATTCGAGGGGGGTGCCGCATCCGGCCCCCCGGCCCATGTCCGCGGAGGAAAAGAAGGTCATCTTCGCTTCCTCGCTTGGCACGGTGTTCGAGTGGTACGACTTCTACCTTTACGGTTCGCTGGCCGCGATCATCGCGAAGCAGTTCTTCAGCGGCCTCGATGCGGGCGCGGCCTTCATCTTTGCGCTGCTGGCATTCGCGGCGGGCTTCCTGGTGCGGCCGTTCGGCGCCATCGTGTTCGGCCGGCTCGGCGACATGATCGGGCGCAAGTACACCTTCCTGGTCACCATTCTCATCATGGGCCTGTCGACCTTCATCGTCGGCTTGCTGCCCAGCTACGCAACCATCGGCGTTGCCGCGCCGGTGATCCTGATTGCGCTGCGCATGCTGCAGGGCCTTGCGCTCGGCGGTGAGTACGGCGGTGCCGCCACCTATGTGGCCGAGCACTCGCCGCACGGCAAGCGCGGCGCCTACACCTCGTGGATCCAGACCACGGCAACGCTCGGCCTGTTCCTGAGCCTGCTGGTCATCCTGGGTGTGCGCGAATGGCTCGGCGAAGCGGTGTTCAACGACTGGGGCTGGCGCATTCCGTTCCTGGTGTCGATCCTGCTGCTCGGCATCTCGGTGTGGATCCGCCTTTCGCTGTCGGAGTCGCCGGCCTTCCAGAAGATGAAGGCCGAGGGCAAGACCTCGAAGGCCCCGCTGTCCGAGTCGTTCGGCGAGTGGAAGAACCTCAAGATCGTGATCCTGGCGCTGGTCGGCCTTACGGCAGGCCAGGCGGTGGTCTGGTATTCGGGCCAGTTCTATGCGCTGTTCTTCCTGACCGCTCAGCTCAAGGTCGATGCGACCACTGCCAACCTGATGATCGCCGCCGCGCTGCTGCTCGGAACGCCGTTCTTCGTGGTCTTCGGCACGCTGTCCGACAAGATCGGCCGCAAGCCGATCATCATGGCCGGCTGCCTGCTGGCCGTGGTCACGTATTTCCCGGTCTTCAAGATGCTGACCGAAGCTGCCAACCCCGACCTGGCCAAGGCGCAAGCCACCGCCGGCGTCACCGTCACGGCCGACCCTGCCACCTGCTCGTTCCAGGGCAACCCCGTGGCGCGCGAAATCGACTTCCGCAGCTCGTGCGACATCGCCAAGCGCTACCTTGTGCAGAACTCGGTGAGCTATGAGAACGTGGCCGGCGCACCCGGTTCGAAGGCTGTCGTGAAGATCGGCAACAAGACGGTCGAGGCACCGGTCGGCAATGTCGTCAACCTCAAGTTCGACGAAACCTCCGTCAAGGAGATCGCCGCCTTCAAGAAAGGCGTGGCCGAAGACCTGAAGGTTGCCGGTTATCCGGCCAAGGCGGACCCCACGAAGATCAACAAGCTGCTGACCATCGGGCTGCTGTTCTGGCTGGTGCTGCTGGTAACCATGGTCTATGGTCCCATCGCCGCAATGCTGGTGGAACTGTTCCCCACCCGCATCCGCTACACCTCGATGAGCCTGCCGTACCACATCGGCAACGGCTGGTTCGGCGGCCTGCTGCCCACCACCGCCTTTGCCATCGTGGCCTCGACCGGCAACATGTACAACGGCCTCTGGTACCCGATCATCATCGCCGGCGTCACGCTGGTGGTGGGTACGCTGTTCATTCGCGAGACGAAGGACGTGGACATCTACGCGAACGACTGACCGCAGGGTTCGGCAGGAGGGCGGCGAGAGCCGGCCCTCCGTTCAACAAAGGGGCTTCATGCCGTCGGCATGAGGCCTTTTTCTTGAACCCATTGAACCCATCAGGAGATACGACCCATGTGGAAACTCGTTGTCGGCTTTGTCATTTTTGCCGCCATTGCCCTGTACGTGATCTCGAAGGCCGGCGACAAGGTCGACATGTCCGGCGAGAAGCATGGCGGTGACGCGATGCACGAGCCCGCGCCCGCTGCGCCCGCCAAGTAACCAGCTACCGCCTGAATCGGCCTTCGCTGACGATCGACAGGTCGACATAGTCGATGCCGGTGTGGTCCTGCGGCGAATAGTTCACCTCGAGCCTGCCGCCCACGTCGTATTGAAAGCGGTTGAGCGTGGCAACCAGCCTGGCGCGGGTCGGCTTGGGGCCGGTGCGGCGCAGGGCCTCCACCAGCACCTTGGTGGCAACAAAGCCTTCGAGCAGCGCCGGCGACAGTTCGGTCTGCCCCCTGGCCTGTGCAAGTGCCATTGCCTCCTTGACCAGCGGATGGCCGAACGCGCGCTCGTAGGGCAGCACCTGCGTGACGATCACGCCGGTGCTGGCCGAACCGAGCTCCTTGATGAAGCCCGATGCCGCGTTGTTCGACAGCGTGATGATCTGCGCCGCCGAGCCCGCGGCGCGCAGCCCCTTCACGCCGTCGGTCACTGCGGTGCCGGAGCCGATCCACAGCACCGCCTGGGCTTTGGCCTTGACCAGCTGAGGCACGATGGCCGCAAAGTCGGGCTTGCTGCGATCGGCCAGCGCGACCAAGGCCGGCGCCAGCCCCGCGCGCTCGAAGCCCTTGCTCGCGCCTTCCATCGCGTCCCTGCCAAAGGAATCGTCGGCCTGGACCACGGCAATGCGCTGGATGCCGGTGGTGGCCAGGTGCAGCACTGCTCTTTCGGCCTCGCGCTGGTAGGTCGAGCGCACGTTGAATACATTCTTCTGTAGCGGCTGGTGCAACGCCATGGCGCCGGTCGAAGGGCCGACCAGCGCCACGCCGTATTTGTCGAGCAGGGGGATGACGGCAATGGTGTTGGGCGTGCCGCGGTTGAGCAGCAGCGCCAGCACCTTCTTGTCCTCGATGAGGATGCGGGTGTTCTCGACCGAACGCTTGGGGTCCAGGCCGTCGTCCAGCCGGATCACCTCGATCTGCTCGCCGTGAATGCCTCCTTGGGCGTTGACATGGTCGATGACCAGCTGCGAGCCCATGATCGTTTCCTTCACGCCCACCGCCGCCGGTCCCGACAGGTCGGCCGACTGGCCGATGACGATTTGCGCCGATGCGCCGGAGACCGCCACGGCCAAGCTCACGGCCAAGAAGAGCGCGGCGGCGCGGAAACTGTACATCTTCATCGAACGAGCCTTTACGCGAAGCGGATGCTTCCGTCGGAAGATGCGCAAATGTGTTCCAGCGAGTGGCGTTCACTCGCTCGTGGAAACCCTGTCAAACCATAGTTGCCCATGGCATGGGCAGGGAGCCCACGCAACAACGCGGACCGCGCGGGCGCGGTTTACCGCTTGAAGCGGCCGTCGCTGATGATCGCCAGGTCGGCGAAGTCGATGCCCGAATGGTCCTGCGGCGAATAGCTCACTTCCAAGCCGCCGAGGTCATAGGCACGCAGGGTTTCGAGTGCTGCAAGCACCTTGGCACGCGTGGGCTTCGGCCCGGCGCGGCGCAGTGCCTCCACCAGCACCTTGGCCGAGGCAAAGCCCTCCAGCGCCGCTGGCGAGAGCTCGGCCTGGCCCTTGGCCTGCGCAAGCGCCATCGCCTCCTTGACCATCGGGTAGCTGATGGAGCGCTCGTTCGGAAACACTTGCGTCACGATCACGCCTTTGCTCGCGTCGCCCAGCTGCTTGATGAAGCCCGACGAGGCGTTGTTGGACAAGGTGACCACCTGCGCGAACGACCCGGCGGCGCGCAGCGCCTTGATGCCGTCGACCACCGCCACGCCCGAGCCGATCCACAGCACCGCCTGCGCATTGGCGTCCTTGATGGCGGGCACGATGGACTTGTAGTCGGGCTTCTCGCGGTCGGCCGGCACGGTGACGATGGGCTTGGCCTGCGCCTTGGCAAAACCGGTCATTGCGCCTTCGAGCGCGTCCTGGCCGAAGGAGTCGGTCACGTAGACCACCGCGATGCGCGCAATGCCGGTGGTGAGCAGGTGCTGGACCGCCTTCTCGGCTTCGCGCTGGTAGGTGGCTCGCACGTTGAACACGTGCTTGAGAACCGGCTTGTGCAACGCCATGGCGCCGGTGGAAGGCGCAATCAGCGGCACGCCGTGCTTGTCGAGCCAGGGCACGATGGCTTGCGAGTGCGGGGTGCCACGGCTCAGGAACAGCGCCAGCACCTTCTTGTCTTCGATCAGAACGCGGGCGTTTTCGCTGGCGCGCTTCACGTCGAACGCATCGTCCATGCGGAGGATCTCGATCTTCTCCCCGTGAATGCCGCCCTGGGCATTGGCGGCATCGATCACCAGCTGGGCGCCGCCCAGGGCTTCATTGACGCTGGCGGCCACCGAGCCGGTCACGCCCGTGGTCTGGCCGATCAGGATCTGGGCCGAAGCGGCCGTGGCCACCATCGTCAGGAGGGCGGCGCAAATTGCGTGCAGCGTCTTCATGGGTAATCTTCCTCAAGCGGCCAAGTCAGGTAAACGTAAACAAAATCCGCTATTTGTTACTCAAAGTGTCTGAGGCTGAATCCGTATAAACCCCTGCACGCACACAGTCCATGTGACGGAGTGCACAAATTCGTCACCAGCCACTCCCTAGAATGTTTGCCCCACCCCCCAAGGCACTCATGACACAGGGCTCCATCCGGATTCGCGGCGCGCGCCAGCACAACCTCCAGAACCTCGACCTCGACATCCGCACAGGCGAGATGACCGTGGTCACCGGGCCGAGCGGCTCGGGCAAGTCGAGCCTTGTGTTCGACACCCTCTACGCCGAAGGCCAGCGGCGCTATGTAGAAACCTTCTCCGCCTATGCGCGCCAGTTCCTGGACCGCATGGACAAGCCGGCGGTCGACAAAGTGGAGGGCGTGCCGCCCGCCATTGCCATCGACCAGACCAACCCGGTGCGCTCCTCGCGCTCCACGGTCGGCACGATGACCGAACTCAACGACCACCTGAAGCTGCTCTATGCGCGCGCGGCCCAGCTGTTCGACCGCGAAACCGCGTTGCCCGTGCGCCACGATTCGCCGGACAGCATCTATGCGCAGATTGCCGAGCGCGCGGCCGCGGCGGGTGATCCACGCCTTGTGGTCACCTTTCCGGTCGAACTGCCCGCGGGCACTTCGGCGGAAGAAGTCACGCAGTGGCTGTCGGCCAGCGGTTTCACGCGCGTGCAGGCGGAGCGCGAGGTGGCCACGCCCACTGGGCCGCGCAAGATGCTCGACGTGGTGGCCGACCGCTTCCGTATTTCGAGCGCCGAGCGGTCGCGCGTGGTCGAAGCCATCGAAGTGGCGCTCAAGCGAGGCAGCGGGCGCGTTACGGTGCATGCAACAGGCGCAGAAGAAAACGCGCCCACCGATGTGTGGAAGTTTTCGACCGGCCTGCACTGCCCCGAAAGCGACATCCGCTACACCGACCCGATCCCGTCGATGTTCTCGTTCAACTCGGCCGTCGGCGCCTGCGACACCTGCCGCGGCTTCGGCCGGGTGATCGGCGTCGACTTGGGCCTGGTGATTCCGAACGACAAGCTCACGTTGCGCGCCGGCGCGATCAAGACCATCCAGACGCCGGCGTGGAAAGAAGCGCAGGACGACCTCATGCGGCACGCCGAGGCGGCCGGCATTCCGCGCGACACGCCCTGGAACAAGCTCACCGACGAGCAGAAGCACTGGGTGATCGAAGGCACGCCCAACTACAAGGAGGGCAACTGGAACAAGCAATGGTACGGCGTGCGCCGTTTTTTTGGCTACCTGGAAAGCAAGGCCTACAAGATGCACATCCGCGTGCTCTTGTCGAAGTACCGCAGCTACACGCCGTGCCCCGTGTGCAGCGGCGCGCGCCTCAAGCTCGACAGCCTGCTGTGGCGCATCGGCAGCAAGGAAGACGCCGATGCGGTGCTCGAGCCCGCCAAGCGCTTCATGCCGACCGGCGCCAAGTGGACGCGCGCGCAGCTCGAGGCGCTGCCCGGGCTTTGCCTGCACGACCTGATGCTGCTGCCGATCGAGCGGCTGCGCAAGTTTTTCGACCGCATGGGTTTGGCTCCCTCCCCCGCTGGGGGAGGGTTGGGGTGGGGGCACGCGGCCTCTGAAAAGGCTGTGGCGGTGGTAGGGGCCGGGAGCCCTCATCCCCACCTTCCCCCAGCGGGGGAAGGTGCAAGACAGGGCGAAGCCCAGGCCCTCAAGCTCCTCCATGAAGAAATCACCACGCGCCTGCGCTACCTGCACGACGTGGGCATCGGCTACCTCACGCTCGACCGCCAGAGCCGCACGCTTTCGGGCGGCGAGGTGCAGCGCATCAATCTCACCACCGCGCTGGGCACCTCGCTGGTCAACACGCTCTTCGTGCTCGACGAGCCCAGCATCGGCTTGCATCCGCGCGACATGAACCGCATCACCGAAGCCATGCTGCGCCTGCGCGACGCAGGCAACACGCTGGTGGTGGTCGAGCACGACCCGGCCGTGATGCTTGCGGCCGACCGCGTGATCGACATGGGCCCCGGCCCCGGCGTGCGCGGCGGGCAGATCGTGTTCGACGGCAGCACCGACCAGCTTCGCGATGCCGACACCCTCACCGGCCAATACCTGGGCGGCCGCAAGAAGATCGGCATGGGCTTCAAGCGGCTCGTGAGCGAGAACACGCACCGGCTCATCCTCGAAGGTGCGCGCGAGCACAACCTGCAGAACGTGACCGTCGAGTTTCCGCTCGCGCGCCTGGTGTGCGTCACCGGCGTCAGCGGCTCGGGCAAGTCGACGCTGATCCAGGACGTGCTGGCGCCCGCGCTCATGCGGCACTTTGGCAAGGCCACGGAAACGCCCGGCGCGCACGACCGCCTGCTGGGCGCCGATCACCTGGGCGACGTGGTCTTTGTCGACCAGTCGCCCATCGGCAAGACGGCGCGTTCCAACCCGGCGAGCTACGTGGGCGCATGGGACGCGATTCGCGAGATCTTCGCCACTGCGGCGCTCTCGCGCCAGCGCGGCTACACCGCGAGCAAGTTCAGCTTCAACTCGGGCGACGGCCGCTGCCCGACCTGCGGCGGCTCGGGCTTCGAGCACGTCGAAATGCAGTTCCTGTCGGACGTGTACCTGCGCTGCCCCGATTGCGACGGCAAGCGCTACCGCCCTGAAATCCTCGAAGTGAAAGTCGAGCGCAAGGGCAAGAGCTACAACGTGGCCGACGTGCTCGAACTCACCGTGGCCGAAGCGGCCGCCGTGTTCGAGGCCGACCGCGACGTGCTGCGCGTGCTGCAGCCCATTTCAGACGTGGGGCTCGACTACGTGAAGCTCGGCCAGCCGGTGCCCACGCTGAGCGGCGGCGAGGCGCAGCGCCTCAAGCTCGCGGGCTTTTTGGCGGAAGCGGCAAAGAACGGAACGGCCAGCAAGCAGTCGGTCGCGCGCAAGGGCACGCTGTTTCTTTTCGACGAGCCGACCACGGGCCTGCACTTCGACGACATTGCACGCCTGATGCGCGCGCTGCGCAAGCTGCTCGACGCGGGGCATTCGCTGATCGTGATCGAGCACAACCTCGACGTGATCCGCGCGAGCGACTGGTGCATCGATCTCGGCCCCGAAGGCGGCGAGGGCGGCGGCCAGGTGGTGGCGGAGGGCACGCCGGAGCAGTTGCGCGAGAACCGCGCCTCGCTCACCGGCGCGGCGCTGGCCGACTACGAGCTGGCCATCGGTCCCGAGGCCTACAAGGTGGCCGAGCGCGCCGCGCGGCGCTACATTGCCAATGCCAAGACGGCGCCCGGCGGCAAGGCGATCGAGATCGTCAACGCACGCGAACACAACCTGAAAAACCTCAGCGTCAATATTCCGCGCGGCAAATTCAGCGTGGTGACGGGTGTCAGCGGTTCGGGCAAGTCGACGCTGGCCTTCGACATCCTGTTCAACGAAGGGCAGCGGCGGTATCTCGAATCGCTCAACGCCTATGCACGCAGCATCGTGCAGCCCGCGGGCCGGCCCGAAGTGGATGCGGTGTACGGCATTCCGCCCACGGTGGCCATCGAGCAGCGCCTGTCGCGCGGCGGCCGCAAGAGCACGGTGGGTACCACCACCGAGGTGTGGCACTTCTTGCGCCTGCTGTACGTCAAGCTGGGCATCCAGCATTGCACGCACGACGGCGCGGCCGTGCAGCCGCAGACGCCCGACAGCATTGCGGCACAGCTGATGCGCAACTTCAAGGGCCAGCACATCGGCCTGCTGGCGCCGCTGGTGAGCAACCGCAAGGGCGTGTACACCGAGCTGGCCGACTGGGCACGGCCGCGCGGCTTTACGCACCTGCGCGTGGATGGCGACTTCTTGCCGACCACCGGCTTCCCGCGCATCGACCGCTTCAAGGAACACAGCATCGAACTGCCGGTAGCCAGCCTCGACGTGCTGCCATCGAAAGAGACCGAACTGCGCGAGGCGCTGACCAAGGCGCTGGAGCATGGCAAGGGCGTGGTGCATGTGCTGAGCGAACTCGACGGCCTCAAGGCCGCGATGATGGCCGGTGTGTCTGCCTCGGGCATCGGCCGCGTGAACGTGTTTTCCACGCTGCGTGCGTGCCCGGTCTGCAGCACCAGCTACGCCGAGCTCGATCCGCGGCTGTTCAGCTACAACAGCAAGCACGGCTGGTGCCCTGACTGCGTGGGCACGGGCGTCAAGCTCAGCAAGGACCAGCGCAAGGTCTTCGACGACTCGATTCGGGACGACGACAACAAGGGCCGCGAACAGACCTTTGCCGAGCCCGAGGTGGAAGACCTGGCCGATGTGGCGTGCCCCACGTGCGAAGGCACGCGGCTCAACGCGACGGCACGTGCGGTGAGCTTCGGCGCATCGCTGGCGGACGGCATGGGCGGCATCGGCATTACCGAACTCGCGCGCATGAGCGTGACCGAGGTGCGCCAGTGGTTCGAAGGGCTCGCATTGACCGGCCGCGAAGCGGAGATTGCGCGCGACCTGGTGCCCGAGATCAAGAGCCGGCTCGAGTTTCTCGAAGAGGTGGGCCTGGGCTATCTCACGCTCGACCGCGGCGCGCCCACGCTGAGCGGCGGCGAGGCACAGCGCATTCGGCTTGCGGCGCAGCTTGGCAGCAATCTGCAGGGCGTGTGCTACGTGCTCGACGAGCCGACCATCGGCCTGCATGCGCGCGACAACCAGATATTGCTCGACGCGCTGCACAAGCTCGGCGACAAGGGCAACACGCTGGTGGTGGTGGAGCATGACGAAGACACCATTCGCCGCGCCGACCACATCATCGACATCGGTCCCAGCGCAGGCAAGCGCGGCGGCCGCCTCGTGGCGGAAGGCTCGGTGGCCGACATCCAGGCGGCAGGCGATTCGCAAACCGGCCGCTACCTGCGCGATGCCATCAAGCATCCGCTGCAGGCGCGCCGGCTCATTCCCTCGCCTGACCCCAAGGCGGAGGACAGCGGCAACTGGCTCACGGTGCACGGCGCCGACCTGCACAACCTGCAGGACGTGACCGCCACGCTGCCGCTCCACCGCCTGGTGGTGGTCACCGGCGTGAGCGGCTCGGGCAAGTCGACCCTGGCGCGCGACGTGCTGCTGGCCAGCGTGCAGGCGGTCGTGATTCAGCGCATGACCAAGGCGGGCCGTGACGCCGATGCCGCGGGCAAGCGCCCGGCATGGTCCGGCTGCGATCGCGTGGAAGGCTACGAAACCATCGACCGCGTGCTCGAGGTCGACCAGACCCCCATCGGCAAGACGCCGCGCAGCTGCCCGGCCACCTACATCGGCTTCTGGGACACCATCCGCAAGCTGTTTGCCGACACGCTCGAAGCCAAGGCGCGCGGCTATGGCCCGGCGCGCTTCAGCTTCAACACCGGCGAAGGCCGCTGCCCCGGCTGCGAAGGCGCGGGCGTGCGCACCATCGAGATGAGCTTTTTGCCCGACGTGAAGGTGCCTTGCGAGGTGTGCCACGGCGCGCGCTTCAATCCCGAGACGCTGGCGGTGAGCTGGCGCGGCAAGAGCATTGGCGACGTGCTGCAGATGGAAGTGGACGAGGCGGTGGAGTTCTTTGCCGCCATGCCCAACATCAGCCATCCGCTGCAACTGCTGAAAGACGTCGGCCTGGGCTATCTCACGCTGGGGCAGCCTTCGCCCACGCTCTCGGGCGGCGAGGCGCAGCGCATCAAGCTGGTGACCGAACTGAGCAAGGTGCGCGACGACATCACGCGCCGCGGCCAGAAGGCGCCGCACACGCTCTACGTGCTCGACGAGCCGACCGTGGGCCTGCACATGGCCGACGTCGAGAAGCTGATCCGCGTGCTGCACCGGCTGGTGAACGGCGGCCACAGCGTGGTGGTGATCGAGCACGATCTCGACCTGATTGCCGAGGCCGACTGGATCATCGACCTGGGGCCGGAAGGCGGCAATGCCGGTGGGCGCATCGTGGCCGCGGCGCCGCCCGAAGAGGTGGTTCGGCTGGGCACCCATACGGGCGTAGCGCTGGCGCCGGTGCTGACGAGGTAGTGCAGCACTGCGGACCGGCAAACGCCGGTTCCGCAGGGGCTCGCAAAGCGCCGCAAGCGGGCGCACAATGGCTTCAATCCTTGGCGCAGGCGCATCCTGAATCAGCCATGGGGGATCGAGTCGGGTGACAGGATGAAGCGCCGTGCCGGGGCTACGCAAGGAGCCATGTCATGACCCGCTTCATCGATGTTCACAGCCTGGTTCGCCTGGTGGACGAAACCGGCGTTCCGCAATTTCTCACGGCGTTGGCCGACGCGCTGCGCGACGACTTTCTGCGCTGGCGTGAGTTCGATAAAAAAGCGCGCGTGGCGAGCCATTCGCACCTTGGCGTGATCGAGCTGATGCCGGTGGCGGACGACGGCGCCTACGCCTTCAAGTACGTCAACGGCCATCCGCACAACACGCAGGTCGGCTTGCCCACCGTCATGGCCTTCGGCGTTCTGGCCGAGGTCGACACCGGCTACCCGGTGCTGCTCTCCGAGCTCACGCTCACCACCGCGCTGCGCACCGCCGCTACTTCGGCCATGGCGGCGCAGGCCTTGGCGCGGCCTGGCTCGCGCAGCATGGCGCTCATCGGCAACGGCTCGCAAAGCGAGTTCCAGGCGCTGGCTTTCCATGCATTGCTGGGCATCGAGGAAGTGCGCGTGTTCGACATCGACGCGCGGGCGACCGACAAGCTGGTGCGCCACTTGTCCGTCTGCACGCCGCTCGATGTGGTGCGCGCCCGCTCCGTGGCCGAGGCCGTGCGCGGCGCGGACATCGTCACCACCATCACGGCTTTCCAGGGGCAGGCCACCGTTCTCACGCCCGACATGATCGACCCCGGCATGCACATCAATGCCGTGGGCGGCGATTCGCCCGGCAAGACCGAGCTGCACCCCGATGTGCTGCGCCTGGCGCGCGTGTTCGTCGAATACGAGGCCCAGACCCGCGTGGAGGGCGAGATCCAGCAGCTGCCGGCCGGCTTTCCGGTGCACGAACTCTGGAAGGTGCTTGTCGGCGACGTGCCGGGCCGCGAAACCGCCGACCAGGTCACGGTGTTCGATTCGGTCGGCTTCGCGCTCGAGGACTACACCGCGTTGCGCTACATCCACCAGCTGGCCATCGAACGGGGTGTGGGCCAGCAGATTGCGCTGGTGCCCGAGCTGGACGACCCGAAGGATCTGTTCGGCCTGACTGCATCGGGCCGGCGCCGCGCGGTGCTGCGGCGTGCGGCATGATCCAGGCATGCTCACCATCTACAACGACCAGCACGCGCTTCACCAAGGCAAAGTCGAGATGTTCCGCGGCGAGTTGGTGCCGTGCTTCGAGGTGCCCGACCGCGTCGACCACGTGAAGCATGAACTGGAGCGCCGGCGCCTGGGCCCGCTGCAGATGCCAGACCATTTCGACGAAGCCCTGCTGGCCAAGGTGCATGCGCCGCGCTACCTGGACTTCATTGCGCATGCCTGGGACGAGTGGGTGGCGCTAGACGCAGCCAACGCCTCGCGCGATGCGCTGCCTTCGTACTGGCCCACGCGCGGCATGCGCACCGATGTGCTGCCCCAGAGCTTCCCGGCCCGCCTGGGCCTGTTCTCGTTCGATGCGGGCACGCCGCTCACGGCCGGCAGCTGGGCCGCTGCGCGGCACGGCGCCGCCTGTGCATGGACCGCGGCGCAGCGCGTCATTGATGGGCGTCGCGCCGCCTTTGCACTCACGCGGCCGCCCGGCCATCATGCGGGTGCCGATTTCTTTGGTGGCTACTGCTTCGTCAACAACGCCGCTGTCGCTGCACAGGCGCTGCGCGATGCCGGCGTGGAACGCGTTGCCGTGCTCGACGTGGACTACCACCACGGCAACGGCACGCAGGCCATCTTCTACGAACGAAGCGATGTTCACTTTGCAAGCTTGCACGGAGACCCGCTCACCGACTACCCGTATTACCTGGGCCATGCCGACGAGCGCGGCGCGGGCCAAGGAGAGGGCTTCAACCACAACCTGCCGCTCGCGCGCGGCACCGGCTTTTCCGCTTGGCGAGCGGCTCTCAAGTCGGCGCTCGACGGCATCGCGAAAGTGAAGGCCGGTGCCCTGGTGGTGTCGCTCGGCGTCGACACCTTCGAGGGGGATCCGATCTCCGGATTCAAGCTGAAAAGCGAGGACTACCTGCGCATGGGAGAAGACCTGGCGGGCGCGGGGCTGCCCACGGTGTTCGTGTTCGAAGGTGGCTACGCGGTCGCGGAAGTCGGCATCAACACCGTGAACGTGCTCGAAGGTTTTGGCCAGCGGGCCGGCTGAGCAACCTGGGCGACAGCAGTGGGGTGAGCCCCGATTGCCGGGGGCGGCGGGGCAAGGCCCAATGCGCGGTTCATTTCAGTTTCAGGAGTCTTCCGCCATGTCCCGCCGTTCCCTTCTCTGTGCCGCCACGCTTGCCGCGTGCGGACTTGCTTTTCCCTTGGCGGCGCTTGCCCAGGCCTTTCCCAGCAAGCCGATCAAGCTGGTCATCGCGTTCCCCGCGGGCGGCCCGACCGACATCACCATGCGCCAGCTGGCCGACAACGCGAGCAAGATCCTCGGCCAGCCGGTCATCGTCGACAACAAGCCCGGCGCCGGCGGCACGCTGCCCGCACAGGCGCTGCAAACCTCGCAGCCCGACGGCTACACGGTCGCGCAGATTCCGCTCGGCGTGTTCCGCCTGGGCTACACCACCAAGATCAACTGGGACCCGCTCAAGGACATCAGCTACGTCATCAATGTGACGGGCTACGCCTTCGGCATCGTGGTGCCGGCCAGCAGCCCCTTCAAGACCTGGGCCGACTTTGTCGCCTATGCCAAGGCCAACCCCGGCAAGCTCACCTACGGCTCCACCGGCAACCTGACGAGTCCGCACCTCACGACGGAAATCATTGCGCAGAAGGCCGGCATCGAACTGCAGCACGTGCCCTACAAGGGCAGCGCCGACCTGATGCTCGCCGTGGTCAGCGGCCAGCTGATGGCCGCTGCCGACAGCACCGGCTTTGCGCCGCAGGTCGAAGCCGGCAAGCTGCGCGTGCTGAACACCTGGGGCGAAAAGCGCCTGGCCAAGTTCCCCGATGCACCGACGCTGAAGGAGCTGGGCTATGACGTGGTGCAGAACTCGCCGTTCGGCATTGGCGCACCCAAGGGGACGCCGCCCGAAGTGGTGAAGAAACTGCACGACGCATTCAAGCAGGCCATGGAAGAGCCGAGCTACGTGGCGTCGCTCGGCCGCTACGACATGCTGCCTAACTACATGAGCTCGGCCACCTACACCAAGTTTGCGCAGGAGACCGTGGTGAAGGAAAAGGCTGTCATCGAGAAGCTGGGCCTGGCGAAGGAACAGCCGAAGACGAACTGATCGCAAACAGCTCGCCCACCAGCCGCTGGGCGAGCTCGGGCTTTACCGGCTCGGCGCCGAACACCAGCCGGAAAACGATGGGGGCGATCAGGTGATCGATGACCTGCTGCGTCTGGGGCGCATGCTCGCCGCGGGCGCGCGCCTGCTCGACCAGCGTGCCCGCCTCCTTGCGGCGGTTGCGCAGGCAGTCGGTGTCCGCGCCGTCGTTGGCCAAAGCGGCCGCGGCTTTCAACAAGGACTTGCTGCAGGGCTGCGCCAGATGGGTGATGAGTTCCTGCGCCCAGGCCACCAGGTCTTGCCGCAGCGAACCCGTGTCGGGCAGGGGCCGGTTCGGGTCGAGCCGATGGGTTGCGGTTTCGGCCAGCAGGCCTGACAGGTCGCCCCATCGCCGGTAAATGCTCGAGGCGCTGACACCCGCGCGTTCGGCCACGGCGGGCACGGTGACGCGCTCACGGCCCTGCTCGGCCACCAGTTCTTCAAGGGCGGTGCGCACCAGTGCCTGCACTTGCGCGCTGCGGCCGCCGGGACGCTTGCTGGGAAGGACGACATCGTTCATGGCAACACTTTAACGCAAAGTTATTTGCTTTAGTGAATATGCAGGTCTAGAATCGCAAAAGCTAAAAGAGTTGCGTTAAGGATCTGCCATGTCGTCCTCCTGCCCTGAACTCGCGGTTGCCACAGCCGCCACCGCCACTCGGTCCAAGCCCTGGCGCCTTCCGGCGTCTGTCAGCTTTGCGCTGCTGGGTGCCGTGCTCTTTGCGTTCTTCTTTGCCGCGGCCGCGCCGTCGCCGCTTTTCGTGGTGTTCCAGCACGCCTGGGGGTTTTCGGCGTCGATGCTCACCGTGGCTTTTGCGGTCTATGCCATTGCGCTCCTGATTTCGCTGCTGGTGGCGGGATCGCTGTCGGACCACATCGGGCGCCGACCAGTGGTGCTGGGGGCGCTGGTGCTGCAGGCAGTGGCCATGGGGCTCTTCCTGCTGGCGCATGACATCGCCGGGCTGATTGCCGCGCGCATCGTGCAGGGCGTGGCCACGGGCGTGGCAAGCGGCGCGCTGAGCGCGGCGGTGGTCGAGGCGGCGCCGGCGTCGCGCAAGCGGCTGGGAGCATTGATCACGAGCGTGTCACCGCTTTCAGGGCTCGCCGTGGGGGCGCTGCTGACGGGCATGGCGGTGAAGTTCACAGGCGTGCCGGTGGCGCTGGTCTTCGGCGTGCTGGCCGCGGTGTTCGCGCTGGGCGCAGTCGCAGTGCTGTGGCTGCCCGAAACCGTGACGCCGCGTGCCGGTGCGATGGCCTCGCTGGTGCCGCGCGTTTCGATTCCTGCGCGGGCGCGGCGCGAGTTTGCGCGCGGCCTGCCGGTGCTTGTCGTGGTGTGGGCGCTCGGAGGCCTGCAACTGTCGCTTGCGCCCTCGCTGATGCACCACGTGTTCGGCATCGACAACGGCGTGGTCAACGGCCTCACGATTGCGGTGCTGTCAGGCTTCGGTGCGGTCGCGCCCACGCTGCTGGGCCGCCTGGGTGCGCCTCGTTCGGTCATCTTTGGCACAGTCAGCATCGCGGTCGGGTTGGTGTTGCTGCTGGCTTCGCTGGCCACGCAGTCGCTCACGCTTTTCTTCGTCGGCACGGCAGTCGCGGGAATCGGCTTTGGCGGCGCGTTCTCCGCGCTGATTCAAATTCTGGCTCCGCTTGCCGACGCCCATGAGCGCGGTGAGTTGTTCGCGGCGATCTTCGTGGTCTCTTACCTTGCGTTCAGCCTGCCCGCAATGCTCGCGGGCTTTCTGGTGGCACCGCTGGGGCTTCTGCGCGTGGCGGAAGGTTATGCAGCGGTGCTGCTGCTTATCGCGGCCTTCGGTGTCTGGCGCCAATGGGCAGCGCTGCGGGGCGCGTCGGAACGGAACGTGCCGCTCACCGAATAGCACGCGCCGAGAGCACGGCGCGCGCCACCTCGGCAAAGCCCGCGCCGCGCTCGCCCTCGGTCACGTAGCGCGGCAGGTGCTCCAGCTGCGGCACAAAGCGTGCAACGTTGGCCACGCCGATGCTGCTCGCAAAGGTGCGGAACATCAGCTGGTCGTTGGTCGAATCACCCACATAGGCCCAGCGGTCGAGCTCGTCGTCGAGCATGCGGCCCCAGAGCTCGCGCACGATCCAGCGCGCGCCTTCGAGCTTGTCGTTGTCGCCGTACCAGCCATTGATGTGGATGCTGCTCACCGTGGCGTGCATGCCCTCGCGGCGCATCAGTGCCACCACCTGCGCAATGGTCTCGTCGCTCAACTGCACGAACTCGCTGTGGTCGATCGCAATGTCGGTCTCGCGGCCCGGTGAATCGGTGGCGCGCCGGGCGCCCGGGATCTCGCGCTCGATGCGCGCCAGCACGGCCTGCATGCGCTCGAAGTTGGCAGCGCGCGTGGGGGCATCTTGCTGGTAGCGCTTTTCGATCTTGCCCCCGGCGGCCGGCAGCAATGCCACCGCGCCGTTCTCGGCCACGATCGCGTCGACCGGCCAGGTGTTGACGAAGGGCAGGCTCCAGCCCACCGGCCGGCCGGTGATCGCCACGATGGAAAGCCCCGCCGCCTTGAGGTCGCCGAGCGCCTGCAGTGCGTCGGCCGTGATCGCGCCTTCGCTGGTGAGCGTGTCGTCGATGTCGGTGAACACGCCGACGAGCGCACTGCGCGCGGGCGCGGCCCAGTGATCCAGCGGCAGCAGATGGGTGGGTGAGGGAGGCAGGGGCGACGAAGATGGAGACATGGCGGACTGACGCTTGGTATCGCTTGGAGAGCCCATGATCGTACCGGCGCTTTCGTGTAGCATCCCGCCCCCGCCGCGCTTTCCGTGCCGCTGCGGCGCCGCCATGCCCCACATCCTTGTCGACAACCTTCTCAAGACCTACCGCATCTCCGAGAGGGACCCCGGTGTGATGGGTGCTTTGCGCGGCCTGGTGCAGCGCCGGCACCGCATCGTGGAGGCGTTGTCGGGCGTGTCGTTCTCGCTCGAGCGTGGCGAGCTGCTCGGCTTCATCGGGCCGAACGGCGCGGGCAAGTCGACCACCATCAAGATTCTTGCCGGCATCCTGCGGCCCGACGGCGGGCATGTGCAGGTCGACGGCCGCGATCCCTTCGCGGACCGCGAGCGGCACGTGGCGCGCATCGGCGTGGTCTTCGGCCAGCGAACGCAGCTGTGGTGGGACCTGCCGGTGGGCGACGGCTTCGACCTGCTGCGCGACATTTATCGCGTCGACCCGCAGCGCTACAGGCGCACGCGAGACGAACTGGTCGCGCTGCTCAATCTGGAACGCGTGCTCGGCCAGCCGGTGCGCCAACTGTCGCTGGGACAGCGCATGCGCGCGGAAATTGCGGCGGCGCTGCTGCACGAGCCCGACATCCTGTTTCTCGATGAGCCGACCATCGGCCTCGATGCGCCCTCGAAGCTGGCTGTGCGCGACTTCGTGCGGCGCGCCAACCGCGAACGCGGCACCACAGTGCTGCTGACCACGCATGACATGCACGACATCGAGGCGCTGGCCGGGCGCGTGATCGTCATAGGCCATGGCCGCGTGCTGGCCGACAGCCCGGTGGAAGCCTTGCGTGCGCAGGTAATGGCCGAGCGCCGGCTGGTGGTCGACTTTGCGCAAGATGCTGAACTGCCCACGCAGGTAGCGGGCGCCAAGGTGCATTCGCGCGACGGCCAGACGCTGGTGCTCGACTTCGATCCCGGGGCGACCTCGGCCCCGGCACTTATCGCGCGCATTGCGGCCGCCCATGCGGTGGAGGACATTCGCCTGGAGGGCATGGCCATCGAAGCCGTGATCGCGCGTTTCTACGCAATGCACGGAGCGGCGGAAGCGTGAGCCCGCGCGACCTGCTTCGCCCCTATGCCGCGGCCTTTGCGTCGCGCTTCATCCAGATGCTGCAGTACCGCACCGCTGCGCTCGCCGGCTTTGCAACGCAGTGCTGGTGGGGTGGAATCAAGGTGATGGTGTTCGCGGCGTTCTATGGCGGCAGCGCCATGGCGGGCGCGGCACCGTCGATGTCGCTCGCACAGGCCATCACCTACACGTGGCTCGCGCAAGGCCTGCTGGTGCTGCTGCCATGGCTCGGAGACCCCGAGGTGGCGCAGGCCGTGCGCACCGGTGCGGTGGCCTACGACCGGCTGCGCCCGGTGGACGCCTATGCCTTGTGGTTTGCGCGCAGCGCAGGCTGGATTGCGGCGCGCCTGCTGCCGCGCGTGGCCCTGATGGCAACCTTTGCGGGCGGTGTGCTGCCGCTGGCCGGCCTGGGCGAGTGGGCCTGGCAACTGCCGCCCAGTGTGGTGGCCGGCATGGCGTTTGTGCTGTCGGTGGGGCTTGCGCTGTTGCTCTCGACTGCGATGGTGATGCTGCTCAACGTGGCGGTCACTGCTGCGCTCAACGAGCGCGGGATCAGCGCGGTGGCGACACCCGTGGTCATCGTGTTCTCGGGCAACCTGCTGCCGCTGGCGCTGCTGCCCGATGCCTGGCAGCCGGCGCTGCTGGTGCAGCCGTTGGCCGGGCTGTTCGACATTCCGGCGCGGCTGTACTTCGGGCGGCTGAGCGGCTGGCACGGGCTGGCAGGCTTGGCGCTGCAGTGCTTCTGGATCGTTGTGCTGGTGGCGTTAGGGCGCGCGGCGATGAGGCGCACGATGCGCAGTTTGCAGGTGCAGGGTGGCTAGGGAGACGATGGGCGCGCTCCCGCTTTTCTTTCGCCTCATGGCCGCTTCGATCAGCGGCCAGGCGCGATACCCTGCCTCCGCATTGTTGCTGACCATCGGCCAATTTCTCGGCACGGGCATCGAGGTGATCGCCGTCTGGGCGCTGTTCCATCGCTTCGGCGAGGTGCAGGGTTGGCGCATCGGCGAGGTGGCGTTGTTCTACGGGCTGGTCAACTGCATGTTCGCAATTGCCGACGCGCTGGGGCGCGGCTTCGATGTTCTGGGCACCGAGTTCCTGCGGACGGGCACCTTCGACCGGCTGCTGCTGCGTCCCCGCCCGCTGGCGCTGCAGCTCATGGGGCATGACGTGCGCATCAGCCGCCTCGGCCGTCTGCTTCAGGGCCTCGTCGTGCTGGTGTTCGCTACTGTTCAGGTCGGCATCGCATGGACGCCGGGCACCGTGGCGCTCGCGCTGTTTGCGCTGGCCGGCGGCATCGCGCTCTTCCTGGGCATTCTGGTGCTGCAGGGCACCTTGTCGTTCTGGACCGTCGAGAGCCTGGAAATCGCGAATGTGCTCACCTACGGCGGCGTGCAGGCCGCCCAGTACCCGCTGGCGCTATATGCGCAGTGGTTCCGCCGCGTGCTGACCTTCATTGTGCCGCTGGCCTGCGTGGCGTACTACCCGGCGCTCGCGATTCTCGGCAAGCCAGACCCGCTGGGTGCGCCGGCGTGGGTGGGCATGGTGTCGCCGCTCGCGGGCTTTGCGTTTCTTGCGGCGGCCTTCGGCGCCTGGCGCATCGGGCTGCGCCACTACGCCTCGACCGGCAGCTAGCCGGCGCGCGGTTCAGCCGCGCTTCAGCCCGCGCTCTGAAGCGCCAGGCCCGCGTGCTCGCGCAGCGGATGGAAGTGGATCTTGGGAAAACGCTCCTGCGCCAGCCGCACGTCGTAAGGCGAAGTGCACAGAAAAGCGAGCGTATCGGCCGCATCCTTTGCCATGCGCTGCGGATAGGCGTTGACGAACTCGCGCAGCTCGGCGGGCGAGTCGGCCGTGATCCAGCGCGCGCCGGTGTATTGGCAGCCTTCGAGCCGCACGTCCGCGTCGTACTCGGCCTTCAGCCGGTGCTGCACCACTTCGAACTGCAGCTGCCCAACGGCACCCAGCAGCATCGGGCCGCCGATTTCGGGTCGGAACACCTGGATCGCACCTTCTTCGCCGAGCTGGGCGAGGCCCTGCTGCAACTGCTTGGTGCGCAGCGGATTCTTGAGGATCACGGTCATGAACAGCTCTGGCGCAAAGAAGGGCAGCCCGGTGAACTGCAGGCTCGCACCGTCGGTGATGGTGTCGCCCAGCTGCACGCCGCCGTGCGTGGTAAAGCCCACGATGTCGCCCGCATAGGCCTCTTCGACCGCCTCGCGGCGCTGGCTCATGAAAGTGACCACGCTGGTGGGGCGCAGTTCCTTGGCGGTGCGCTGCACCTTGAGCTTCATGCCCGGCGTGTACTTGCCCGAGGCCATGCGCACGAAGGCGATGCGGTCCCGGTGGTTGGCGTCCATGTTGGCCTGCACCTTGAAGACCACGCCCGCGAAGTCCTTGTCCTCGGGCTGGATCTCCTTCACCACGGGCTGGCGGTTGACCATGGTGGTGCTGGTGCGCGACTGCGGCGGCGGCGCCAGGTCGACCAGCGCGTCGAGCACTTCCATCACGCCGAAGTTGTTCACGCCGGAGCCGAAGAACACGGGCGTCTGCTTTCCGGCCAGGAAGGCCTCGCGGTCCCAGCTGGGCGAGGCGCCGGTGGCCAGTTCCATGCTGTCCATGGCGGATTCGAAATCGGCGCCGAAGCGCTTGGTGAGCGTGTCTCGCTCCGATAGCGGAATGGTCTCGAAGTCTTGCGGCAGCCGCTCGCTGCCCGATTCGAACACCGTCATCGTCTGCGTGCGCAGGTTCATGATCCCGCGGAAGCTCTTGCCCTGGCCCACCGGCCAGGTCATGGGCACGCACGGCATGCCAAGTTCGCGCTCCACCTCGTCGAGGATGTCGAGAGGCTCGCGCACTTCGCGGTCCATCTTGTTGACGAAGGTGATGATCGGCGTGTCGCGCTGGCGGCAAACCTCGATCAGCCGCCGCGTCTGCGCTTCCACACCGTTGGCCGCGTCGATCACCATCAGGGCCGAGTCGACGGCCGTGAGCACGCGGTACGTGTCTTCGGAGAAGTCCTTGTGGCCGGGCGTGTCGAGCAGGTTGATCACGTGGTCGCGGTACAGCATCTGCATGACCGACGAGGCCACCGAAATGCCGCGCTGCTTTTCGATTTCCATCCAGTCGGAGGTGGCGTGGCGCGAGGCCTTGCGCGCCTTGACCGAGCCGGCAATCTGGATCGCACCGGAGAAAAGCAGCAGCTTCTCAGTCAGCGTGGTCTTGCCGGCGTCAGGGTGGGAAATGATCGCAAAGGTGCGACGGCGGCGGGTTTCGGCAACAAAAGACAAGATGGGCAATCTGCAGGGGGATTGCCCGATTTTAGAAGGCGGCCCGGGAATCCTCCGTCCGAGGCCGGAACGCCCCCCGCGGCCGCCTTACTTCCGCTTCAGCATCTTGGTCACTTCGTCCACATTGGCCTGGATGCGCTGGCGCACCAGCTCGAAGGCATCGGCTTGCGACTTGGCGGCAAGGTTGGCCAGTTCCTTGATGTCGTCGATAGCGCGCTGGAACGATTGGCGGCCGAGTTCGTCGAGCTTGGCCAGGTTGGCCTTCGGGTCCTTGCCGGGCATTTCCTTGGCGGCCGTCTGCCATTCGGTGATGGCGCTCTTGATCATCTCGGTCTGACGCTGCACCACGGTTTGCAGGCCCTGGTAGGACTTTTCGTTGGCCTGCATCAGCGCCTGGAGGTCCTTCTGGCCGCTTTCGAGCAGCTTGCTCGCGCCGCTGGTCAGGTTGAGTTCCTGCAGGCGATCGGTCATGGCCTTGAGATTCTTCAGCGGATTGAGCATGTCGGCGGCGTCAGGGGCGGATGCCCTGGTGCTGCCATTGCTGTTGTCGCTGCTGCTGGCCGTGGTCTTCTTGGCGGCGGCTTTCTTGGCTGTGGCCATGGTGCGGTATCTCCTGTGTCGGGGTGGACGGGTGAATGGCAAGGACCGGCCGGACGGCGAAGTCCCCCGCCACGATACGCCGCACTGGAACGGCCGCAATGCCCGCGGCAACAAATTCGCCTGCGGGATTTCCCTTGGGGCCCTACATCGGCGGCGCAAAGCCGTTGCGGCCGGCGGTGACGCGCAGCGCCGTGGGCGTGCCGTTCTTTTCCTGCGCATTGACCAGCACCTTGGCGCCAGGCACCAGCAGTGACTCGGTGCCGGGGCGGAAGGTTACGACCGGCACGTCGGGCGGTACCACGACGGTCTTTTCTCCACCCTTGTACGTCAGCCGAAGCTGCTGGCCGCCGCGTACCGATTTCGGCGCCGCGGCGAGGTCGGCCACGGTGGCGTTGGTCATGGTGCTCTGCGGCAGCAGGTCCCACGGACGGTGGCCTTCGCCGGTGCCGCGCGCGGCCTCGGGGAACACCACCACCTCGAGCGCCTTTTGCGAACCGTCTGCCTGCGGCATGGCGGCGGTGCCGATGAAGCTCCCCCGCTTGATGTCGGACAGCTTGATCGGATAGACCTCCGACACGGCCATGTCGGCCGGCCGGGCGAGGCTGACGACCTCGCCGCTGCGGTCTTGCACCACGAGGGTGGTCTCGTCGACACGGACGATGGTGCCGCGGATGCGGACCTGCTCGGAGGTAGCTTGCGCTGAGGCAAGGACCGGCGCGCCGGCGGCAAGCAGGGATGCCGAGGCCAGCAAGACCTGGGAGATTCTGAAAAGCATGGATGAACTTCCGTCGTTGGGAGCAGATCAATGTACGCCTCGGATATGAAACGCGCTTTCCGGTATGTGGGATATCCCGGCGATTGGCTCGCTTTGCCACCCCGTCTACAATCCCCCGTTCCGAGGAGCGTTGCAGCGCCATCAGGCGTGAGGCTCGGACTACATCGCAACCACGCTCACCCGCTGTTCTCGCGGTGAGTCTTTTCCCCGAACGCAGTGGCACCTTTCAAACTAGCTTTGTTGGAGTTCTCATGAGCGCTGTTCTCAAGCCCACCCCCGTTTCCTCCGCCGACCAGGCCATTGCCGACCTCTCGCTGGCCGCCTGGGGCCGCAAGGAAATCCGCATTGCGGAAACCGAAATGCCCGGCCTGATGGCCATCCGTGAAGAGTTCTCGAAGGCGCAGCCGCTCAAGGGCGCGCGCATCACGGGTTCGCTGCACATGACCATCCAGACCGCCGTGCTGATCGAGACGCTGCAAGCGCTCGGCGCCACCGTTCGCTGGGCCTCGTGCAACATTTTCTCGACGCAGGACCACGCCGCTGCTGCCATTGCCGCCGCGGGCACTCCGGTGTTCGCGATCAAGGGCGAGTCGCTGAAGGACTACTGGGACTACACCCACGCCATCTTCGACTTCGGCCCCAAGGGTTCGAAGGGCGAAGGCCCGAACATGATCCTGGACGACGGCGGCGACGCCACGCTGCTGATGCACCTGGGCCAGCGCGCTGAAAAGGACCTGGGCGTGCTCGCCAACCCGACCAGCGAGGAAGAACGCATCCTCTACGCGGCCATCAAGGCCAAGCTGGCTGTCGATTCGACCTGGTACACGCGCAAGTCGGCCGAGATCATCGGCGTGACCGAGGAAACGACGACCGGCGTGCACCGCCTGAACGAGATGAGCGCCAAGGGCACGCTGCTGTTCCGCGCCATCAACGTGAACGACTCGGTCACCAAGAGCAAGTTCGACAACCTGTACGGCTGCCGCGAATCGCTGGTGGACGGCATCAAGCGCGCCACCGACGTGATGATTGCCGGCAAGGTGGCCTGCGTGGCCGGCTACGGCGACGTGGGCAAGGGCTCGGCCCAGGCGCTGCGCGCACTGAGCGCCCAGGTGTGGGTGACCGAGATCGACCCCATCAATGCTCTGCAGGCCGCAATGGAAGGCTACAAGGTCGTCACCATGGAATACGCCGCCGACAAGGCCGACATCTTCGTGACCACCACGGGCAACAAGGACGTGATCCGCCATGAGCACATGGTTGCCATGAAGGACCAGGCCATCGTCTGCAACATCGGCCACTTCGACAACGAGATCGACGTTGCGTCGATCGAGAAGTACGAGTGGGAAGAGATCAAGCCGCAGGTCGACCACATCACCTTCCCGGACGGCAAGAAGATCATCCTCTTGGCCAAGGGCCGCCTCGTGAACCTGGGCTGTGGCACGGGCCACCCGAGCTTCGTGATGTCGTCGTCGTTCGCGAACCAGACCATTGCCCAGATCGAGCTCTTCACCAAGCCCGACGCGTACCAGGCCGGCAAGGTCTACGTGCTGCCCAAGCACCTGGACGAGAAGGTCGCGCGCCTGCACCTGAAGAAGGTCGGCGCCATGCTCACCGAGCTGACCGACGAACAGGCCGCCTACATCGGCGTGAACAAGGCGGGTCCGTACAAGGCGGACACGTACCGGTACTGAATGCGCGCTGATCAATTGCTGGTCGAACGCGGCTTTGCCGCGTCGCGCTCGCAGGCCGTGCGGCTGATTGCCGGCGGCATGCGCTGGCGCGACGCCGGCACGGGCGACGCGTGGCGCTCCGTCGTGAAGAACCGCGACGAAGTGCCCGAATCGGCCGAAGTCGAACTCGACGACGCGGCGGAGGCGCGCTACGTGTCGCGTGGCGGGCTCAAGCTTGAGGGTGCGCTGGCAGCGAGCGGCCTGGACCCATCGGGCAAGCTGTGCCTCGACGTGGGCCAGTCGACCGGAGGCTTCACCGACTGCCTGCTGCAGCGCGGCGCTGCGAAGGTGGTGGGCGTCGACGTGGGCCACGGGCAGTTGCATGCGCGGTTGCGCGAAGACGAGCGTGTGGTCGCCATCGAAGGCGTCAATGCGCGCGCGTTGACGGCGGACGATCTGCAAGAGGAGGGCGAAGAAGAGCCTTCCGAACTGCGCTTCGACCTCATCGTCGGCGACCTGTCGTTCATTTCGCAGACGCTGGTGCTGCCGGCGCTGATGCCGTTCCTGGCCGATGACGGCCATTTGCTGATGCTGGTCAAGCCGCAGTTCGAATTGCAGCCGGGGCAGGTCGGCAAGGGCGGCATCGTCCGCGACGAGTCGATGTATGCGGTGGTCGAAAAGCGCCTGCGCGATGCCTGCGAAGCCCTCGAGCTTCGCGTGCTGCAGTGGTTCGACAGCCCCATTGCCGGCGGCGACGGCAACCGCGAGTTTTTCATTCACGCCGTGCGCGCTGTTCAAGCGGACGGCTCTTAAGGAGACGCAGGTGCGCCTTCCGCTGAGCTTCGAATTCTTTCCGACCAAGACGCCAGAAGGCGCGGTCAAGCTGCGCGCCGTGCGCCAGCAGCTCTATGCGCGCAAGCCCGAGTTCTGCTCGGTCACCTACGGCGCTGGCGGCTCTACGCACCAGGGCACGTTCGGTGCGGTGCAGGAGATCCTGTCCGAGGGCGTCGACGCCGCAAGCCACTTCTCGTGCATTGGCGCCACGCGCGCCACGGTGCGCGAGCAGTTGGCCGAGCTCAAGTCCATGGGCGTGAAGCGCCTCGTCGCGCTGCGCGGCGACCTGCCGAGTGGCTACGGCATCGGCGGCGAATTTCTGTACGCGAGCGATCTCGTGGGCTTCATTCGCGAAGAAACCGGCCGAGACTTCCACATCGAGGTGGCCTGCTATCCCGAAGTGCATCCCCAGGCGCGCTCGCCCGAGGCCGACCTGCAGGCCTTTGCCGCCAAGGTGAAGGCCGGCGCCGATTCGGCAATCACGCAGTATTTCTTCAGCCCCGAGGCCTACTTCCGATTTGTCGACGACGCCCGCAAGCTGGGGCTCGACATACCGATCGTCCCCGGCGTCATGCCGATCATCAGCTCGACGCAGCTCATGCGCTTCTCCGACGCCTGCGGCGCCGAGATCCCGCGCTGGATTCGCCTGCGGCTGCAGGGCTTTGGCGACGACACGGCATCCATCAAGGCTTTTGGCCTCGACGTGGTGACCGACCTCTGCGCGCGGCTGCGCGATGGCGGCGCGCCGGCGCTGCATTTCTACACAATGAACCAGTCGGCGCCGACGCTGGCTGTGCTGGAGCGCCTCGGTTGAGGGGGGGCGCAGAAGCAGGACGCTCGCTGCGCGGGGCCTTTCGGGTGGCCCTTGTCGCGGCAACCTGCGCACTGGCCGGCTGCTCCATGCCTCCGGCCACCGAAGGCTCGGCGACGGACACAAAAGACGCAAAGCTGTCGCCATTGCCGCGGCAATTGGCCGTGCCTGCGGGCGCACCGGCTCGTTCGAGCGTGCCTTCGGTCCGCTACGACCTTGCGGCGCCCAGCTCCGGCGACCTCGGGCCGGACGATGGCGTGCCGGGCGACGGGGGGCCGCGCGAGATCTACGAACGGGGCGGAGCGTCCTGGTACGGCATCCAGTTTCACCAGCGCAAGACCGCGAGCGGCGAACGTTTCGACATGACGGCCATGACGGCGGCCCACAAGACCTTGCCGTTCAACACCCGTGTTTGCGTGCGCAGCCTGGTCACCGGCAGCGAAGTGCTGGTGCGCATTACCGACCGTGGTCCCTACGCGCAGGGCCGCATCATCGACCTGAGCCGTGCCGCGGCCGAACGCATCGGCATGATCGGCCTTGGCATCAAGCAGGTGGCACTGACGATCATCGACCGCGACGGCATGCGCTGCGGTGGCGCCGACGTGGAGGCGGCCGAGCAGCCGGTGGCATCTGCACCGGCAGCCCCGCGCCGCAAGGTGAACGTGCCGGCGCGTCGCCGACGCTGAAAACGCCGGGCGAAGAAAACCAGGAAAGGGCTAGCCGCCCGAATCGAGCGAGAAGGCGGCGTGCTTGTCCTGAGCCAGGCGCTCCACCAGCTGCGGCAGGGCAGCGGCCAGCAGCGGCTTCAGCGTATAGGGCGGGTTGATCAGGAACATGCCGCTGGCGGGCAGTCCCGGGCGCTGGGTTTCGCCCGTTGTCGTGGTGATCAGTTTGCTCGACTTGACCGTGAGCGTGGCGTGCAACCAAGACTTGCCGGCCTTGGTTGCCAGCGTCTTGAGCCGCCGCGGCAAATCATGCGCTTCGGGCCGCGGAATGATCGGGTACCAGATCGCATAGGTGCCGGTCGCAAAGCGCTTGAGCGCCTCGGCTGCGAAGTCGAGCACGCGGCCGTAGTCGCTCTTGATTTCGTAGCTGGGGTCCATGAGCACCAGCGCGCGGCGCGAAGGTGGAGGGAGGAACTTGGTGGCGCTGCCGAAGCCGTCTTCGCGCAGCACGGCGATCTGGCGGCCCGCCTCGAGTTGCGCAATGTTGGCATCCAGCGTGCGTGCGTCGGTCGGGTGCAGTTCGAACAGCTTGAGCTTGTCGTGGTCGCGCAGCAGGTGCTGCACGATGAACGGCGAACCCGGGTAGACGCGCGCGCCGCCCTTGGGGTTGAAGTCGTGAATCACGCTGAGATAGCGCGCAATCGCGTCGGCCAGGGGTGTTTCGGCTTCGGGTGCTACCTTTTTAGTAGCGGACTTTGCAGCCGGAGCCGGTTGCGCCGTGGGAGCAGCAGCCTTTTTGTCGGAAAGCAGCCGCAATATGCCTTCAGCCGCCTCGCCGCTGGTGCCGGCGTAGTCCCCGTCGAGGCGGTAAAGGCCGGCGCCGGCGTGGGTGTCGATGACGGTCAGGGCTGCTTCTTTTTCAAGCAGGTGGTCGAGCGTGGCAATCAGCACCGTGTGCTTGAGCACGTCGGCGTGGTTGCCGGCATGGAAGGCGTGGCGGTAACTGAACATAGGGTGAGGATGGTAACGTCTTGGGCTCCCCGGCAGGCTTCAATTTGCTTCGATGGCCCGATTCTTCGTATAATCGCGGGCTTCGCAGCGTTTTTGTGGCCCCGCGGCGAAGGCACGCAACCTGTTCTCCAGGGCGCGTGAAACCCACCTAAGAGATTCCCGTCAGAGGAACGCCGACCGTGGAAAAGGGCTCGCCAAACCCTCTTTTCAAGAGAAAAACTCATGACCAAAACGTTCAGCGCAAAGCCCGCTGACGTGACGCACGAGTGGTTTGTGATTGACGCGACCGACAAGGTCCTCGGACGAGTAGCCAGCGAAGTTGCTCTCCGTTTGCGCGGCAAACACAAGGCCATTTATACGCCTCACGTCGATACCGGTGACTTCATCGTCATCATCAACGCAGCCCAGCTGCGCGTCACCGGCGCCAAGTCGATCGACAAGGTGTACTACCGTCACTCGGGCTACCCGGGCGGTATCACGGCGACCAACTTCCGCGACATGCAATCCAAGCACCCGGGCCGCGCCCTGGAAAAGGCTGTCAAGGGCATGCTGCCCAAGGGCCCGCTCGGCTACGCGATGATCAAGAAACTCAAGGTGTACGGTGGCGCTGAGCACCCGCATACCGCCCAACAGCCCAAAGTGCTGGAACTGTAAGGAGCCTTGAGAATGATTGGTGAATGGAACAATGGCACCGGCCGTCGCAAATCGAGCGTCGCCCGTGTGTTTCTGAAAAAGGGCTCGGGCAAGATCACGGTCAACGGCAAGGACATTCAAGAGTTCTTCGGCCGCGAAACCTCGATCATGATCGCGAAGCAACCCCTCGTGCTGACCAACAACCTCGAAGCTTTCGACGTGATGGTCAACGTGAACGGCGGCGGTGAATCGGGCCAGGCCGGCGCAACGCGCCACGGCATCACCCGTGCGCTGATCGACTACGACGCAAGCCTGAAGCCGGTGCTGAGCCAAGCTGGCTTCGTTACCCGCGATGCGCGTGAAGTCGAGCGTAAGAAGGTCGGTTTGCACTCTGCACGCCGCCGCAAGCAGTTCAGCAAGCGCTGATACTGTCCGCTGCAAGCAAGAGCCGCCTTCGGGCGGCTTTTTCATTGCGGCCTTGGCGGGGGCGGTTTTCGACCCCACTTGTGTTGGGTGCTCGCCAATGCCGCCCTGCCGAGAATGCCGCATTGCAGTAGCATTGGTTCATTGGCCGCCTGTTCGGCCCTCAAGGAGTTATCCCACATGAGCGTTGTTGCCGAAAACATCCAGACCCAGATGCCAGAACCCATCGTCTTCACCGACAGTGCGGCGGCCAAGGTGGCCGACCTGATCGCCGAAGAAGGCAATCCCGACCTCAAGCTGCGCGTGTTCGTGCAAGGCGGCGGCTGCTCGGGCTTCCAGTACGGCTTCACTTTCGACGAAATCACGAATGAAGACGACACGACCATGACCAAGAACGGCGTGTCGCTGCTGATCGATGCCATGAGCTACCAGTACCTGGTCGGCGCTGAAATCGACTACAAGGAAGACCTGCAGGGCGCCCAGTTCGTGATCAAGAATCCGAACGCCACCAGCACCTGCGGCTGCGGATCGAGCTTCTCGGCTTGATTTTGTTCTTCTGCCGGTAAAGGCCGCCTTCGGGCGGCTTTTTGTTGCCTGGTGCTTTTGTTCTTGCCCGCAAACGAGAAAGCGTGCTCCGCTTGCGGGAATCTCAGGCCGGGTAAATCGCGCCCAGCACGCGGGGGCCACGTGCACCGGTCACGCTGGCAAGGTTGCCTGCCTCGCGCCGCACGGTGCTGCGCGCAAGCCATGCAAAGGCCGCAGCCTCGACCTGCAGGGGGGGCAGGCCGTGCTTCGTGGACGCGTCCACCGCCACGCCCGGCAGCAATGCGCGCAAACGGGCGAGCAGCTCGTGGTTCAAGGCACCGCCACCGCAAACAACCAGCAGTCCGCTATCATTTCCATAGCGACGCACATCAGCCGCACAAACGCTGGCGGTGAATTCGGTCAGGGTCGCCTGCACGTCGGCAGGCGCGGCGCCCGCAGCCGCCGCAAGGCGCGCTGAAAGCCAAGGCGGGTTGAACAGGTCGCGACCCGTGCTCTTGGGTGGCGCCTTTGCGAAATAGGGCTCGGCCTGCAGCGTTGCAAGCAGCTCGAGCAGCACCTGCCCACTTGCGGCCCATTGCCCCCCGCGATCGAAGGGCTGGCCGGTGTGAAGCTGGCACCAGTAATCCATCAAGGCATTGCCTGGCCCGCAGTCGAAACCCAGCACGGCGGGCTCTCCCGGCGCATCAGCGGCGGGTAGCAGGCTCAAATTGGAAATGCCGCCGATGTTCAGCACCGCCACGGGTTCGTCGGCGCGCGCGAAGAGCGCACGGTGGAATGCCGGCACCAGTGGAGCGCCCTGGCCGCCCGCGGCGAGGTCGCGGCTGCGAAAGTCTGCAACCACGTCGATGCCGCTCAACTCGGCCAGCAGCGACGGGTTGTTGATCTGCAGCGTGTAGCCCAAGGCGTCGAATTCGGTGGGACGGTGGCGAACCGTCTGGCCATGAGCGCCAAGCGCCGTAACGGCACTGGCTGGAGTCCCGCTGTCCGCGAGGAGCTGGCCGACGACGCCTGCATAGATGCGGGCCAAGCCATTGCCGGCTAGCGCAGCGCGGTGCAGCTCGTTGTCGCCGGGCGTGTTGAGCGCCATCAGTTCCGTCCGCAGATCGGCGGGGAAAGCGGCGGTAGCGTAGGCCCGTACCGCGATGCGGCCTTCGGAAAAGTCGGCCAGGACGCCATCGACACCGTCGAGCGACGTGCCGGACATCAAGCCGATGAACAGTTCGGCGGCCATTGCTGAACGGGGCGGGCGGGGCGTTGTGGGGCCGCCGCTATTGCCCCGCGGGTGCTCAGTCCGCGCTGGCCTGGATGACCGAGAACGCCGCGGCCAGTTCGGTGCGAGCACCGACCGCGATGCGTTCGAAGGCCGGGCGCATGGCCGCGGTGATTGGAGCGCCGCCTTCCTGGGCAATGGAAGCCGGGTCCTGGTATTCGCCGTTCACGCGGAACTCGAAGTGCAGGTGAGGGCCGGTGGCCCAGCCGGTGGAGCCCACGGCGCCGATGGTTTGGCCCTGGCTGATGCTTTCGCCGGCCTTGACGTCGACGCGGCTCAGGTGGGCGTAGGCCGTCTGCTGGTTGTTGCGGTGCTTGACGATGACGATGTTGCCGTAGCCGCTTTGCGTGCCCGCGAAATCGACGGTGCCGTCGCCGACGCTGCGCACTGCCGTACCCGTGGGCGCGGCAAAGTCGATGCCGTTGTGCTGGCGCCAGCTGTTGAGAATGGGGTGCATGCGCATCGCAAAGCCGCTCGACACGCGCGAAAACTCGACCGGCGAGCTCAGGTACGCCTTGCGCAGGCTGTCGCCGTTCGGGCGGTAGTAGCTGCCCTTTTGGCCGGGGGGCTGGAACCACACGGCCTGGTGCACCTTGCCGCCGCTCTCGAACTCGGCCGAGAGCACGCGGCCGCTGCGCAGCGCCTGGCCGTCGGCTTCGAAGGTTTCGTACACCACGGCAAAGCGGTCGCCCTTGCGCAGTGCACGCACGTCGACATCGCCTGCAAAGATGTCGGCCAGCTGGCTTGCGACCGAATCGGGAACGCGGGAGTCGTCGGTGGCTGCGAACAGCGAGGTGCGGATGGTGCCGCTGGCCAGGCGTGTGCCGGGCGTCAGGGTGTCGCGCTCGGTGAGTGCAACGAAGCCGACGGCCGTGCGCTCGATCACGAAACGCTTGAAGCCGCCGTCGCCGTCGGGAATCCAGCGGGCGCTCAGCTTCTTGAGCTGGTTTTCCTGGGTGGCTTCGGCCGTGATGGTGCGGCCCGCACGCGCGAACAGTGCGTTGCGGGCTTCGCCGCTCGCGCGCACGAAGGCGGTGGCGGCGGGGTCTGAAATACCCAGGCGCTTCAGCAGGGCCTCGGCCGTGTCGCTGGAGCGGGTGATGTCGGTGCGAAACAGCGTGAAGCTGAAGTTCTCGAGCGATTCGCTCTGTTCTGCAAAGGACAGGGGCGCGGTCGCTTCAAGCACCTGTTGGACTGGGAGGTCGGAGGCGTCGGGGCCAAGGGAGGCCACCGCCAGGGTTCCGGCGCTCAGCAAGGCAGCCGCGATGGCCGCGGTGATCTGCTTGGGATAGGTCCGGAATGTATAGGCCACGCGAGAAGCCAGGAGCTCCTCGGCGGCGAGAATGCCGTTGATCAAACTTTGGATTCCAGCTCAGGTTCTGCAAATCCGCGCTGCAAAGCCCAGAACGGACAGGGCGGCAGGACGGTGCGGAAAAAAGCGCCGCTTAGAATCCGGCGCTTGAAAAGTCGGGCTGAGTATAGCTTCGGCAACCTGAAAATCAGCCAAAAAGCCTATGAATGCCGAATCTGTTACATCCAATGGCCTGTCCGATAGTGTAAGACGAGCGCTTGAAATCTCCCTCCGTGGCGCCGACGAGCTCCTGCCGCAGGACGAATGGGTGCGCAAGCTGCAGCGCTCGGAGGCAAGCGGAACGCCGCTGCGCATCAAGTTGGGGCTCGACCCGACAGCCCCCGATATCCACATTGGCCATACGGTTGTCCTCAACAAGATGCGCCAGCTCCAGGATCTGGGGCATCGGGTAATTTTCCTGATCGGCGACTTCACGACCACCATCGGCGACCCCTCCGGCCGCAACAGCACTCGGCCGCCTCTCACCCGGGAGCAGATCGAGGCCAACGCCCAAACTTACTACCGGCAGGCCAGCCTGGTGCTGGACCCTGAAAAGACCGAGATTCGCTACAACTCCGAATGGAGCGACCCGCTGGGCGCGCGCGGCATGATCCAGCTGGCCGCCAAGTACACCGTCGCCCGCATGATGGAGCGCGACGATTTCAACAAGCGCTTCAAGGCCGGCCAGTCGATCTCGGTGCACGAGTTCCTCTACCCGCTGATGCAGGGCTACGACTCGGTGGCGCTCAGGAGTGACCTCGAGCTGGGCGGCACCGACCAGAAGTTCAACCTGCTCGTGGGCCGCCATCTCCAGCAGGAATACGGCCAAGAGCCGCAGTGCATACTCACTATGCCTCTGCTGGAAGGGCTCGACGGTGTCGAGAAGATGTCCAAGAGCAAGAACAACTACATCGGCATCAGCGAAGACGCCAACACCATGTTTGCCAAGGTGCTGTCGATCTCGGACGACCTGATGTGGCGGTGGTACACCTTGATGAGCTTCCAGCCGCTGGAGCAGATCGAGGCGCTCAAGGCCGAGATTGCGGCCGGCCGCAATCCGAAGGACGCGAAGGTGGCGCTGGCCAAGGAAATCACCGCCCGCTTCCACAGCGCGGCAGCGGCAGAGACGGCGGAGCAGGACTTCATCAACCGCAGCAAGGGCGGCGTGCCTGACGACATCCCCGAGGTGTCGCTCGGCGGTGCGCCGCTGGGCATTGCCCAGTTGCTCAAGCAGGCCGGGCTGGCACCCTCGACCTCCGAGGGCAACCGGCTGATCGACGGCGGCGGCGTGCGGGTCGACTCGGTCGTGGTCAGCGACAAGGCCTTGAAGCTGCCCGCGGGCAGCTACGTGGTACAGGTCGGCAAGCGCAAGTTTGCGCGCGTAACCCTCAGCTGACGGTGGGGAGGGCGGGGGGGAGGGCGGGGGGGGGGGGGCGGCGTCGGCCGCCAACCGCATTTACCGGACTTCGATGGTGACGCGGCGGTTGCGCGGCTCGTCCACTTCGTCGGCGGTAGAAACGGCCAGCTCACGTTCGCCGCGGCCCACAGCCTCGATGCGCCTGGCCGGAAACTCGCGGTCCACGAAGAGCTGCACCACCTCCTGCGCCCGGCGCTTCGAAAGCATGTCGTTCTGCTCGAGAGCACCCTTGGTGTCGGTGTGCCCGGTTACCACGATGTCGCTGCCGCTGCGGGTTTGCGCCGCAATGAGCGCTTCGTTCATGACCTGCTGCGATGCGGGCGTGAGCGTGGTGCCGCCGGCGTCGAAAAACACTGTGTAGCGCTGCGGCGGAGGCGGGCGCATGTCGAACAGCACCTTGTTCTCGGCCTGCACCTTGGCTGGGTCCGCCTTGTCGACCACCGGGGCGCCGGAAGCGCCGACAGCAGCTGTCGCGCGCTGATAGGGCGTGGAAAGCGTTTCTTCACCGTCTTTTGCGCGCACGACCACTGCCGAAGGCTTGCCATCTGCCTGGGGCAGCAGCACCACACGGGTGCCTGGCGTGGTACAGGCGGCAAGCACCGAAGTGATCAGGGCGACAAAAACGATGAAAGAGGCATGGGACCGCAATTTCATGGTCATGGTTGGCCGTCGGCTTGCACGATGAAGTCGGTTCCACGGATCCCGATCGTGGCCGTTTGCGTTTCCACGCGGATCGCGTCGGAGTTGGTCTTGCCGATCAGGCCGGTGATCATGCGCATGGAGCCGCGCAAAAGCGACACGAGCACGCCGCCTTCATGCGTTGTGGCGTTGAAGTGAAATTCCTTCAGGTCCAGCCGCGACGAAGGCCCGACCACGAGCGTTGTGTCGTCGCGCAAGACCACGGCGGCGGAAGAGTCCGGGCCCGTCACGATGCGATCCACCGCGCTGAGCGCATCGCCTGGCTTCGCGTCGCGAGGCGCGCCGGCGGCACTGAGCAGCTGTACGCTGCCGCGCACCGATTTCATGAAGCCCGCCTGGAGCTCGGCGACCGGCGCTGCTGCCGGCGCGGTAGAGGTGGTTGCTTGTGCGTGGGCCAGCGCCACTGCGCCCCAAAAGGCAAAGCCTCCCAAGGCGGTCAGGATTTTTTTCATCATCACTCTCTGCGAATGTCTCGCGGTGACACAAATATTAAATTGAACCTGTTACAAGCGGTGGCTCCGTTTGATAACTCGGCTACAAAGATGCGGCCTTTTACCGCATTTCCGTCGTTTTTATTGATCGACGCTTCTCACCGCGCATGACTTTCACTCCCAAGACGCTGCTTCGCGTTTCCGTTGCCGTTGCCCTGGTCACGATCCTGCTCAAGGGAATGGCCGGCTATGTGACGAACTCGATGGGCCTGATTTCAGACGCCATGGAGTCGTTCGTCAATCTTGCGAGCGCAATGTTCGCCCTGGCAATGGTGACCGTGGCGGCGCGCCCTGCCGACGAGGACCATCCCTACGGCCACCACAAGGCCGAATACTTTTCATCGGGCTTCGAAGGCATTCTCATCGTCGCAGCGGCGGGCGCCATTCTCTGGGTTTCGGTGCAGCGGCTGCTTTCTCCCCAGCCGCTCGAGCAACTGGGCTGGGGGCTGGGGCTTTCGGTGCTCAGCTCGGGCTTCAATGCGGCCTTGGCCTTTGCGCTGTTTCGCGCGGCTCACACGCACCGGTCTATCGCGCTGGAGGCCGACGCACGGCATTTGGTGACCGACGTCTGGACATCGGCTGCAGTCCTCATAGGCATCGTGGCCGTGCATTTCAGCGGATGGCTCTGGCTCGATCCGCTGCTGGCCATCGGCGTGGCGCTCAACATCGTGCGCGAAGGTGTAAAGCTCGTGTGGCGCTCGTCGCAAGGGTTGATGGACGAAGCGCTGGAGCCCGAGACCATCGCCACGCTGCGCACCACGCTCGATCAGTTTGCCGCGCGCCTGCCTGAGGGCGCGCGGTTGCGCTTCGACGACATGGTCACCCGGCGTGCGGGCCAGCGCCGGTTTGCCGACCTGCACATGCACGTGCCTGGCGAGTGGACACTGCAGCATGCGGCGGCCATGCGTGATGAACTGGAGCAGGCACTGATGGACGCCGTGCCCGGCCTGCGCGTGACCATCCAGCTGCTGCCGCTGGGCATGGAAGCGCGCGCTACGCAAATGGAGGAAGAGGGATGAAAGCGGTAGTTCAGCGTACGGCCGGCGCGCGCGTCGATATTGCCGGGCAGACAGTGGGCGCCATCGAGGCCGGCCTGCTCGTGCTGCTTTGTGCAGAGCGCGGCGACATGGATGCGCTGGCCGACCGCATGCTCGCCAAGATATTGAAGCTGCGCATTTTTTCGGATGACGCGGGCAAGATGAACCGCAGCCTGCAGGACGTCGGCGGCGGCCTGCTCGTGGTGAGCCAATTCACGCTTGCGGCTGACGTGAGCGGCGGCAATCGTCCCAGCTTCACGCAGGCGGCGGCACCTGACGAGGGGCGGAGGCTCTACGAATATTTTGTGGCGCAGGCCCGCGCTGCGCACCCCGTCGTTGCAACGGGCGAATTTGGCGCCGACATGCAGGTGCACCTGATCAACGACGGACCGGTCACCATTCCACTGCAGATGGTGGCCTAGCGCGCCGCATTCACTCGCGTTCGAGCACGGCTTCCCAGAGCACCTTCGGTTGCTCGTAGCGCTCGACCGTGCGTTCCTCCAGGTGCAGCATGCGCCAGCCGTCGGCAAAGAGCCGCTGCACCGCCGCACGGTCGAAAAAGCGCTTGGGCATGCCGTCCACCAAGAAGAAGGAATCTTCGCCCTCCGGCGGCGGGCCATTGGCGCCGTGGTGAAAGTCGTTCACCGAATTCAACCGGCACAGCAGCACGCCGCCCGGGCGAAGCACCCGGTGAATCCGCCGTGCCAAAGCCAGTGTTTCATCCCATGCAAAGTAGTGCAGCGAAAGGCTCGCGAGAACCGCGCCGCCGCTTTCGTCGGCCAGTGGAAAAGACTCTCGGAAATCGCGGCAGTGAAACTCCGCGCCATGCGGGACACGCGCCCGCGCAGCTGCTACCGATTCGGTCGAGAGCTCAATGCCCACCACATGCAGCCCCGCGTTCACCAGCACCGCGCTGTCCCGGCCCGTTCCGCAGCCCAGTTCCAGCACCGGGGCTGTTCCTGCGCGCTCGGCGACCAGACCGAGCCAGCGGTCCAGCCACGGATCGGTGCCCGCTTGCGGCGCCGGCATGCTAGCGGCCGTATGGATTGCGAATGCCGAGGCCCGCGAGGATCTCGATCTCGCGCGCTTCCATTTCCTCGGCGTCCGCCTCACTGGTTTCGTGGTCCCAGCCCTGTGCATGCAGGGTGCCGTGAACCAGCAGGTGCGCGTAGTGCGCGGCCAGGGTCTTGCGTTCTTGCTTCGCTTCGCTGGCCACCACCGGCGCGCAGAGCACGAGGTCGGCCATGACGACCGGGCTTTGCGCATAGTCGAAAGTCAGCACGTTGGTCGCATAGTCCTTGCCGCGGAATTCGCGGTTCAGGCGCTGGCCTTCCTCGGCATCGACGATGCGCACGGTGATCTCGCCGTCGACGTCCAGCGCATGGCGGATCCAGCGGGCCACGCTGTGCCGCGGCAATGCGGCGCGGTGACGCTCGATGCCCTTGAAGCCTGGCGCGAACTGCAGCGAAAGCGAAAGCTGGGCCAGCGCCATATCAATGCGACCCCGCGCGCTTGCGCTGGCCGTCGTAGGCATCGACGATCTTGGCGACCAGCGGGTGCCGCACCACGTCCGAACTGGTGAAGTGCGTGATCGCAATGCCGCTCACGCGCCGCAACACGCGCTCGGCGTCGATCAGTCCGCTCAGCTGCTGCTTGGGCAGGTCGATCTGGCTCACGTCGCCCGTGACCACCGCCTTGGCGCCGAAGCCAATGCGCGTAAGAAACATCTTCATCTGCTCGACCGTGGTGTTCTGCGCTTCATCCAGGATGACGAAGGCATTGTTCAGCGTGCGCCCGCGCATGAAGGCCAATGGCGCAATTTCGAGTGCGTTGCGTTCGAAAGCCTTCTGCACCTTTTCATAGCCCATCAGGTCGTACAGCGCGTCGTACAGCGGACGCAGGTAAGGGTCGACCTTCTGCGTCAGGTCGCCCGGCAAGAAGCCGAGCCGCTCGCCGGCTTCCACCGCCGGTCGCGTGAGCACGATGCGCTGCACAGCCGCGCGCTCCAGCGCATCGACCGCGCAGGCCACCGCCAGGTAGGTCTTGCCGGTGCCGGCCGGGCCGATGCCGAAGGTGATGTCGTGCTTGGCGATGTTGTCCAGGTACAGCGCCTGGGTGGGCGTGCGCGCGCGCAGGTCGGCGCGGCGCGTGACGAGCATGGCCGCGTCCTCGTCGCCGTCGATCATGGAGCCGTCGCCCGCCAGCGTGAGCTGCACCACGGCCGGGTCGATCGGGCGCTGGGCAATTTCGTACAGCGCCTGCAGCACGTCCATCGCCCGTTGCGCGGAAGCCTTGGGGCCGTCGACCTTGAACTGCTCGTGGCGGTGCGCGATCTTCACGCCCAAGGCCTCTTCGATGCGCCGCAGGTGCGCGTCCAGCGGCCCGCACAGGTGGCCGAGGCGCGAGTTGTTCGGTGGGGCAAAAGTGTGTCGCAGAATCACGCGGTATCCATTTCCATCTTTTTGGCAGCCCTATGCAAGACCAGCCATGCTCGAAAAAACGCAATCCAAAGCGGGGAACACCGCGGAACCGGCTTTGCCGGGCCGCCGGTGTTGCCCCCTCGAGGGGGGAGGCGGCTACACGAAGTGAGCAAGCAACGGGGGTGGGCCAATGATAGGCAAACTCACCGGCATCCTGGCCGAGCGCAACCCACCGCAGGTGGTGGTGGACTGCAACGGCGTCGGTTACGAGGTCGATGTGCCGATGAGCACGTTCTACAACCTGCCCGGCACCGGAGAGCGCGTTTCGCTGCTCACGCACTTCGTGGTGCGCGAGGACGCGCAGATTCTCTACGGTTTCGGCACCGCCGAGGAGCGTGCGGCTTTTCGGCAACTCATCAAGATCACCGGCGTGGGGCCGCGCACGGCGCTCGGCCTGCTTTCGGGCATGAGCGTGGGCGAGCTGTCGCAGGCCATCACCACGCAGGAGCTCGGCCGGCTCGTCAAGATTCCGGGCATCGGCAAGAAAACCGCCGAGCGGCTGCTGCTGGAACTCAAGGGCAAGCTGGGCGCCGACATCGGCCTGCCCGCGCATGCGGCCTCCGACGCGCAGGCCGACATCCTTCAGGCGCTCATTGCGCTGGGCTACAGCGACAAGGAAGCCGCGCTGGCGCTGAAGGCACTGCCAAAGGATGCGACAGTGAGCGAGGGCATCAAGCTGGCGCTGAAGGCGTTGGCGAAGTAGGGCGCCGGACCCCCGCTCAGGGGTGGATCTTCTCGCCCTTGGCGAGCATTTCAACGAATTGCGCAATACGCCGCGCCCGGGTCTCGGGCTTCTTTGCGCCCTGCGTGCGGAACAGCACCGAATAGCGGTTGCGTGAATCGAGCTTGGCAAAGAAGGCTGCGGCCTTGGGATTCGCATCGAGGGCCGTCTGCAGGTCGGACGGCACGGTGGCGACGCTCTGGGCGTCGTAGGCCGCATCCCAGCGGCCGTCGGCCCGGGCGCGGTCGACCTCGGCCAGGCCGGCAGGCTGCATGCGGCCTTCCCCGATCAGCTTCAGTGCCTTGTCGCGGTTGATCTTCGACCAGGTGCTGCGCGGCGTACGCGGGGTGAAGCGCTGCAGAAAGTGCGTGTCGTCTTCCGCCTTGCGCTGCCCGTCGATCCAGCCGTAGCACAGCGCAACTTCGAGGGCCTCGGCGTGGGTGGCCGATGCAATGCCGCTGTCCTTCCTTGCGATTCGCAGCCACACGCCGGCTGCGGCGGCATGGTGGCGCTTGAGCCACCGCTCCCATGACGCGGCGGTGGTGCATTCGACGGGCGTGTCGTGCGGAACGCGCTCGGCCGCCATCGCTTTCTTTGCCCTGGTACTTGCGCGTGCCGTGCTCACGGCACCCACCAGTAGCGCAAGGCGTGAAAGTAGATCGGCGCCGCGAAGATCACCGAGTCGAGCCGGTCGAGCATGCCGCCGTGGCCTTCGATCATCGAGCCCCAGTCTTTCACGCCCCGGTCGCGCTTGATGGCCGACATCACGAGCCCGCCGAAGAAGCCCATGAGGCAGATGGTGAGCGCCATCAGCGCGGCTTGCCACGGATTGAAGGGCGTCGCCCAATAGAGCGCCGCACCCAGCGCGGTGGCGCTGGCGACCCCGCCGACCAGGCCTTCCCAGGTCTTGGAGGGCGAAAGTTCGGGCGCCACCTTGCGCTTGCCGAAGAGCTTGCCCCAGACGTACTGCAGCACGTCGCTGCCCTGCACCACGATCACCAGAAAAGCGATCAGCAGCAGGTTGCGTCCCTCAAAACCGGGAATCTGCAGCGTGAGCAGCGCGGGCACGTGGCTGATGCAGAACACGCAGATCATCAGGCCCCACTGGATCTTGGAGGTGCGCTCCAGAAAGCGCTGCGTGTCGCCGCCCACGGCCGCAAGAATCGGCAGCACCAGAAAGGCGTAGACCGGAATGAAGATCGAATAGAGCCCGTACCACTCGATCCACACCAAAAAGTATTGCACCGGCAGCCCGATGTAGAACGCCGCCGCAATTGCATGATGGTCGCCGCGCCGCGTGTAGGCCAGGCTGATGAACTCGCGCAGCGCATAGAACGAGATCAGATAGAACAGCGCGATCACGCCGCCCTTGCCGAAGGCAAAGGCAAGGCCGATCACCGCCACCATCACCCACCACGCATTGACGCGGGCGTTGAGGTTGTCGATGACGGAATTGGGCTGGCCCTGCGCCACGCGCCACTTGAGCGTGGCGCCAATGGCGGAGGCAAGTATCAGCACGCCGGCCACGCCTCCGAACAGTTGCAGCGTGGTCTGGGTGGAGGGCGAGATGTTCATGGCGTGGTTGCAGCTGCTTTTTCTTGTTCGGGCACGCGGTCGTATTCGGGGCGCAGGTCGAGCATGGCGGCGCGCGCGCGGGCGAGAAAGCTGGTCTTGTCTTCGCCGTCGGCCAGGCGGATCGGCGCGCCGAAGCGAACCGTGCAGGCCAATGGAATGGGCACCAGCGTGCCCTTGGGCAACACGCGCTTCAGGTTTTCGATCCACACAGGTACCAGCCGCACTTCGGGGCAGGCGCGTGCCAGGTGATAGAGCCCGCTCTTGAGCGGCAGCAGGATCTCGTCGCCGGTGTTGCGCGTGCCCTCGGGAAACATGATGAGCGAGTCCCCACCTTCCAGCGCTGCTTTCATCTGATCGACAGGGTTGCCGCCCTGGCCCGAGCCGTCGCGGCGGATCATCAGTGCGTTGAACACATCGGCGCCAATGAACCGGCGCACCTTGGAGGCCATCCAGTAGTCCTGCCCCGCCACCGGCCGCGTCAGCGCGCGAAGATCGGGCGGCAGCGTGGCCCACAGCAGCACGAAGTCGCCGTGGCTCGTGTGGTTGGCGAAATACAGCGTCTGCTCGGCCTTGGGCGTGGTGCCGCTCCAGATGGCGCGCACGCCCGTCAAGAGCCCGGCTGCGCCGATGATCAGCTTGCCCGCAACCACGGCGAGTGCGCGGCGAAATAGCGTGCTCTCGGGCCGGGAGTCTTTTTCTTTGTTGTTGCTGTTGTTGTCTTCTTCGGTCACGACAGGTCCTGTGTCATCAAGGCAAGGAGAAACATCGCGCTCTGGCAAGCAACCACGATGGCATGCCGCTGCATGAGCTGCCGCGTGCCTTGCACGCGGTCATCGAGCGGCCGCAGGGCCATGGGCGGTTGTGCGTTGCGCAGGCCGAGCCGGTCGAGTGCGGAGTCGAGCGCGTCGAGCGATGCGATGGTGCCGCGCGCCAGATTGGCGAACAACGCCTCGTCGAACCGCAGCCTGAATGCGAAATAGCGTTCGAGCGCTCCAAGCACCACCACCGCGCCAAGGCTCATGGCTGCCGTGGTCGAGAGGGAGCGCACCGTGAGGGCGAGCACCAGCGCCGCAATGCACATGAGTGCGAAACCCCACACCGCCAGCACCGTCACCGAGCGCAGCAATCCGGCAAGGGCGGCGCAGGTGGCGCGATCGCTTTCAGTCATGGGGCGGCACTCCGGGAACAGTGGTGCCCAGCGGCTCGAGCGAAACGCGCCACGCGGGGCGAAGAACGATCTGCGGACGCGCCATGCGCACCGTGTCTTCCGCCTGCGCCAGCCCGCCTGACGCGCCGTAGCGCCCCAGCCATGCGATGGTTGCCGCGGCGCTGCGCGAGAAGCCCAGCGCGCAGCAGACCCACACGGCTGCGCCTCCGGCATCGAGGCGCTGCCCTTCGATCACCGCGGCGGCGCGTTGCAGCCGCACGGTCGGTGGCACGGTCAGGTCGAGTATCGGCACGCAGCGCGCGTGCGGAACGCCGGCTGGCGTCTGCAGTTCGGCGCACAGGCTGACGAGCCGGGGCTGCCCGGCAGCAATCCACTCGGCCTTTGTCGGCAGGCGTCCGAGGCGCAGCCCCGGTACTACTTCGACCGAGGCGGGCAGCTTGCGCGTCCAGAGCCACGCATTGAGGGCGGCGCCCAGGCGATAGGGCGCAAACAGCCAACGCGCGGCCCAGCTCATGTGCCCGCCGCCGTTCATCTGGAAGCCACGGGCGCCGAAGCCGATGTAGTTGAGCGCCACCAAGGCCAGCGAAACCGCAGGCCAGGCGAGCCACAGCAATAGGCCGCCGCCATACAGGCCGGCGGCAAGAAACAACGCCGCGCCGGCGGCATAGAAGCTCGCGAGCTTGCGGCGCTGCGCATCGCGCGTGCATTGCCAGGCGCGCGGCATCGACACCGTGCGCTCCAGCGGCCACAGCCATACGCAGAAAAGGCCCAGCAGTGCGCCCGTGGGAATGTCGATGAAGTGGTGCTGCCAGGTGGTGAGCACCGATGCGCAGATGGCGAATGCCCACACATGCAGCACCCATCTTGTCCACGCTGCGCGCAGGAACTGCCGGTACCAGTCCCACAGGATCACTGCCAGTGCAATGTGCAGCGACGGCGCCTGGTTGTAGGGCTGGTCGAAGCCGCGCAGCGCATTGAACAGGAACGCGGGGGCACCCTGGACCTCCGGTTGCCCAAAGCTGAAATGCAGCGGCCAGAGCACGAAGCAGGTGCACGCGATGAGCGTGGCGCTCACCAGCCGCAGCGCATGCCGGTCGAGCGTGTGCTTGCTGCGCGCGAGAAAAAGCGAGAGTGCGTAGAAGACGTTGATCGTCCAGTACGGAAAGATCGTCCAGGCCCAGAACGGCACCTGCCGCTCCCACTCGAAAGCCATCGAGGGCACCTGCGCGCGCGTGGTGGCCCACCAATTGGCAAGGCCGTAGGTCGTATAGAACAGCGGCCCCAGGAGCACCAGCCATGCCGCGGCCCGCTTCCACGGGCGTTGTGCCAGCCAGTGCTTCATTTTGCGCAAGGCCCCGAGCTCATGCCATCCTCACTGCGAGCGAGACGGTGAAGATGCCCCACTCGTCGATGCGCTGGTCGATCTTGCGGAAGCCCGCTTCTTCGACCAGCTGGTCCATCTCGGCCTGCGTGCGGCGGCGCATGACCCAGGCCTCACCCTGGCGGTGGCTGGTGAGCGCGCGCGCAATCATCTCGAGCTGCGGATGCCAGGGCTGGCCGGTGTAGACCAGGTAGCCGCGGTCTTCCACCGCGTCGCCCACACCCGCGAGAGAACGCCGCACCATGTCGTTGTCGGGAAAGAGTTCGTACAGGCCCGACACCACGGCCAGCGTGGGGCGCGGCGTTACGGTCGCCAGGCTGATGCGGTCGAAGGCGTCGGCCTGAACGAACTGCGCGACGTCTTCCAGGCCTTTTTCGGCGATGAGCGCGCGGCCGTCGCGCACGTTGATGTCGCTGTAGTCGCGCAGCAGGATCGAGCTGGCCTTCACAGGGCTTGCAGCCACCGCGTCGAGCACATAGCGGCCATGGCCCGCTGCGATGTCCATCACGCGCACCTCGCGATGCATTTCGGCCAGCCGCTCCATCGCAATGCGGATCAACTCCTCGACATGGATCTTGCGCTGCCGGATGCCGCGCCAGCCGATCGAGTTCAGGTAGGTCTTGTCGATGGAGCGGCCGAGCGGCCCCTTGCCTTCCGGATGATTGCGGTAGACGTAGTCGAGCGTGCTGCCCGAATCGAAGCCGGTGTCGTGCCCCAGCTTCACGCCGCGCGAAAGAGTGCCGCCAAAGCGCAGCCCGGCGCGCGTCAGTCCCCAGTAGGCGCCGCGCGGAGACAGCGTCGCCAATGGCTCGGCCAGCGCGCGCGACTCGTCGGCCGTGTTGCCGCTCAGGTGTGCGGCGCGCAGGTCGACCGGTGCCGGCGGCTCCTCGAACAGCTGCAGGACGAACTCGCGGATGGCCTGCACCGCCGGTGCGCGGTCCTTCTCGCCCAGCGTGTCGTGAAAGAAGCCCGGCAGTTCCAGCTTGGTCTTGATGGCACTGCCCAGCCGCTCGAAGAACTGGTGCTGCGGCTTGTGGTGCACCACCCAGTCGGCGCCCGAGATCAGCAGCTGAACCGGCAGCGTGATGGCGTTGGCATCGGCCACCACGCGGTCGGCGGCTTCGTAGAGGCCCAGCAGGATGTTGACGGCGATGGGCCGCGAGATCAGCGGATCGCTCTCGTAGCTCGCAATGCGCTCCCGGTCGTGCGTGAGGAACTTCGCCTTCACATAGCTGTTGACGAAGAACAGGCCGCGCAGCTTGTGCATCAGGCCCAGCCCGGCGCGCGCAAAAGGCACGTAGAGCTTGACCTTGAAGGCCGGCGAGGCCAGCGTGAGCCCGCGCACCTTGGGCGCGTAGTCGTGCGCCCAGGTGGAGACCAGCACGGCCCCCACGCTCTGCGCAACAACGTGGATGTCCTGCTCGGCCACGCCATGCGCGCTGCCGATGTGCTGGACGAAGGTCTGCACGTCGCGCACCGACGTGGCAAAGCTCGGGCTGTAGCCGCGCTGGCCCGGCGAGCGGCCGTGGCCGCGCGCGTCCCAGGCAAAAAAGTCGAAGTCGGGCAGGTTGAGTTCGTCGACCAGGTGCGCCATGCGCGCGCCGTGCTCGTGCCCGCGGTGAAACAGCACGATGGCGCCGCGGCGCGCTGCGCCCGTGGCCGGCCAATGCCGGTAGAAGAGCGATTCGCCGTCGTGCGTGCGGAACTGGCGCTCTTGCGCCGTGCGTTGGTGGGTGTTGGTATCGGTATCGGTCATTGAATCCAGATCGCTGTTCTTTTGTTTGTTATGCATGGGTTCATGCGGCTTCGGCCAGCGCGCGCCGCACGCGGTTGGCCACTGTCCAGGCGACCAGCACTGCGATAAGCGGCATCAGCCAGGCGGTCCAGCCCGGCAGGGGCCAGCCCAGCGCCACATAAAGGCCGAGCGCCCCGAACACGAAGGCGCGGTCGCTCTTGCCGAGCGGGCCGTCGTAGCGGCGGGAGGCGCCCACCGTGGGGCCAAGTGCGCCGGCAAACTCGCTCAGTCCGGCGAGCATGATCACGGCGCCGACCCAGAACGGGCTGAACGGCTGAACCAGCGCAAACGGCAGGTAGAGCGCAGCATCGGAGACCACGTCGGTCAGTTCGTTGAGGAAAGCGCCGAGCTTGCTCTGCTGCCCGTGCTCGCGCGCCAGCATGCCGTCGATGGCGTTGAAAGCCATGCGCACGAACATCCAGGCCGGTATGAGCGCAAAGGCCGCGAGCGACGGCGCCGCAAAGAAAAGCCAGAGCCCGATGGCCACCGAAACCACGCACGCGGCCAGCGTGACCTGGTTGGCGGTGATGCCCATGGCGTGCAGCCGGCCGACGAGCGGCCGCAGCAGCGCCTGGAACCGAGGCTTCAGTTCGTAGATCGACACCCTTGGCTTCCCCTCGTTTGTTATATGGCCGGAGCATTCTGCCAGTGTGGCAGGCACTAAACTCAAGCCGAAGACCCCTCAAATGACCATTCAGACCGACGACTTCGCGCCCGCTCCTCCTCGCGTGGTGTCCGCCGCCCCCGCGTCGCCCCAGGAAGAGGCGATAGAGCGGGCGCTGCGCCCCAAGCTGCTCGACGAATACGTCGGCCAAGCCAAGGTGCGCGAGCAGCTCGAAATCTTCATTGGCGCGGCGCGCAAGCGCAAGGAGGCGCTCGACCACGTGCTGCTGTTCGGCCCCCCCGGCCTCGGCAAGACCACGCTGTCGCACATCATTGCGGCCGAACTGGGCGTGAACCTGCGCCAGACCTCCGGCCCGGTGCTCGAGAAGCCCAAGGACCTTGCCGCGCTGTTGACCAATCTCGAGCCGAACGACGTGCTCTTCATCGACGAGATCCACCGCCTGAGCCCGGTGGTCGAGGAAATCCTCTACCCCGCGCTGGAGGACTACCAGATCGACATCATGATCGGCGAAGGCCCCGCGGCGCGCAGCATCAAGCTCGACCTGCAGCCCTTCACGCTGGTGGGCGCCACCACGCGTGCCGGCATGCTCACCAACCCATTGCGCGACCGCTTCGGCATCGTCGCGCGGCTGGAGTTCTACACGCCCGAGGAGCTGGCGCTCATCGTGCGGCGCAGCGCCGGGCTTCTCAAGGTCGAAACGGACGAAGCCGGCGGCTTCGAGATTGCGCGCCGTTCACGCGGTACGCCCCGCATTGCCAACCGCCTGCTGCGGCGCGTGCGCGACTACGCCGAGGTAAAGGGCAACGGCCGCATCACCGAAGAGATTGCGCACAAGGCCCTCGCCATGCTCGACGTCGATCCGCAGGGCTTCGACCTGATGGACCGCAAGCTGCTCGAGGCTGTGATCCACCGTTTCGACGGCGGCCCGGTGGGCCTTGACAACGTGGCGGCCAGCATCGGCGAGGAGCGGGACACCATCGAGGACGTGATCGAGCCCTACCTCATTCAACAGGGCTACCTCCAGCGCACTCCGCGCGGACGCATCGCCACGCTGGCGGCCTACCGCCACCTGGGCGTGACGCCGCCTTCGAGCCGCTCGGACGGACAAGACCTTTTCGGAATCTGATTTTTATCCATGCATACCCATGACCTGAGTGCCTGGCAGCACGACCATCATTTCGGCGCAGGCAACGAATCGGCCGAGCGCAGCACCCGCCTCGTGATGTGGATCACCGTCGCCGCGATGGTGGTCGAGATCGGCGCCGGCTGGTGGTTCAACTCCATGGCGCTGCTGGCCGACGGCTGGCACATGAGCTCACATGCGCTGGCCATCGGCCTGAGCGCCTTTGCCTATGCGGCGGCGCGGCGCTACGCGAACGATCCGCGCTTTGCTTTCGGCACTTGGAAGATCGAGGTGCTGGGCGGCTTTGCGAGCGCGCTGATGCTGCTCGGCGTTGCGGCGCTGATGGTGGTGGGCTCCATCGAACGGCTTCTCTCGCCTTCGGCCATCCACTACCGCGAAGCGGTGGCTGTGGCTGTGCTGGGGCTGGTGGTCAACCTGGTCTGTGCGCGGCTGCTCGGATCGGCTCACCACCACGGGCATGGGCACGACCATGACCACGGACATGCGCACCATCACGACGATCATGGCCACTCGCACGGCCATGCACACGGTTCTCACGGCCACGACCTGAACCTGCGCTCGGCCTACCTGCACGTGGTGGCCGACGCCGCCACCTCCGTGCTCGCCATCGCGGCGCTGCTGGGCGGCTGGTTCTTCGGCTGGGCCTGGCTCGACCCGATGATGGGTATCGTCGGCGCGGTGCTGGTGTCGGTCTGGGCCAAGGGCCTGCTGAAGGAAACCGGCCGCGTGCTGCTCGATCGCGAGATGGACCATCCCGTCACGGCCGAGATTCGCGAAGGCGTGGAAACCATGCTGGCCGATTCGGAAACGCGCGTGGTCGACCTGCATGTGTGGCGCGTGGGGCGCGAGGCCTATGCCTGTGCGCTCACCGTGGTGACGCATTCCCCCACGCTCTCGGCCGACGAGGTGCGCGCCTGCTTCTCGATGCACGAGGAAATCCGCCACTCGACGGTGGAAATCCAGCGCTGCACAACTTGAGCCGACTGCGGCGCGTGGCGTCCTGACCACGCGTCACCGGAGTGTCACGGGAAAGCCATCGCGCCGTCACGCGGCGGTGGGAGCCTACCCGTCCATGCAACGCGACGATGCTTTCCTCCGCGCATGGCGCGACACCGCGACCCGGACCCCCGAGCCGGAGGACGACGATCTTGCGCGCCCGCCGCTGCGCTATCGCACCCTCTGGATCTCCGATCTGCACCTGGGCACGCCCGGCTGCCAGGCCCGTGCGCTGCTCGACTTTTTGAAGCACACCGAGTGCGAAACCCTGTTCCTGGTCGGCGACATCATCGACGGCTGGCAACTCAAGCGGCACTGGTACTGGCCGCAGGCGCACAACGACGTGATCCAGAAGCTGCTGCGCAAGGCGCGCAAGGGCACCCGCGTGATCTTCATTCCGGGCAATCACGACGAGTTTGCGCGCAAGTACCTGCACCACAATTTCGGCGGTATCGACGTGGCGGAGGAATGGATTCATGAGACGGCGGACGGCCGCAAGCTCTGGATCATTCACGGCGACCTGTTCGACGGCGTGATCCAGTGCGCCAAGTGGCTCGCGCATGTGGGCGATTCGCTCTACGAGTTCACGCTCAAGCTCAACCGGCACCTCAACTCGCTGCGCGCGCGCATGGGGCTGCCCTACTGGTCGCTTTCCAAGTATCTCAAGGGCAAGGTCAAGCGTGCCGTGAGCTACGTGGGCGACTTCGAGAACGCGGTGGCGCGCGAGGCTCGCAAGCGCGGGGTGCAGGGCGTGGTCTGCGGCCACATCCACCACGCCGAAATGCGCGACATCGACGGCATCCTCTATTGCAACGACGGCGACTGGGTCGAAAGCCTCACGGCCCTGGCCGAGCATGCCGACGGCACGCTGGAGATCATCGACTGGGCCCGGCACATGCCGGTGAACGCGAAGGCCGGCGCGCAGCGCGAGCCCGTCGCGGCCTGAACAAGGGGCGGCTCAGCGGCTACTGGCCGGCTCCAGGCCGATGCGGCGACTGGCCGAGGTGCTGTTCGCGCCAGCTGTCGTAGTGCCGCAGCATGGACTTGCCCACTTCATCGGCCCAAAGCCACCAGGCGAGCGCAAGATTTTCTGCGCCCGTGGGTTCCGGTAGCGGGTCGGCCGTTGGGGCGGCTTGTGCCTGCGGGTCTGGCAGTTCGTAGTCGCACAGCCGCTCGACGCTGGCGTGCGAGAAATTCGTGGCGACAAGGCTCAAGGTTGCTCTCCTTCGAGCGGCGCGTTCTGGGGCACCTAAGAACAACTCCCGTAACGAATTGGAACAGTAAACGCGGGAGAAAGCGCCTCGGGCAATCCCGAATGAAAACAAAAGAGTTCATAAAGCGGGGCGTTTCCACAGCGCATCGAGTGCCCTGGAGCGCCAGCTCAGCGCCGCATCGTGTCGAGCTGTGTCACGGGCGGGCTGTCGTTGCCCCATGAGCCGCGGACGAAGGCGAGCACCGCGGCCACGTCGCCCGCGTCCAGCAGGTGTCCGAACGGCGGCATGCCGTAGGGGCGCGGATTGCCTTCGGTGGCGGGCAGGTAGCCACCGTGCGCGATCACCTGGATCAGGTTCGCCGTCTGCGCCATGTTCACGGCGCGGTTCCCTGCCAGCGGCGGAAACGCCCCTGGCACTCCCTGGCCCTGGTCGCCATGGCAATAGGCGCAGCGCTGATCGTAGATCTTCGCGCCTCGCGCCATGGTGCCGGCGTCCCGGCGCAGGACGGCGGCAGGTTGCGCGGGGGCGGCAGTTGCAGCCGGCGCGCCGGGCAGGTCTTTCAGGTAGCTCGCCATCGCGGCCAGGTCGGCATCGCTCAGGTATTGGGTGCTGCGAAACACCACGTCGGCCATCGGCCCCATGACGGAGCCGCGCGGTGCGATGCCGCTCTTGAGCAGCGCGACCACTTCCGCCGTGGGCCAGTCGGCCACGCCCGCTTCGTGCGGATCGGCAAGCGACGGCGCATACCAGTTCTCTGCCGCGATCAGCCCGCCCGAAAGGCCGAGCTGGGTCTGCGTGGCGCCCAGCGAATCGCGGGGGCCGTGGCAGGCGATGCAGTGGCCCAGCCCGCCGACAAGGTACGCGCCGCGGTTCCATTCCGCGGGCTTGCCTGCGTTGGCGACGAAGGTCTCGGGCTTGAAGGAAAGAGCCCGCCACACTGCCAGCGCGGCCTGCGTGTCGTAGGGAAACCGCAGCCGGTGCGCCAGGTTGGGCGCCGGCGCGGGTGGCAGGCTGCGCAGGTAGGCATAGATGGCGTCCGAATCTTCGCGCGTGACCTGCGTGAAGTTGGGGTAAGGGAACGCGGGATACAGCAGCCGGCCATCCTTGCTGCGGCCGTTGTGCATTGCGCGCCAGAAGTGGGCGCTGCTCCAGCTGCCGATGCCGGATTTTTCGTCCGGCGTCAGGTTGCTCGAATACACGGTGCCGAAAGGCGTTTTGATCGGCAGGCCGCCCGCGTAGGGCTGGCCGCCGCGCGTGGTGTGGCAACCGGCGCAGTTGCCGGCCAGCGCAAGATAACGACCGCGCTCGACCTGCTGGGGCGTGGCGTTGAAGGCCTCGGCCTGCTCCGGCAGCGGGTCTTCGCCGCGCAGGTTCAGCGCCACGATGCCGCCGGCCGCGCCGCCCAGCAGCAGCACCACAGCCAGCAGCGTCCAGCCGAGATATTTCATCTTCTTCATCGCCGCCTCACTTCGGCATGCCGCCGCACGCCATCGGCGGCGGTGCGGGCAAGGACGAGGCGGGCTTCGGATCGGCCGGCATGGGCTGCACTGCGAGCCAACTGGCCACGGCGTTGATGTCGGCGGTGGTCATGCGGCGGCCGATCTCGGCCATGCAGTCGGGCGCGAGCGCATGACGCTCGTTGGTAAGCCAAGCGCCGAGCTGCGACGACACGTAGAGCCGCGGCAGCCCGAGCAGCCCGGGAATGGCCGGTTGCACGCCGGTGAGCGCTGCGCCGTGGCATTGCACGCAGGCGGGAATGCGGCGCGCCGCATCGCCTTCGAGCGCCAACTGGCGGCCGCGCGCCAGCTGCGTGGGCGTTGCATCGCTCGCGTTCGAAACGGGCGGATAGGGCAGGTCCAGGCCCGCAAAGTATTCGGCCATTTCCATCAGGTACGCATCGGAGAGGTGCTGCACCATGTAGGTCATGTCGGCATTGAAGCGCCGGCCGTCGCGAAAGCTCCGCAACTGGTTGAACAGGTACCCGGCGGGCTTGCCGGACAGGCGCGGAAAGTAGCCGGCATTGGTGGTGGCGCCTTCGCGCCCGTGGCAGGCAATGCAGGCGGCCACGCGCTGCTCGATGCCGCTGGCCGCCATGGCAGCCCCGTGGCCGCCGAGCAGCAACAGCAATGCGATTCCTGCAAGGCCTCTGAAGAAGTGGCGGACGGCCTTCATCACGTGCCGGCCGCAAAGTGCGCAAGCGCCAGCAGCCCCGCAATGAGCAGCAGCACCGTGACCAGCGCGACGCCGATCAGCGGCAGCACCCCGACCTGCTCGGTGCGCCGGTCGGCATCCGCACGGCGGCCGCTCAGCCCGATGAAACTCCAGAGAACAGCGCGTACCGCGCGCATGAGATTGACCATGCACCGACTGTGCCGCAACCGCACGCAAAAAAACAGATGCAGTTCAGGATCAAATCACCAGTGCAGATAAAGTCATCCAGATGAAAGCAGGCCCGCGATGAAGCGCTACGAAGCCCTTGCCGCCGACATCGAGACATCGATCCGCCAGGGCACGCTGAAGACCGGCGACCGCCTGCCTTCGGTGCGGCAGACCGGCGAGAGCCGAGGTGTGAGCGCGTCCACCGTGTTCCAGGCGTATTACCTGCTGGAGGCTCGCGGGCTGGTACGCGCGCGGGACCGTTCGGGCTACTACGTCACGGCCGGCGGGCTGCGCGATGCCCTGCCCGAAGCCAACCTCACCTCGCGCCCGGCCGAAGGGCGTCACGGCCGGCGGGCTGCGCGATGCCCTGCCCGAAGCCAACCTCACCTCGCGCCCGGCCGAAGGGCCGAAGTCGCTCGACGTGAGCGGCCACGTGTTCGACATTCTCGAGGCCAGCATGTCGCGCAAGGTGGTGCCCTTCGGCTCGGCGTTTCCAAGCCCGCTGCTGTTCCCGCTCGCGCGGCTGGGGCAGTTCATGGCCGCCAGCGCCAAGTCGCTCGACCCGTGGAGCACGGTGGACGACCTCACGCCCGGCAGCGCGGCGCTGCGCCGGCAGATTGCGCTGCGCTACCTGGGCGACGGCATGCAGGTGCCGGCCGATGAAATCGTCGTCACCAACGGCGCGCTGGAGGCGCTCAACCTGTGCCTTGCGGCGGTCACCCGGCCCGGCGATTCGCTGATCGTCGAATCGCCGACCTTCTATGCGGCACTGCAGGCGCTGGAGCGCATGGGCCTGCGTGCAATCGAGGTGCCAACGCATCCTGGCGAAGGCATCGACCTCGAGGCGCTGGAGCTTGCCATTGCGGCTCACCAGCCCAAGGCCTGCTGGTTGATGACCACCTTCCAGAATCCGCTCGGCAGCCTCATGCCCGATGCGAAGAAGAAAGCCCTGGTGGATCTGCTCGCCCGGCACGCGCTGCCGCTGATCGAGGACGACGTATACGCCGAGCTCTATTTCGGCGACCGGCGCCCGGCTCCGGCCAAGGCCTTCGACACGCAGGGCCTCGTGCTTCATTGCTCTTCATTCTCGAAGTGCCTGGCGCCGGGCTATCGCATCGGGTGGGCATCGGCGGGGCGCTTCGCGCGGTCCGTGGCGCGGCTGAAGCTGACCACCACACTGAGCACTTCGGTGCCCGCGCAACTCGCGCTGGCAGGCTATCTGGAGAAGGGCGGCCTCGACAAGCACCTGCGCAAGCTGCGCCAGACGCTGGCCGTTCAACAGGCGAGCTTTGCGCAAGCCGTGGGCCATTACTTTCCGGAAGGTACGCGCGCCACGCGGCCGCTTGGCGGGTACTTCATGTGGGTCGAATTGCCTGCGCACGTGAATGCGCTCGATATCCACCGGCAGGCGCTGGAACTCGGGATCAGCGTCGCGCCCGGGCCGATCTTTTCGGCGACGCGAGGCTTCTCCCATTGCCTGCGGTTGAACTACGGACATGCATGGGACGGGCAGGCGGAAAAGGCGATGCAGACGCTCGGGCGCTTGGTGGCAAAGACAGCGGCCCGCGGCCCCGGGCACGAGAAAATCGCTTCGTGACGCTCGATCTTTTCTCCGACGCAGAACTGCCGCGCCGCAACGAGGCGATCGGCCCGGGCGCGTGGGTGCTGCGTGGCTTCGCGCTGCCCTTCGTGAACGAACTCCTGCCCGCATTGAATGAGGTCGAACAGCGCGCCGCCTTCCGGCACCTCGTGACTCCGGGCGGTCTCACCATGTCGGTGGCAATGACCAACTGTGGCCGCCTCGGCTGGATCTCGGACCGGCGCGGCTACCGCTACGGCGAACTCGATCCCGAAACCGGCCGGCCATGGCCGCCGATGCCCGCGGTGTTCGAGCGCTTGGCGCAAACGGCCGCGGCCGAAGCCGGGTACGAAGGGTTTGCGCCGGACGCCTGCCTGGTCAATCGCTACGAGCCCGGCACGCGGCTGTCGCTGCACCAGGACAAGGATGAGCGCGACTACGGCGCGCCCATCGTCTCGGTTTCGCTCGGCATGCCGGCCACATTCCTGTTTGGCGGGCTCGCGCGCGGCGACAAGGCCGCTCGCGTTCCGCTCGGTCATGGCGATGTCGTCGTGTGGGGCGGGCCGGACCGGCTGCGCTATCACGGCGTGCTGCCGCTCGAAGACCGGCCGCATGCGCTGCTGGGCAGCCGGCGCATCAATCTCACTTTCCGCAAGGCAGGCTGAGCCGGGGTGGCGCTACGTTTCAGTTAAGTCAAACGGATGACTTGTCCCGCTTTTCTGTGCACAACTCTGTGGGTTGTCTGAGGACCCGGGTCGCCGGAGCAAGCACTGGCGCGGGTTTGCACCACATTGCCCGTTGAACGGGCACCGGGGCCGGCAGTGGAAAAAACAGCGTCGAAAAGAGCCAAACTTGCGAGCCGCGGAAAACAAAAAAGCCTTGCAAGTCGTTGACTTGCAAGGCTTTTAATGATCTTGGTGGCTCTTCACGGATTCGAACCGCGGACCTGTGGATTATGATTCCATCGCTCTAACCGACTGAGCTAAAGAGCCGTTCGGCGCAGTTTTGTGCCGAGCCCAAGATTATAGCGCAGGCTGCGGGGCTTCAATCAAGACCCGGTGCGCCCAGGAGGTGTCTTTTTTGCAAGGACCAACCCCGAAGCCGCCCGCCGCCCGTACAAGCCCGGGTGAGAATCCTCCGATGTCCGCGCTCCCCCGCGCCCCTTCCGCCAAAGCCGCCACCGAGCGCGACGCCATGCCCGACGATCAGTTGATGCTGGCCTACGCGCGCGGCGACGGCGCCGCGTTCGATGTGCTCTATGCACGCCACGAAGGCGGGCTGTTCCGCTTCGTCAAGCGGCTGCTGGGCGCGCGGCTGGCGGCGCAGGCCGACGAAGTGTTTCAGGACACCTGGGTGCGCATCATTTCCGCGCGCGACAGTTTTTCGCCGCAAGGCGCCGCCTGGCGCACATGGGCCTTCACCATCGCGCACAACCTGGCCATGGACCGGCTGCGCGTGAGCGGCCGCGAGGTGGCGCTCGACGCTCATCCGGACGAGGGCGACGACGCCGTGCCCACGCTCGACCGCGGTGTGCGCGGCGCGGTCGATGCCGCCGCGCATCCCTCGGCCGAAGAACTCGCGTTCTGGCGCGCCGCCGGCCGCCGGTTGCTGGCCTGCCTCGACGAACTGCCGCCCGAGCAGCGCGCCGCATTCCTGCTGCACCATGAAGACGGGCTGACGGTCGAGGCGCTCGCGGCCAGCCTGGAAATCGGTTTCGAGACCGTGCGCAGCCGCCTTCGCTACGGGCTGCAGAAACTGCGTGGCTGCATGGAGCGCTACTTGGCGGTGCTGGAGCAGCGCGCATGAACACCGGCGGCAAGAACGGCGGCGGTTTCAACGGCGATGATGACGGCGCATTGCACGACCTCGTATTGCGCCGCGCGCTGGACCATGCGCCGGACAACGAAGCGCTGCCCGATCCGCGCACCCGGGACGCGATCCGGAAGATGGCGCATAACCTGACGCCTGTTTCCAATCCGGTCCCCCCGTCCGAAGCCGGGGGCGCCGCGCCCTGGTGGCGCCGCTTGTTCGGCGAAGGAAATGCGCGTTCCCGCATGCCCTGGAATGCGGCTTTTGCAACCGTGCTCGTGGCCACTTTCGTGACCGTGCTCTGGTATCGCGAGCCGGTGCCTGATGCGCGGCTCGATGGCGAGGCGCAGGTGGGCGGTGCCGCTGTACCCGCACCGCAGGAAGCGGCACCCGTCCAACCAGCTCCGCAGGCCACAGAAGCTGCGCGCGATACGGCGAATGAGGAGTTGGCCCGGAGCAGGGCCGATGCCTTGCGCCGGCCCGCGCCGGCATCCTCCGGCAAACAGGCCGCGACCGCGCCGGACATTGACAGGAAGACGTCGGAGGCGCCTCCGGCACCCGTACTCGCCGCGCCGCCGTCCGCACCGACACCTGCACCTGCACCTGCACCTGCACCTGCACCGGAGCCTGCCGCCGTACCCTTCCCGCCGCCGGCCCCTGCCGCTGCGGCATCGAAGGTGATGCCTGCGCCGTCGATTGCGGAGCAATCGGCAGCCGAGCCGCGGGCATTCCCGCGCACCGAAGATCGAAGCACGGCCGCGCCCGTGGCCGCGGCAGCGCCACCGCCGATGCAGCGCGAGCGGACGGAAATTGCGCCGGCATTGTCCGCACAGCGCAATGCCGATGCCCAGCCTTCCGGCGCATTGCGCCCGGCACCCGCTCCGCGCGCGGCAGCCACCGCCGGGGCCGCAAGCCCGCAGGGCGATACATCGCCGTTCTCGGCGTTGGACAACTGGACGTCCTTCAACTACGTGCGGGCGGGGCAAGCCGTGCGCCACGCGCGTGGCGACATCGAGGGATTGGCCGCGTCGGTGAACACGGTGGCTCGTTCGGCCACGCTTACCGGCAGCGACCTGGCCGCGCCGGTTGAAGCGCGCCTGGAGCTCTACAGCGGCACGGCGCTGCTGGCCGTGCTCGAGATTGCGGGCGACCAGGTGCGATGGACGCCCCAACAAGCGGGCGGGCGTCCCTTGGTGGGCACGCCGCCGGCATCGGCGCTCGCCGCGCTGCGGGCGCTGCTCACGCGGCAATAGCAATCTGGAGAGCGCCGCAGCGCTGTTGCCGTCAGGCGTTCTTGAAATCGGGCTGGCGCTTGTTGAGGAAGGCGTCCATGCCTTCCTTCTGGTCAGCCGTGGCAAACAGCGCGTGGAACAGCCGGCGTTCGAACATCACGCCATCGGACAGGCCGCTTTCGAAAGCGCGGTTGACCGACTCCTTGGCCGCCATCACCGCGATCTGCGAGTAGCCCGCAATGACCAGCGCGGCGCCCAGCGCCTCGTCGGCCAGCTTTTCGTAAGGCACCACGCGGCTCACGAGGCCCGCGCGCTCGGCTTCCGCCGCGTCCATCATGCGGGCGGTGAGCGCCATGTCCATCGCCTTGCTCTTGCCCACTGCGCGCGGCAGGCGCTGCGTGCCGCCGGCGCCGGGGATCACGCCGATCTTGATTTCGGGCTGGCCGAACTTGGCGTTGTCGGCCGCAATGATGAAGTCGCACATCATCGCGAGCTCGCAGCCGCCGCCAAGCGCAAAGCCGCTCACGGCCGCGATCACCGGCTTGCGGATCGAGCGGATGGTTTCCCAGTTGCGCGTGATGTAGTCGCCCTTGTACGTGTCGATGAAGCTGTACTTGGCCATCGCCGCAATGTCGGCGCCGGCCGCAAAGGCGCGTTCGCTGCCCGTCAGGATGATGCAGCCGATGGCGTCGTCGGCATCGAAGGCCTTGAGGGCGGTGCCCAATTCAGTCATCAGCGCGTCGTTGAGCGCATTGAGCGCCTTGGGACGGTTGAGGGTGATGATGCCGACCTTGCCTGCTTCGGTCCGCACTTCGATGTTTTCGTAGCTCATGGTGTCTCCGGGGGAAAGAAAAAACGCCTCGCTTCACTATACCCAGCATCCAGCGCAGGCCTCCCTTGCTGCGCCAGGTAAGACTTTAGTTGAGAATTATTCTCATCTAGAATCGCCACCATGGAGTTCCCGATGCAAGAGCAAAGGCAAGAGCAAGACCTGGCGAAAGAGCACGAACATGCCGTGTTGCTGCGGGCGTATGCGCGCGTACAGGAGCGCTGCTCGCGCCTCCTGGCCGAGCAGGCCGCAATGATCGAACGGCTCGAAGCGCGGGTCGTGCGGCTGCGTGGTGCACTGGTGGCGCGCGATTCGGCCATTGCCATCGTGCGCGAAGAACTCGCGGCACGCGCTGCCGTTGGCAACGCATTGCCGAAGCGCCTTGACGCGCTGCTGGCGCCGGCAAGCCGGCGCCGCATCACGCCATCTCACGGCGCGCCTGCCGATCTTCGCGAGAAAGCGGTGCTGTGCGTGGGCCGCGGAGAAGAAGCGCCATCGCTCGCACGGCAACTGGTGGAGATTGCCGGCGGCCGCTATCTGCACCATGACGGCGGAGACGACGTCGACGACCCCGCGCTCGAGGCCGGCCTGCGCGCCGCCGACCTGGTGATTTGCCAGACCGGCTGCGTGAGCCACGGTGCGTACTGGCGCGTGCAAGACCATTGCCGGCGAACCGGCAAGCCCTGCGTGCTGGTGGGCGGGCCCCAGCCGATCCAGTTCGTGCGGCAGCAGCCGGCCGGCGAGCCCGCCGCGCAGAGCGAGCGTCGGCCGTAGTTCAGCGACCGCCTCGGCTCAGCGCCGTGCGGGCGCGAGCCAGGCCGCCACTTTCGCCGCATCGTGCAGGAACAGCCGCCACGTGGTGGCACCTTCCGGCCGCACCAGCGGCAGCCTCAGCAGCTTGCGGTCGCGCGCCACCAGCGCGGTAAAGCGCGTGGCATCGCCTAAATAAAGTGCCAGGTCCTCGAGCTTGGTAATGCGCCAGGCCTGCTCGGGCCGCTGCTGTCCCTTCTTGCCGACGGCCGGCAGCTCGATGCCGATCCATTCGTCATTGGCCGAGAAGCCGGCCTTTTCAGCAGCGCCGCCGCGCAGCACCACCTTGACCTGAACGCTGCCGTTGGCTTCCGCCACGCGCAGGCCCAGTGCCTGTGCCGGCTGCGACGGATCGTCGAGTGCCGCAACGCCATGCGCGCGCAGCAAGTCTGAAAGCGGCAGCTCGTCGGTGGAATGCACCCACTGCGCAAGTTCCGCCGCGTAAGAACGGCCGCCCACGGCTTCGAGCGCAGCGGTGAAATCGGCTTCGCTGATCGGACCGCCGCCGCTTTGCACCCACAGGTGGCGCATTACGTCGTCGAGCGTGCCCTTGCCTTCGCGCCGCAGCGTGAGGTCGAAGCACAGCGCCACCAGCGCGCCCTTGGTGTAGTAGCTGACGGTGCTGTTGGGCGTTTGCTCGTCCTGCCGGTAGTACTTGATCCAGGCGTCGAAGCTTGCGTCGGCCACCGGCTGGACCAGCCGGCCCGGCGTTTGCAGCACCTGGTTGATGGTCTTGTTGAGCAGGCGCAGGTAGCCGGCGTCGTCGATGCGGCCCGCGCGGCGCAGCAGCAGGTCGTCGTAGTAGCTGGTAAAGCCCTCGAAGAACCAGAGCAGCTGCGTGTAGTTTTCGCGGCCGTAGTCGTAATGCGCGAACTCCGCCGGGCGCATGCGCTTGACGTTCCAGGTGTGGAAGTACTCGTGACTGATAAGCCCCATCAGCGTGGTGTAGCCCTCGGGCTGCTTCTTGGCGTTGCGCTGGGGCAGGTCGCGCCGGTTGCAGATCAGCGCGGTGGAATGCCGGTGCTCGAGTCCGCCGTAGCCGTCGTCCACCGCATTGAGCATGAACACGTAGCGGTCGATCGGCAGCTTGGGCCCGCCGCGCTTGCCGGCCTTGTCGCCATGCCAGAAGCGGATCTCGGCCTCGCAGATGGCTTGTGTATCGGCAATCAGCCGCTCGCCGTCGAACGAGGCTGCGGCACCCGCGATGACGAAGCGGTGCGGCACGCCGCAGGCTTCGAACTCCGCGCTCCAGAAGGCGCCCATTTCGACAGGGCTGTCGGCCAGCTCGTCATAGCCAGCGGCCAGGTAGCTGCCGAAGCCATGCTTGTCGGTCTTCGACGGAACAAGCGCGGTGGCGCACGACCAGCGCGCATCGCCTGGTGAAAGCGCAGGCGCAACGATGTCCAGCGCATGCGGCGCATCGGTCTGGCCCTCGGCCCGCAGGCACAGGCTGGTGCCGTTGAAGAAGCCGCGCTCGGCGTCGAGCCAGGCGGTGCGCACCGAGTTGTCGTAGGCGCACACCTGGTAGTGCAGCACCAGCGGCTGGCCCGGCACGCAATCGATCTGCCAGCTGCATTTGTCGAGCTGCGTCAGCACCGGCTTGCGGCGCCCTTGCACGGCGCGCAGGCCCTGCAGGTTCTTGGCAAACTCGCGCACCAGGTAGCTGCCCGGAATCCACACCGGCAGCGTCACGCGCTGCTGCGCCGCAGGCGCTTCGATGGTCAGGGTCACCGCGAAGAGGTGCGCATGCAGGTCTGCGCATTCGATGCGGTAACGCACGGCGGCAGCCGGCGCAGCCGCTGCCGCGCGCCGGGAAACGGTCGGCGTGCCCATCAGTTGGACGACGCGGTGAGTTGCTTCTCGACCTGCTCCGCCGGAATGGCGCCCGGCGTGCGGGTGCCGTCGGCGAAGATCAGCGTCGGCGTGCCGGTGATGTTGTACTTGCGGCCGAATTCCACGTTGCGCTGCAATGCGGTCACATCGCAGCTGCTGGCCGCGGCGGCGGGCTTGGTGCTGGTTTCCATCCAGTCGCCCCACGCCTTGCCCTTGTCCTTGCTGCACCAGATGTCACGCGACTTGGTGGCCGAATCGGGACCGAGCACCGGATAGAGAAACAGGTAGACGGTCACGTTGTCGACCGTCTTCATGTCTTTCTCGAACCGCTTGCAGTAGCCGCAATTCGGGTCTTCGAACACCGCGAGCTTGCGCTTGCCGTTGCCGCGCACGATCTTGATGGCGTCCTTCACGGGCAGCTTGTCGAACGAAACCTGGCTGAGCTTCTCGATGCGCTCCTCGGTCAGGTTCTTGCGCGCGTTCACGTCGATGAGGTTGCCCTGCAGCAGGTAGTTGCCCTGCTCGTCGGTGTAGTAGATCTGGAAGCCGTTCACGCGCACTTCATACAGGCCCGGCAGAGGCGACTTGGTGACTTCGTCGATGGCCGGAAACTGCGGAATGCGGGCCGGAAGGTTCTTGCGAATCTCGGCCTCGCCGGCAAGGGCTGTGACAGCCGCACCCAGCGTGCAGGCGGCGAGAAGAAGGTGGCGTGCGAGTTTCATTGAAAGTCCGGTCGATGGATTCATGCCTTCAAGCCCATCGCCTGGTTGGCGATCCAGTGCTTGAGGAGGCGCGTGCGGTCGAAGCCGCGCATGCCCCAGTTGCGCAGCGCGGGCAGGGGGCCCAAGCTGTGCGAAAAAAGTTGCTGCAGGCCGTCGGTGGCAAGGCTCATCTGCAGCACGTCGGCGCGGCGGGCGCGTTCGTAGCGGCGCAGCAGGCGCGCATCGCCCACGCTGCGCCAGTACTCGCGCTGCTTGATCACCTCGGCCAGCATGGCCGCGTCGGCCAGGCCGAGATTGAGGCCTTGGCCGGCAAGCGGGTGCACGGTGTGGGCAGCATCGCCCGCCAGCGCCCAGGATTGCGCGGAAGAAGCGGATGCGCCTTGCGCCTGGCCAGGCATGGAACCGGTCCAGCGGTCGGCAATGGCGCGTGCGAGCGGCCACGCGGCGCGCTCGCTCGTGAGTTGCAGCGCGCCAAGTGCGCCATGGCTGGCCTCGTTCGCGGCGGCGTTGAATTCTTCGGTGCTCTGCGCAAGCAGCGCGGGCGCACGAAGCTGGTCGACCGACCACACGAGCGCAAGCGAACGGCCATGCACGCCGCCCATCGGCAACAGCGCCAGTATCTCGCCCCTGTCGTTGAACCACTGGCGCGCCACGCCGTCGTGCGGCTCCGCCGCTTCGAGCCGCGCCGCGATTGCGTGTTGGGGATAGCGTGTCACCGCGTAGGTCACGCCGAGCGCTTCGCGCGTTGTGCTGGCCTTGCCTTCGCACACCACCGTGAGCGGGGCTGGGACCGGTTCGGCCACCACCTCGACCTGGGGCTGGAAGCGAACCGCGTCCGCCAGCTGCTTTTCGAGCGCGGGCACGTCGACGATCCAGGCCAGCGCCTCGACTTTCTGCCGCACCGCGTTGAACTGCACGCGGCCGCCCTCGTCGCCGTTCACGAGCATTTCGCGCACCGGCGTGGCATGGGCCGCGTCGGGCCAGGCGCGCAGCGATTCGAGCAGCTTCCTGGAGGCGGTGTTGAGCGCGTAGGCCCGGATATCTTCCTTGCCGGCCGCTGCGGGCGGAACCACCAGCGCAACGCGCACGCGCTCGCGCGCAAGCAACAGGGCCAACGTCCGGCCGACGATGCCGGCACCGCGTATGCAAACTTCAGGGGGGAGGGCCATCGGCTCATTGTAAGAACTATGCCTGGCCCCGGGAGGCGCCGGAAATGGCCGATGCGGGACAATCTCGGCCGAATTCCAAGGAACCCCACGTGCCACAGTCCGCTTTCGATCTTCAAGCCACCATTGCGCGCCTGTTCGTCTATCCCGTCAAATCGTGCGCGGGAGTCGAGCTCCCCGAGGCGTTGCTCACCGAAACCGGCCTCGAATTCGACCGCGCCTGGATGGTGGTCGATGCAGAGGGTGAGTTCGTCACCCAGCGGCAGCTGCCGCGCATGGCGCTCATCAAGCCGCAGATGAAGCAGATGGAAGTGGTGTTGCGGGCGCCGGGCATGCTGGCCCTGCATCTCGCGTTCGACAAGGTCGAGAAGCCGGTGCGCGTGCGCGTCTGGAAAGACGAAGTCGCCGCCTACGACATGGGCGATATCGCCGCGCAATGGTTCAGCGACTTTCTCTCCGAACCGGGCAAGCCGCAGAAGCTGCGGCTGGTGCGCTTCGATCCGGAGCACAAGCGCCTGTCAAGCCTGGATTGGACGGACGGCGTCGAGGCGACCAACCAGTTTGCCGACGGCTATCCGCTGCTGGTGGCCAGCGAGGGGTCGCTGGCCGAACTCAACGAGCGGCTGGCTGCCGCGGGGCACGATGCGGTCGGCATCGAACGTTTCCGGCCCAACATCGTGCTGGCTGGCATCGAGTCGCACGACGAAGACCGTGTCGACGCACTGCACATCGAAACAGCCGAAGGCGAGGCCGAACTCAAGCCCGTGAAGCCATGCACGCGCTGCCCGATTCCGGACATCGACCCGGCCACGGGCGTCAGCAGCCCCGAGGTCGGCGACATGCTGCGCACCTACCGCGCCGATGCGCGCGTCGGCGGACGGATCACCTTCGGCATGAACTGCATCGTGCTGCAGGGCGTGGAGCACATGCTCAAGGTGGGGCAGGCGGTGGGCGCGAACTACCGGTTCGAATAAGAGAGGCGTGCCTCAGAAGCTGACGCCAGCAATGAGAATGATGTTGGCGTAGGGCGTGCATTCACCCGTGCGCACAATGGCGCGAGCCTTTGCGCTGCGGCGCTTGAACTCTTCGTGCGACACGGTTTGCGGCGCAATGCCGAGCGACTGCGGATACCAGGCGGGCAAGGCCTTGGCGCCGTTCAGCGCTTCGTCCGCCACCACCACGCTCTCGACCTGCATCTCTGAAAGAACAGCTTGAAGCACGTCGGTGAGCAGCGGCACGCCGCGCGTCACCGCAAGATCGATGCGCCGCGGACCATCCGGAATCGGAAGGCCCGCATCGCCGATCACCAGCATGTCGCCGTGACCCAGCGAGGCGATGACCTGGGACAGTTCGGAGTTGAGAAGGGCGGTACGTTTCACAGCGCGGTCCAGTCAGGGGGCATGGGGCTTTGCAGCACGGCACTGCGCTGCGGAATGGAAGGTTGGGCGCCGGGCCGCTGAATGCACAGCGCGGCGGCGCGAATGCCCAGGCGTACGGCGTCGTCGAATGACTGGCCTTCGCCGAGCGCAACCGCCAGCGCGCCCAGGAAGGTGTCGCCCGCCGCGGTGGTGTCTATCGCCTGCACCTTGGGTGCGGAATGATGGCGGGCGCCGTTGGCATCGACGGCCACAGCGCCGCGTGCCCCAAGCGTGACGACCACGCGCCGGACGCCCTTGGCACGCAAGGCCTGGCCGGCCAGTGCCGCTTCCTGGGGGCTGTCGGCCGCCTGTCCACAGAGTGCCTGGGCTTCGATTTCGTTGACGACCAGCGTGTCGATGCGCGGCCACAGCGGCTCGGCAATGGGCTGCACCGGCGACGGGTTGAGCAGCACCTTGCAGCCCGCATCGTGTGCCACCGTGAGGGCACGGGCGACCTGGTGCATCGGTGTCTCGAACTGCGCCACCAGAAACGCCGCGCCTTGCAGCTGTTGCCGCAGCGCCG